>NZ_JBFUKI010000015.1:0-107660 GCF_056400925.1 Alsobacter sp. P4_H11
CCAGTTCCCCGTGCCCCGCCACGAACTTCTCAACGACATCTTTCAAATTCTGGGAAGAGCTATCCATCGGGCGATCTCGGTTTCGATAGACAACCGTTAAACACAAGCCGGACATTATCACTGGTACGACGTAACCGTCCAACTTGGTCGAATTGACGTCGTACCAATTCGAACAAACGTACTCGGGTGTCTGGCTTCGGGCCATGAGGACATGGCCAAAGCCCTGCTAACCCTTTGCAGTCGTCAGGCCCGGTTGTAGCCCGGACATCGTGCCTTAAGCCATGCTGGCGAGACCCCCGACCGATAGGCGCTATCCTTCCGCTTGCAGACGATGCCTTCCAGTCCCATTGCGCAGGCGTGGCGATATAGGTCCGGCCCGTGCTCATCGCGAGCGTCAACGAAGGCGATCCCGTCCACCGGCGAGGCCAGCAGGTGGGCCAGCTCGGCGCGGCGCTCGACCAGCGGCCAAGAGCGAAGGTCCCGGCCATCCAACTCGAGCAGATCGAAGGCCATCAGCACGGCTCGGCCGGCGCCTGAGCGCGACCGCAGGGCTTGGAAGTCGTCCCGGCCGTCAGGGAGTTGCACCACGGCCTCACCATCAAGCACGCACGAACGGCAGGGGAGATCGCCTAGGCCCGCGGCTATGCGGGGAAGCTGGTCGGTCCAGACGAGCCCGGTGCGGCTATAAAGGCGCGCGCCCTGCCCTTCCTGGTGGCCCTGCATGCGATAGCCGTCGTGCTTGACCTGGTAGAGCCACCCGGGCGCGATCGGGATCACCTCCGAAAGCGTGGCCAGCATGGGCGGTATGAAGGCCGCCGGCGGCGCGCGTTCATTGCGTTTCAGAGGGCGAGCGCGCCAGGCCATGAACACTCATGTTTTTCGCGAGGGCGACCGCCGGCTGTCGCTTTGTCTCGCGTACTACTCTCTTCTATAAACTCGATCTTTGTTAAGCCCAGAGTGTCGACTAGGTGGGCGATGGAGTGCTGGGCAAAGCACGACCAGCCCCGCCGATTTGGCCGGGTGGGTGCTTTGCCCATTCATATCGTGCCGACCGGAGCCGCGACGTATGCGTGAGCCCGTTGGACGATGCGTCCGCCAACGATCGCGTGCTACTTGCGAGCCCGACGTGAGCCCGTCCCCCAAAGCGCTTCACGCTTCAGCCTGCGCTGCCGGCGAGGGGGAGCCCCATGGTTCCGGCGATCGGTTTCCCGAGCTGAGGCCCACCGTCTTGTCAGACCGACACCGCAGCTATGTTCAGGTGGGCGACGCGGGGTAATTTGCAATGGTAGCTTTTTTCGCTGAATTTATGTCGCGGAAACTACACAGGAAATTGGCGAAATGCATTTTCCCGAAGCTCCTTTTAAGGGGCGGAAAGCGCCGCGGTAATTGGCCCTTTTAGGGGCCGCTGGAATAGGCGCACATCCGACAAGGGGGGCATATCGCCAAAAAGAAAGCCCCGGTTGGGGGCGGGCGCTGCTGGGCATGAGACCTAACGTTAAAACAAGGGCCTGGCGGGTCGGCAGTTTGCCGACAAGACAATGCCGTCGTTCTCGCCCTCGGAGATTGTGATCATCACGTCTCCCGTCGTGCGCGACAGATGCGCGCCTAGATACCGAAAAGTTGGGTCCGAGCGCTGCGCCCGCTTGCTGTAGAAAGCTATCGAAGTGGCATCGGCCTTGAAAAGCTCGGCTATGTACCCGTTTTCGAACAGCGGGAAAGCATTGCTCTGGATCACCACTTCTCGCGACGTGAAGTCCAGCATGATCTGCATCTTGGGGACTGGGTGCCGAGGAGCCTGCGCCTCGATCTCTGCCACGGTTTTGAAATAGCCTGCGCAGATGAGATCGACATCAGCGGCGTTTGCGGTGCTACCCCCCAGGCAGACCATTCCGACCAGTCCAAGCACCCGCATGTCCGCTCCTCCTAGCCCGATGGACCGAGCCGCTCGCGCTTCAAGTACATCATGGATCGGCGGGAGGGGGAGCGTCGCTGGCGTATGGATCATCCACACGGCTCAATAAAAAGCCCCGCAGCGGGGGCATGCTGCGGGGCCTCTTAGGGAAGGGTTCGTCGTAGATGGCGATTCAACCTGTGAAGGGGCTCTGAGTTCCAAGCTCGATCAAACCCAGGGCCAGTACCCTCCCCACAGTGGGCAGTGGCCGATTCGACGCCGAGGGTTGTCGAGGAAGTCCGCCACCGTGGCAGCCACGGCTCCGCGCAGAAACGGGCGGAGACCCCGCATGGCAGCGAGCCCCTCGAGGCCAGCTCCTTTCTCAAGCGTCTCCTCGCAGCCAGCCTGAAGAACGATCTCAAACAACTGATGTCCAAGAACGCGGCAGTTAACCTCAGCCTTAAGAGTTCATGTTCAGTTTGCAACATGAACTCGCTGCAAGTCGTCTTCAGCTACCTCCACAACGCCTCCCAGTTGGTGTGCGCGATGCTGGCGGCCAGCATTCTGTGCCGCCGCATCGATCGGCTCGGGAATGTCGTCGGTCCTGTCGTAATCGGTACTCTTGGAACGGTCATCGCCGTCCTGAGCATGTCCGATCCTATTATCGTTGAGGGCGGCTTTCGCTTTGATGGCCGGAATGCGGTTCTCGCCGTTGTCGCCGGATGGGGCGGTCCAGTGGCTGTATTGCTGTCTGGAGCCGCAGTCAGCTTAGTGCGCGGCTACATGGGTGGTGTCGGAATGTGGCCAGGGCTGGCCAGCATCGGAATCGTCTCGATGACCGCAGCCGGATTGGCGGCGCTCCGCCCCGGGCGCCTCCGCAATGACGTGGTAGGGTATGCTGCTCTGGCTGGGCTCGCAACGGGAGGAGGCACGATCGCTCTCGGCAGTGCCGAGCAGATACGCGCGTTGTGGCTTCTGCTCTTGCTGGCAAGCGCAGCCAATTTTATGGTCGCATATATCCTCGGACGCCTGCTCATCTGGCATTTCGCTCAGATGCGTACGACGCAAGCGCTAGCGGACACTGATCGCCGCTTGCAGGCCGTCGTCCAAAACATAAAGGGCTGTGTGTTTCAAATGTTCCGCGACAAAGGTGGCCGTATCGGCTTCACCTATGTGTCCGACGGTGTTCGATCCCTTCTGCACATGTCGCCAACCGAACTGCTGAAAGACCCGCGGCGGCTCTTGGCGACCATTCATCTTGACGACCGGGCCCAGTGTAGGGCCGCGATGGAGGATTCGGCGCGCACGATGGCGCCGAGCGCTTTCTGCGGTCGCTATGTGATTGACGGCAAGACGCTCTGGCTTCAGTGGGACGCTGTGCCTCGGACCGAAGGCCACCGATTGTTATGGGACGGTGTCATCGTCGATATTTCGGATCGGATTGTCGAGGAGGAGCGCCGCCAACTCGAGAAGCAACGCGTCTTGGAAGACACCGCAGCTCGGCTGGAGATGAACATCGGTGGAGCCGTTCAGTCGATTGCGGGCTCGGCCGCCGAGATCAGCACCGAGCTGGACACGATGCTCGACCGAGCTCACGAGGCGTCCACAGCGACCGTGATGGCTCGAGGTGTGGCGGCCGGGACCGTGAAGCGATCCGGAGAATTGGCCACCGAGGCGGAGGCTCTCTCTTGCTCCGTCAAAGACGTCGCTGTTATGTCGTCAACCGTGGCCGATGCAGCGGAAGCCAGCGCTCAGAAAGTCGCGCGCTGTCTCGCGACGGTGAAGCACTTGGCACACGACTCCGAACAGATCGAGCGCATCGTTTCGGCGATCCAGGACATCGCGGCTCAGACTAATCTGTTGGCCCTGAATGCCACCATCGAAGCGGCGAGAGCTGGCCATGCCGGCCGTGGCTTTGCCGTGGTCGCGGGTGAGGTAAAAGCATTATCGACGCAGTCGGCCGGGGCAGCCGAGCACATCTTCAGGCTCGTCGGAAATATCCGGGAACTTGTGACGCGTTCTCTAAAAGAGATCGATTACGTTGCGTCAATCTCAGCCGAAATGCAGTCGACGGCGGCAAACCTCGCCACCGCAGCCGGAGCGTGTGCGGAGAGCACGCATCGGATTGGATCAGCGTCCGAGATCTCGTCCCAACAAGTGGAACAGATGGCCGAACTCCTCGCGCGGACAGACGAGCAGATTTTCGCCGCGCTGGATGGAGCTTCGCGGCTGGCGAAAGGCACGCAGTTTCACGCCGATCGTGTTCAAGGCATCCACGACGACCTCGAAGGCTTCATTCGCAAGGTGCGAGCTGGCGCTTAGCAGCGTGGTCCACCGGGGCACTTCGCGCCTGCCCGGTCTATCCCGTAAAGCTTTGAAGGTCAGACGGCACGTCGCCAACCCAGAGAAGAACGACGGCATCATCGAACTCGCCGACGGATGGGTCGCCAGACCGGGAGAACGCCACCGCTCCTCCGTGCTTCTTTGCCAGTGCATTCGCCGCTTGAGTGGCGGCACCAGGGCTCTGGAGCTCGGCAGCCTCGCCGGCGGCCAGCTCGCCTTCGTCGTCGCGCGTGAATGGCAGCGCGACGTAATAGGTTACGCGCTTGCTGGCCGCCGCAGACTCTGAACGCTCATCGGTCTTTTTCATGATTGCTCTCCGCTCTGCTTAGTCCCGGTCCAGCCGTCCTCCACCGCCCTCGGGCGTGTAGTGCGGCTTGGCCCAAAATCGTCGGTGGTCGCCGGTCAGGGCACCGACGAGGTTGTCTAGGACGGTCAGCAACTCGCGGCAGGCAATCGCGCCCTCAGAGCCGATCGGAGCGCGTGTGAGCGCCCGGACAGCGGCGGAGCGGCACTCCTCCACCGCCCGGAGAAGCTCGCTTGACTCTGCTTCCGACAATGCGCTCCGCCGAGTCCTCACGGCCGCCCCACAATCCGGATGCTACGCCCGCGGACAAAGCCAGCCGAGACGCTTGCCTCGCGATCGTCGGCCAGGGTCGCCAGGTCTTCGAGCAGCGCCTTGATGGCGGCTCGGGCGTCCCCGTCGAACTCAGCCAAGAGTGCGTCGACATCGGCGGCGGTGGGGTAGGTCGGCGCTGCGGCTGGCGTGGTGGCGGTCGACATCGTGTCGCTCTCTTCGTTAGAACGAAAAGAGAACATCAGCGGCGTAGACGAGAGTCAACCGACATGGCCCCCGCGTTCGTGCGGTCGCATCCTTAGACAGCACACACAAAATGCCCCCGCTATCCACAGGGCGCGCATCTTGCGGCGCAGCTGCATCTCAGGTGTGTTCGTTTGCCATCCGGCAGTGAACCACGGGGCCGATGATGATCAACAAAGTTGCTGCGCTGGTGGAGCCCGGGAAAATTGCAGAGGTCGCCAGGCTGGTCGACCTGCTTGTCGAGAAAGGCGTCTTGGATCGAGTAAATGCGCTCGAATATTTCGATCGCGCAGCCGTCGCAGCATTGGAAAGCGATATCGGTCCGTATGGATCCTTCGCATTGCAGGGGGTCTCGGACCTCCTGCGTGGCGCTTCCAACGTCGGGTGTGCGAACTGACCCTGACGACTGCTGAGCGAGCCGCGGGGCTCGCCCTTTTCTCCGACAACCTCTTAACCGGCTTTCTCGGCAGCGGCTTAAGCAGCTTTCTTCGGCCTGCCGCGCTTGGCCGGAACCGGAACCGGCTCAACCGCCTGACGGCGGTTGACGCCAAGCCCCATCGACTTGGCCAGCGCCGATCGAGATGCCGCGTAGTTGGGCGCGACCATTGGGTAATTGCTCGGCAGACCCCATTTCGCGCGGTAGTCGGCAGGGCTCAGGCCGTACCTGGTCATCAGGTGACGCTTCAGCGACTTGAACGACTTACCGTCTTCCAGGCAGATAATTGCGTCGGGTGTGATCGACTTCCTGACCGGAACAGCGGGCTTCAAAGCTCCGGGCTCGGGCTCGGCGATCGCGCCGCCGGCCGCGGCGGCCATTGCCGCATGCACGGCTTTGATGAGCGCAGGCAGATCTGCGGCAGGCACGGAATTGTTCGCCACGTAGGCCGTGACGATGTCAGCCGTCATAGATGCCAGGTCGTTTTGTTGTTCTTGCATGTGCTGCTCCCCTCGTAAGAGCTTTTTACTTAAAGCAATTGCGGTGATGCGGACAGTGCCAATCAGCTCTATAGCCTATCGACATAGGTCCGAAGACTGCGAGTTCGCGTCGCCGCGCTGGGTCAGCATCGAAGCCGCCGGTAAGATAGTGGTCTTCCCAAAGTTGCCGCGGGACGGCCGATCCGACGATGAATTCGAAGGACTTCACCGCCGCGCCTTTGTCATCGCCGCTGCAAGTGAACCGAAGCCGATACCAGTTGTGGCCCGCGTGGTAAGCCGCTCCCGCCGCGACCAGCTTCAGCCCGTCGAGACGCACGGGCTCAAAGGCGTAGGCCAGAACTTTGTCCGGTTTGACGCCTCCGTCGTGAGCCGCGATCTGGGCCATGGCTTCCAGGTTGCAGATCTGCTCCAGCCTGGCGCTCGGGGCGAGCTTGGCCAGCGTCTCTCGCGACCGACGGCTTCGCGGATCTTGCAGGAGCTGGGCGGAGTAAAGCTCCGTCGCTTTGATCGTCGAGCTCGGAACCGCGGGACGGGGCACGCTCGGCGCCGCCGGCGACTCTACGTTCGGGCCTGGGGTTGGCGGCGCGGGCTGGTCGGCCGTCGGCGGGGCCGGTTTGACGGCCGTCTCAGGGGTTTGGTCGATGACCAGTTCGACGGGGATCGGCTCCTGCAGTTCGTCGGGCGCATTCACCCGCTGCGAAACGAACAATCCAATCAGGAGGATGTGCAAGGCCAGAGAGGCGACCAGCGCGCGCGAGCGGTCGGACTGTGCAACCCAACGCGCCGCCGGCATAAGCTGATAAGCGGCGTCGACACGACGCATCTCCGGGAAGTCCGACCGGAAGGTTATGCCCTTGTGCTAGTCGGCCGTGCAACTGGGATGCGCAGGGCCTAACCGTTCGAGTCTTCCCGCGGCCCGCGGGCGACGACAATAAGGGTGCCGTCCGGTAGCGGCCGCTGTAGCCGTAAAGCTTCCTCGGCCGGCGCATTCAACCAGGCTTCCCATTCATTCGGTGCCGTCAGGATCGCCGGCATGGCTTTCGGATGGACGGCCCCAACTTCAGCGTTGGCCTCCGTTGTCAGGAAACCGAAAAGCTCGTGACGGCCCTCGATCGGGTTGGCCTTGGTTCCCCGCAGGCCGTGCCAGCCTGTCCAGATGCCTGCAAAGAACGCCAGCGGCCGGCTCTCGTCCAAGGCGAACCAAGTTGGCGTCTTGCGCGGCTTGGTGTCCTCGTACTCGCAGAAGGACGTGAAAGGGACCAAGCAGCGATTGGAGGTTTTCAGCCAGGCGCGCCAGTGAGGACTCTTGGTGTTCCGGATGTTGGTCACGGCCTGGCCCCATAGGCAGGCGGGCACGGCATGCCCCAGCGTAGCATGGCCAACTCGCGCACGCCGTCCGGCGCATGGCGCACCACCGGCGCCATCTGGTCAGGGAAGATCCCCGGCAAGCTCGGGAGATTGCCCGTGCTGTCGCGCATAGCCCGGGTGAGCTCCAGGATCGCGGCCTGGTTCTTGGTCATGCTGTAGAGATTGCACATGCCTGCAGTGTAGCCGCAGGCCCACCGCTACGGCCAGCGTTCGAGATAACCGAGCTTGCCTCTTAGGCTTGATTGTTGTCTGCTCAGAGATCGTCAAAGAGGGCCGGTCGCGATGCGTTGCCCCTACGAGATCCTCAAGGAAGCTCAGGAAGCCCAACTTCCGGCAGCTGAGATGCTCGACCTGATCTCAGAACAGGTTCGACGTTTCGGAGGGAAGGTAGACCGTTCCGGTTGGGCAAACCTGACGCTTGGGCAGAAGATCGCGAGGATACAACCGGCCCTAGACGGTCTGTCTGCAAACGCTAGGCACTAGTAGGACAGAAAGACGGAGCGAGATCGCTTGAGCACTCGAACCTCCACCCGAGTCTTGATGTTTTAAGAGATGGCACGGTATTTCACCCACATACGATCGAGCAGGGGTCTCGCTACGGACGTTGAAGGGGCAGAATTTTTTGATCTCGGGGCTGCCATTCACGACGCAGTGGAGGGCGCACGTGAGATGATTGCCGATGCTGCCCGCGACGGACGCAACATGCTCGACAGCCGTTTCGAGATCTGCGGCGCCGACGGCAAGCTGCTTGTCGCAATGCCTTTCACGACAGCGCTAATGCCCCACCAGGGCCCGGATGTTGGGAAGCCCCACTGAGGGCTGTGTGTCACCGTCGCTCATACCCAGCGCACTTCACCTTCTGCCACAACACAGCCCGCCCGCACCGATACGGGCTGTCTCGGCGCTTGGACACGACGCCCTCAAGGCCCATCTCGCAGGCGTGCTTGAAGAGCACGTCGCCGCCACTCTCCAGGTAGTCGGCCGCGGCGATCGCGCCGGCGCCAGCCGTCAGCAGCCGCCAGAGCTCGCCCTTGCGCTCCATCAGCGGCACCGGCCGAAGATCCCGGCCATTGATTTCCAGGATGTCGAACGCGATCAGGATGGCGTTGCGGGCCGACTCCCGCGAACGCAGGGCATAGAAGTCCTCTGTCCCGTCCTCCCGCTGCACCACGGCCTCGCCATCAAGCACGCAGGAACTGCAGGGCAACAGCCGGAGCGCCGCCGCGATCCCGGGCAGCCCTTCTGTCCACGCGACGGCCTGTCGGCTCCAGATCCTGATCCGGCCTCCGTCTTTGCGGCAGATCATCCGATAGCCGTCGTGCTTGATCTCGTGGATCCAGCGCGGATCCGCCGGGACCTCGTGCACCAGCGTTGGCTGACAGGGAATGATGAACCCGGGTGGATTAGAGCGTTTGTCACGTGCAAGGGGTGGAGGACGCCAGTCCATGTCAGTGAAGGGTGGGCGGCGAGTTCCGCCGCTGCATGTAGGCTGCGCTTATTGTTGCCGAGAGGAGATCCTCCTCAGCCGCGGGCAAACCAAGCTCCGCGATCATTTCCGCGCATTTGCGTGTGAAAGCGTCGACACTCAAGCTGCCGTACTTCGCAACCAGCTCCTCGGCGAAGTCCTCAGCCCAAGTTGGCGAGGTCCGATCCACCACCGAGCCTCATCGCTTCAGCTTCTCGGCGGCCGCATCGAGCTCGCTTCGCCTATTGCCGTGCTCCCTGATGAGCTGCTCGGCCTGGTCGACCGTGATGCCGTGCTTCTTGGCAAAGTATCGGAGTTCGTAGCCTTCTTCGGCCGCTACTCGACTGCGGTCCTGCTGGCCCTTCTTGGTCTTTTCGTCGCTCATGTCTCGCTCCGCTCAGAGCAGACTCAATCGAAAGCTGAGCACCTCCGTTCCCACCCGCTCGCCCCGAAGCGATCCATTCTTGTGTCAACACGGTCCATCTCGATTGGCGCCGGATGTGCGACGGACTGTTGAGGTCATTCATCGGTGGGCTCTTTCGAACCGCCCCAGATACCAAGACCGTTCGGGAAACACGGAGTCAGCCGATGCGACATATGCTTATCGAGGAGATGGGAATGAGTTCGGGCCAAAGTACGGCGGCCGCGGCTGCAACCCACCTTGTCATCATCGATGATCGTGTCCTGCTCCGCGACTGCTTGGCGCGCTGCCTGCAAGCTATGGACGGCACGCTAGAGGTTCACGCCTTCAACTCGCTGCAAGCCTGGCAGGATGCCGGACTGGAGACCGGCGCGGCGCCGCTCGTGATGGTGTTCCGAAGCGCTCGCAAGACGGCGGACGAGGAGATGCAGCGCGACATCGCGGCGCTCGCCAAGTCGGACAACCCGCCCCCGATCGTGGTGGTTTCGGATGCAGAAGATTTCGAGTCTATCCTCGGAGCGCTCGAGATGGGCGCGCGTGGGTACATTCCGACCAGCGTCAGCCTTGAGGTCGCGTTTGGCGCACTCGGCTTGGTGAAGGCGGGCGGCGTGTTCGTACCGGCGTCCAGCCTCGTGCAACATCGTCCAGCCACAGCACAGGCTCCCGCACCAGCGGAAGCGCAAGATGCGCCATTCACCAGTCGCCAAGCGGCCGTCGCCAAAGCTTTACGACAGGGCAAGGCGAACAAGATCATCGCCTACGAGCTCAACATGTGTGAGAGCACCGTGAAGGTGCACGTACGCAACATCATGAAGAAGCTGAAGGCTCGCAACCGGACGGAAGTGGCCTACAAGATCAGCACTCTTTATCCGCATATGCAGCTCTGAGCGGCACACGGCTTCCCTGCTCAGCCCCGCTTTCGCGCACCGCTCTTTGCCTTCTTTGGCTCGGCGGCGGCCTCCGCCTTCTTCGCTGCTTTCGGCTTCTTCGATGCGGCTAGCGGCTTGGGTTCTGCGGTCGCCAGCGCGGCTTTTTCGGTCTCGATACTGCGGCGGAGCGCATCCATGAGGTTCACGACGTTGCTCGGCCGCGGCGCCGTGGGCGCATCGACCACGGCAGCGCCGGCCTGCTTGGATTTCAGCATCTCCACGACGGCCGTCTCATACCGATCCTCGAACTCGGCCGGATCCCAATGGCCGGCCTTTCGCTGCACGATTACGTGCGCCAAATCCTTCATGTCGGCCGGGATCGGCATGTCGGGGATGTCCTCGAAGTAGGCAGCCGCGTCCCGGACCTCATAGCCGTAGCGCAGCACGGTCCCGAGCAGTCCCTTCTCCCAGGGCTCGATCATGATGATCCGTTCGCGCCGGGCGATCACGACCCGGGCCAGCGCGACCATGCCGCCGTCGCGCATGGCTTCTCGGATAACCGCAAACGCTTCCTGCGCCACCCGGTCATCGGGCGCGATGTAGTACGGCGCGTCCATGTAGCGGGGGTCGATCTCCGAGCGCGGCACGAATTTCTCGATGTCGACCGTGTGCGAGCTCTCGATCTTAATCGCGTCCAGATCGGCGTCGTCGATCGTCACATAGGAGTTCTTCGCGACGGCGTAGCCCTTGACCTGGTCGTCGCTCGTCACCTCCTCGCCCGTGTCCGGGTCGACGTAGATACGCTTCACCTTGTTGCCGGTCTGCCGGTTCAGGGTGTTGAACGAGACCCGGGAGGAGGAGCTAGAGGCCGGATAGAGCGCCACAGCGCAAGACACCAGGGAGAGCTTGAGATAGCCCTTCCAATTCGCACGAGGAGCCATTCTGGCCCTCCCCAACTCGATACGCCGCAACTGGCGGACTCAACCTGAGGCTGTGCGATTCGTTCCGCTGAAGCTTGGGACACGTTACGTCTATGAAGACGCGACGAGGTTCGCAGCGTGCAGTTGCTGTGCGGCAGCATCAAAGCTCCGCCGGCCCCATGATGCCTTGGGTGACTAATCGGAGGGCAAGCATCTGGCGATGTATGTTGGGGTAGATGTTGGGGGAGCAAGCTGACGAGCTCGGAACTATCTCGTGAATATAAAGGCTTGCCCGCTAGGACTGGCGGAGACGGAGGGATTCGAACCCTCGATAGGTCTTTACAAACCTATAACGGTTTAGCAAACCGCCGCCTTCAGCCACTCGGCCACGTCTCCGGCGCGGGAAGCTCTAGGCGATCAGGGGCGGCTGGTCAACGGGCGTATGAGGCTGGCGGCGCGAGGGCGCGCGGCCGGGGTCGGGCGGCGCGGGCCGTGGCCGGGCTAGGCGGCTCGGCGCCGTGGCGGCGGGCCGCGGTGGGCGGCCGTGTGGGCCCTCGGGGCGGCCATGGCGCGGAGGCCGGGCCGGTCGCCGAACGCGGGTCCCCTGCCCTCCCAGGCGGGTCCAGGCGCGGCGTGGACCCAGGTCGCCCCGGGGCGGCCGCGGCTGCTTAGTGCAGCGTCAGCCACATGCGGGCGGCGCGCTGGGCGTCGGCGATCTCGGCCGTGGTCATCTCGGCCGCGATCTCGGCGCGCAGCGGAATGGCGTCACGGCAGCCGCGGGCGGCGGCGATGTTCAGCCACTTGTGGGCGGCGATGCGGTCGACCTCCACCGAGCGCCCGGCGGCGTACATCATGCCGAGCTCCAGGAAGGCGAGGCCGTCCATTTCGCCCGCCGCGATCGAGGCCATCTCGGCCGTGTTCATTTCAAAACGCGCCATGGTCCTGTTTCCCACTTGCTCCGCTTCTGCGGAGATCTTCTCGATTACTTCAGGCGTCCGGCTCGGTTCAGGAGCGTCGCCTTGAACACCTGCATTTCACCGCAATTTCTCCAAAAGCGAGCTAATAAGCACGATGAATCAGAGGTAATCGAAACGAAAACGAGCGGTAAATCTAAACCTTCGTTCACCGCGTTGAGGCTCGAAATCCCAGACTGCACAACGAATCGCGTCACGGCTGCTGCAAGGGCCTGAAGGTTTACGTTCACGGATCCTTGACTCTGCGCGCAACCGCCGAAGCGCTTGCCAGAACCCGACAGGGATGGATGATGGGCGCAACGGCGCATGCGACGCCGATGGGGAACCGCCAGATGGCTGAACACATAACCGCGCTGCCCGGGCCGATGCGCCTCCTCGCCGCCGCCGCGATGGCGGCCGGCCTGCTGGCTCCGGCGCACGCCGCAGCGGCCGACGCGACCGGCACATGGCTGCGCGCCACCGGCACGTCGCGGATCAAGATCGCGCGGTGCGGGGGCGACGCGCTGTGCGGCTCCATCAGCTGGCTGAAGGACCCGGCCGGCCCGGACGGCAAGCCCCGCACGGACGACCAGAACCCGGACGCGGGCCGCCGCGGCCGCCCGCTGCTCGGCTTGCCGATCGTGCTCAACATGAAGCCGACCGGCAAGCCGGACCAGTGGAAGGGCGAGGTCTACAAGGCCGACGAGGGCAAGACCTACACGGGCTTCCTGAGCGCCATCGACGCGCAGCATCTGAAGCTCGAGGGCTGCGTCATGGGCGGCATGATCTGCAAGGCCGAGACGCTGACGCGCGTCGACTGAGGACCGGCGGCGCGGGGTCTCCGCGCCGCGCCCGTTTCCCGGCGCTTCAGCGCGCCTTCTGGCCGAAGAGAACCGCCTGCGCGGCCTTGTCCTTGGAGAGGTCGACCTTGGCGCGCTCCTCGGCCAGCACCGCCATGCCGCGCACCACCGCCGGGCGCGCCATCACGGACTCGAACCAGCGCTTCAGGTGCGGGAAGTCCTCGATGTTCTGGCCCTGCCGCTCCCAGCCGCGCACCCAGCCGACGCAGGCCATGTCGGCGATCGAGTAGGCGTCGGCGAGGTACTCGCGTTCGGCGAGGCGCTTGTTCATGACGCCGTAGAGCCGGTTCACCTCGTTGGTGTAGCGCGTGATCGCGTAGGGCACCTGCTCGGGAGCGTAGATGCGGAAATGGTGCGTCTGGCCCGCCATGGGGCCGAGCCCGCCCATCTGCCAGAACAGCCACTCCTCCACGGCCACGCGGGCGCGCTCGTCGGCCGGGTAGAACTGCCCGGTCTTGCGGCCGAGATACTGGAGGATCGCGCCCGACTCGAACACCGAGATCGGCTCGCCTCCGGGGCCGTCATGGTCGACGATGGCCGGCATGCGGTTGTTCGGCGCGATAGCGAGGAATTCGGGCTTGAACTGGTCGCCCTTGCCGATGTTCACCGGCCGCACCGTGTAGGGCAGCCCGGTTTCCTCCAGCATGATGCTGATCTTCCAGCCATTGGGCGTCGGCCAGTAGTAAAGATCGATCGGGGTCGCGGGCGCTGCGGACATGCGGGTGGTCCTCGAACTTCAAGACGATGCGCCACGGTAGGCCGAAGCCGCCGCCGCCGGAAGTCCGCGCCGCAGCGCGGCTGACGTGCGCCGTGCGGCCTTCCCCGTGTCGCATCATTGATTTTCCGCAACCCTGCAGCCGGCTCTTGCGGCGCCCCCCGAAAAGGGAGGATGCTGCGGGGCTTCGCGCCCGCCGGTGAGTCCGGGGGCGGCGCCGGGTTCCCGGCGTGGGCCAATGCCCCGGGCATGGGGAGTTCTTTTCCATGAAAACCAGCCTCATCGCAGCGCTCGCGGTTCTTCTGGCCGCCGCCGCCCCCGCAGTCGCCCAGACTGCCGCCAACCCGCTGAAGAAGCCCGCGCCCGCCGCCGCGGCGCCCGCCGCTCCGGCCCCCGCAACGGCCGCCCCCGCCGCAGCCGCCCCGGCTGCCGAGAAGAAGCCGCCGTCCGAGGCGCAGATGGCCTCGCGCAATCGCATGAAGGAATGCGGCGCCGAGTGGCAGGCCGCCAAGAAGGCCGGCAAGACCGAGGGCAAGACCTGGCGCCAGTTCTCCAGCGAGTGCCTGAAGAAGAAGTGATCCCGGCGCCGCGCGCCATCCCGAAAGCCCCCGGCCCGGCCGGGGGCTTTTTGCGTCGGGCTCAGCCTGTTCCCAGCTTCTTCTTGAAGCCGAAATGCGTCTTGCCGTAGCCGTGCCGCTCATAGAAGCGGTGCGCGTCCACCCGGCGCATGCTGGAGGTGAGCTCCATCACGGCCGCGCCCCGGCACCGGGCTTTCTCCTCGGCGAAGCCTAGCAGCCGCGCGCCGATGCCGCCCGAGCGCTGGTCCGCCCGCACCTGCACGGACCGCAGTTGCGCATGCAGCCCGCCGCGCCCGGTGAGACCAGGCAGGAAGCTGAGCAGAAACGTCCCCACCACCGCGCCGCCCGCCTCCACGACATAGAGCGTGTGGTCGGGATGGCGGGCGATGGCCGCGAAGGCCCGCGCGTAGTCATCCTGCGCGTCGGGCGTCCAGGCGTCGCCGTGGGCGCCCAGGGCGTCCGCGGCGTGCAACTCCACCACGGCCGCGAGGTCTGCGGCCGTGGCTTCGCGGATCAGGAGCTCCCGGCTCACGCAGCCTTGCTTTCCTGCGGCAACAGCGCGGTCGGCTCGGCGAAGCCCGGCAGCGCCCGGAAGCGCTCTACCCAGGCGACGACGTTCGGATAGGGGGCGAGATCGATGCCGGCGTCGGCCGTGTAGTGGACCACGCCGTACACGTCGATATCCGCGATGGTCGGCCCTTCGCCGACCAGCCAGGAGCGGCCCGCCAGCGCCTTGTCGAGGAACTCGAGCGCCCCGGCCGACTCGGTCGCGTACATCGCCAGGGTGGCGTCGTCGAGGGTGCGGAAGCCGAACTTGGCCGAGCGCGTCCGGTACACCGGGGCGGCGAGCTTGTCCCACACCCAGAACATCCATTCGCGCGCGGCGACGCGCTCGTCCAGCGTCGCGCCGCCGAGCTTGCCGGTCTTGTCGGCGATGTATTCCAGGATGGAGGCCGACTGGCACAGGTTGCGGCCGTTGGAATTGTCCGTCAGGCATGGCACCTGTCCGAAGCGGTTCTTGGCCATGAACTCCGGCGTCTTGTGCTCGCCGGCGCGCAGGTTCACGTGCGTGTAGTCGAAGGGCTCGCCGGCCAGCGCCAGCGCGAGGCCGACCTTGTAGGTGGGGCCGGACAGAAAGATGCCGTGGAGGGTAAAGCGCGCAGTCATGGGACGTCCTCGTGCCTGCCAGATGGGCAGCGGCCGGAGACTACAGCTTGGCGGGGCCGCCGCAAGGCGCAAGGGGGCCCGAAAGGCCGGCGCCGGGCCGGCTTCGCGGTTGACTTCACGCCCGCGCTCACCACCTCTGCGCCGAGATCGCAGCCAGCATGCGGTTCGACGGGACGCCTCCCCTTCGTTGATCCATGCCCCCGGGAGACGCGCCGCTTGAACGTGCCTGATTTCGTCGAGCCCATCCTGGCTTTCCTACGCGACCACGAGGGCTGGGCCATCCCGATCGTGTTCGCGCTCGCCTTCGGTGAATCGCTCGCCTTCGTGTCGCTGCTCCTCCCCGCCACCGTGATCCTGTGGGGCATCGGCGTCATGGTGGGGGCGAGCGGCATCGCGTTCCTGCCCATCTGGTTCGCGGCGGCGCTCGGCGCGGCGCTGGGCGACTGGCTGTCCTACTGGCTCGGCTACCACTACCACGAGCCCATCTCGCGCATGTGGCCGCTCAACAAGCATCCGGACCTGTTGCCCCGTGGCCATGCGGCCTTCCAGAAATGGGGCTGGGCGGGCGTGTTCTTCGGCCGCTTCCTCGGGCCCCTGCGCGCCGCCGTGCCGCTGGTCGCCGGCGCCTGCCAGATGCCGCAATGGAGCTTCCAGCTCGCCAACTGGCTCTCCGCCTTCGCGTGGGCGACCTGGACGCTGGGCGCCGGGGCGTTCGGCGTGGAGGCGCTGCAAAAGTGGTTCTAGGCGACTCTCCGCAACGGCTGGTCCCGATAGCGCTCGCCGCCGTCTTCGTTTCGGCGCTGCCGCTGTCGTATTTCGGCGCCCACGACCGCCTGACCTGGTGGCTCGAAACGATTCCGGCTCTGATCGCCTTCCCGCTTCTGGCGCTCACCCGAAAACGCTGGCCGTTGTCGGATCTGCTCTATGTGCTGATCCTCGCGCATGCGCTGATTCTGCTTGTGGGCGGACACTTTACCTATGCGCTGGTCCCGGCCGGGGATTGGGTCCGCGACTGGATCGGCGGCGTCCGCAACAACTATGACAAGCTCGGACACTTCGCCCAGGGCTTCGTGCCGGCGATCCTGACTCGCGAGTTGCTGGTGCGCTACTCGCCGTTCAGGCAGGCGCCCCGCAGCGCCTTCGTGCCGATCCTCATGGCGGCGGCGCCGCTCGCGTTCAGCGCGCTTTACGAGATCATCGAGTGGCGCGTTGCAATCGCGACCGGCGAAGCCGCGGATGCGTTTCTGGGAACCCAGGGCGATGTCTGGGACACGCAGTCGGACATGCTGATGGCGCTCATCGGCGCTCTATGCGCGATGATCCTGATCCCGCTGCACGATCGCTCCCTCCGAAGGCTGCCGCCGCCCGAGGGAGCGTAACTCTCAAATCCCCAGCTTCGCCTTGAGGATGTCGTTCACGGCCTGCGGGTTGGCCTTGCCGCCCGACTGCTTCATCACCTGGCCGACGAACCAGCCGATCATGGTCGGCTTGGCCTGCGCCTGCGCGACCTTGTCCGGGTTGGCGGCGATCACGGCGTCCACGGCCGCCTCGATCGCGCCCGTGTCGGTGACCTGCTTCATGCCGCGGCTCTCGACCAACTCGCGCGGGTCGCCGCCCTCGGTCCAGACGATCTCGAACAGGTCCTTGGCGATCTTGCCCGAGATCACGCCCTCGCCGATCAGGTCCACGATGCCGCCGAGCTGCGCCGGCGACACCGGCGAGGTCGTGACGTCCTTGCCTTCCTTGTTGAGACGGCCGAACAGCTCGTTGATCACCCAGTTCGCCGCCGCCTTGCCGTCGCGGCCCTTGGCGACCGCCTCGAAATAGGCGGCCTGCTCCTGCTCGGCCACCAGCACGCCCGCGTCATAGGGCGAGAGCCCGTAGTCGGCGATGAAGCGCGCCTTCTTGGCGTCCGGCAGCTCCGGCAGGTGCACGGCGAGCGCGTCCACGTAGGCCTGGTCGAACTCGAGCGGCAGCAGGTCGGGATCCGGGAAATAGCGGTAGTCGTGCGCCTCCTCCTTGGAGCGCATGGACCGCGTCTCGCCGCGGCCCGGATCGAACAGGCGCGTCTCCTGGTCGATCGTGCCGCCATCCTCCAGGATGCCGATCTGCCGCCGCGCCTCGGTTTCGATCGCCTGCCCGATGAAGCGGATCGAGTTCACGTTCTTGATCTCGCAGCGCGTGCCGAAGGGCTCGCCCGGGCGGCGCACCGACACGTTCACGTCGGCGCGGAGGCTCCCCTTCTCCATGTCGCCATCGCAGGTGCCGAGATAGCGCAGGATGGTGCGCAGCTTGGTCACATAGGCGCGCGCCTCCTCGGAGGAGCGGATGTCGGGCTTGGACACGATCTCCATCAGCGCCACGCCCGAGCGGTTCAGGTCCACGAAGCTCATGGTCGGATGCTGGTCGTGCAGCGACTTGCCGGCGTCCTGCTCCAAATGCAGCCGCTCGATGCCGACCGTGATCTGGCCGCCGCTCTCTGGCAGGTCCACCACCACCTCGCCCTCGCCCACGATGGGGCTCTTGTACTGGCTGATCTGGTAGCCCTGCGGCAGGTCCGGGTAGAAGTAGTTCTTGCGGTCGAATGTGGAGCGCAGGTTCACCTGCGCCTTCAGGCCGAGCCCGGTGCGGATCGCCTGCTTGACGCATTCCTCGTTGATCACCGGCAGCATGCCGGGCATCGCGGCGTCCACCAGCGACACGTGGTCGTTCGGCTCGCCGCCGAATTCCGTCGAAGCGCCCGAGAACAGCTTCGACTTCGACGTCACCTGCGCGTGGATCTCCATCCCGACCACGATCTCCCAATCCCCGGTCGCGCCCTTGATGAGCTTCTTGGGATCGAGCGTGCGGCTGTCGACGATGGCGTTCATCGGATGATCTCTCGTGTCGGGCGGGCCGGGAGGCCGAGCCCCGCTTTTCATGTTTCAGGCGCGCGGGGTCAAGGGGGCGACCCTCACCGCCCGCTCGCCCGCCGCGCCGTGTAGCCTGCCACGGCCCACAGCACGCCGGCGAAGAACCGCGACAGCGCGTGGGCGCCGCCGAAGAAGTAGCCGCCCTCGAACCAGCTCACGCCGACGAAGCGCAGCAGGAAGCTCACCGCCACGGCCGCGATCACCGCCGCGAAGCCGGCCAGCAGCAGCTTGGCCGCCTGGTCGGCCTTCCAGCCGATCCAGAGCCCGACCGCGATCACGACCGGATCGACGAAGGCGAGCAGAACCACCCACCGATAGGGCTCGAGGTCCTGCCAGAAGTGCGGGGGCATCGGTGGGTCCTGTTCTCAAGGAGAGGTGGCGGTGGGGTAGAAAGGCCGAAGCCATACTCCCGTCATTGCGAGCGCAGCGAAGCAATCCAGTCTAAAGGTCTGACAGTAGACTGGATTGCTTCGCCTCCGGCTCGCAATGACGGGAGGATGGCATTCACCGTCGCGCCAGCCGCCGGCCGGCGGCGCCGAACATCCAGCCAACAGCACCGGCGAGGACGGCCATCACGGCCGTCGTGCCCGGCTGGGCGTCAGCGTCCCCGCGCAGGGCCTGGACGACGATCAGCAGCAGCAGCAGCCCTGCCGTGAGCCAGAGAAGCCATTGCAGCACGGACAGGCACGCGGAGGCGACGGCCGTGCTGAACACGGCTCACCACCACGCGTCGGGAAGCCGGGTCCGCCCCGCCGCCTGCTCGATCACCTCGGCCACCGAGAACAGCGTCTCCTCGTCGAAGGGCCGGCCGATCAGCTGCAAGCCCAGCGGCAGCCCCTCGGACGACATCCCGGCCGGCACCGCGATGCCGGGCAGGCCCGCCATGTTCACCGTCACGGTGAAGACGTCGTTGAGGTACATCTCCACCGGGTCCGCCCCGCCCTTCTCGCCGATGCCGAACGCGGCCGAGGGCGTCGCGGGCGTCAGGATGGCGTGCACGCCCTGGGCGTAGACCTCCTCGAAGTCGCGCTTGATCAGCGTGCGGATCTTCTGCGCCTTCACGTAATAGGCGTCGTAGTAGCCCGCCGAGAGCACATAGGCGCCGATCATGATGCGCCGGCGCACTTCCTTGCCGAAGCCCGCCGCGCGGGTCTTCTCGTACATCTCCTGGATGTCCTTGCCGGGCACGCGCAGGCCGTAGCGCACGCCGTCATAGCGGGCGAGGTTGGAGGAGGCCTCCGCCGGAGCCACGATGTAGTAGGCCGGCAGCGCGTATTTGGTGTGCGGCAGCGACACGTCGACGAGCTCCGCGCCCGCCGCCTTCAGCCACTCCGCGCCCTTGCCCCACAGCGCCTCGATCTCGGCCGGCATGCCGTCGACGCGGTATTCCTTGGGAATGCCGATCTTCATGCCCTTGATCGAGCGGCCCACCGCCGCCTCGTAGTCCGGCACCGCGATGTCGACCGAGGTCGTGTCCTTGGGGTCGTGCCCGGCCATGGAGCGTAGCAGGATGGCGTTGTCCCGCACCGTGCGGGCGATCGGCCCGGCCTGGTCCAGCGACGACGCGAAGGCGACGATGCCCCAGCGCGAGCAGCGGCCATAGGTGGGCTTGATCCCCACCGTGCCGGTGAACGCCGCCGGCTGGCGGATGGAGCCGCCCGTGTCGGTCGCGGTCGCGCCCAGGCAGAGCCGCGCCGCAACGGCCGAGGACGACCCGCCCGAGGAGCCGCCGGGCACCAGCGCGGCGTTGGAGCCCTCACGTCGCCAAGGCGAGCTCACCGGCCCGAAGGCCGAGGTCTCGTTGGACGAGCCCATCGCGAACTCGTCATTGTTGAGCTTGCCGAGCATCACCGCGCCATCGCGCCACAGCTGCGACGTGACAGTCGATTCGTAGGCCGGCACGAAATTGCCGAGGATCTTGGAGCCCGCCGTGGTGCGCACGCCCTTGGTGGCGTAGAGGTCCTTGATGCCGAGCGGCAGGCCTTCCAGCGCCCCGCCCTGCCCCTTCGCCAGCCGCTCGTCCGAGGCCTTCGCCATCGCGAGCGCCTGCTCGGGCGTCTCCAGCACATAGGCGTTGAGGCCGCGCGCCGCCTCCATGGCCTTCAGGAAGGCGCCGGTGATCTCCGTGGAGGACGCCTGCTTCGCCTTCAGGGCGTCGCGGGCCTCGGCGAGGGTAAGGTCGGTGAGGTCGGTCATGGCTGAACTCTGGTTCTCCCGCGGCAGGGCGCAGGTCGCCGCAAGGCGGCGGACAGTGGAAACTTACTCGACCACCTTGGGGACCATGAAATAATGGTCCTCGGTCATGGGCGCATTGCCGACGATCACGTCCGCGATGCCGCCGTCGGTGACTTCATCCTGGCGCTTCTTCATCACCATGGGGGTCACGGAGGTCATCGGCTCGACGCCCGACACGTCGACTTCATCGAGTTGCTCCACGAAGGCCAGGATGGCGTTCAGCTCGCCCTGGAGGTGCGGCACCTCCTCCTCGGTGACGGCCACCCGCGCAAGATGCGCGATGCGCCGGACGGTCGCCTGGTCGACGGACATTCGGACCTCTTCGGAAACAGCAACCGAGCCCGCGCCCAGCCGCAGCGCCTTCTATCCCGCGCGCCCCGCAGCCGCAACAGGAAGACATTTGCGCGCAAGGCTACGACCGGCGCCGCCGCCGCAGCAGGCCCCCTCTCCGCGGAACGGGGAGAGGGCTGGGGTGAGGTTGGTCCCGCCGATCCCCTCATCCGACCTCGCTTCGCTCGGCCACCTTCTCCCCGCGCCGGGGAGAAGGGCGCGACCGGCGCCGCAGCCGCCGCCGCAGCAGGCCCCCTCTCCCCGGAACGGGGAGAGGGCTGGGGTGAGGGGATTGCCGCAGCTCAGCCGCCCTCCTCACACCTCCACGCTCACGCCCTTCTCCGGCGTGAGCACCTTGGTGGTCCCGCCCGCCATCGCGGCGATGAACTTGTCCGCGTTTGGGTCGATGATCCCGAACGAGCCATAGTGGCACGGGATCACGGTCTCGAACTGGAAAAACCTCTTGCACGCCAGCGCGGCCGAGGCGGCTCCCATGGTGAAGCGGTCGCCGATCGGCACGAGGCCGATCCGGGGCGCGTAGATCTCGTTGATCAGCGCCATGTCGCCGAAGATGTCCGTGTCGCCCATGTGGTAGACGGTGGGCTCGCCGGCCGCCCGCACCACGATGCCGTTGGGGCTGCCGAGCGGGAAGCCGACGCCGGCCTCCACCAGCCCGGCGGAATGATCCGCCCGCACCAGCGAAACCTGGAAGCCGCCCGCGTCGATCGTGCCGCCGGTGTTCATGGGGTCGAACTTCTCGACGCCCTGCGAGGCCAGGTACATGCACAGGTCGTAGTTGGTGACCACCTTGGCGCCGGTCTCCTTGGCGATCGCGACCGTGTCGCCGATGTGGTCGCCATGGCCATGCGTCACCAGGATATCGGTGACGCCCGCCACCGCGGCGGCGCGGTCGGTCGTGAAGGCGGGATTGCCGGTGAAGAACGGATCGATCAACACGGCTTTCCCGGCAAAATCGAGCCGGAACGCGGAATGGCCGAACCAGGTGATCTTCATGGAACTCTCCTCGCATGCGACGGGCTGGCGTCGAATGTAGCGGGGACGCGGCCGGCGGCAATGCGCCGGCGCTTGCTCACGCCCGCATCAGGGCCCATGAAGGCGCATGATCGCGCCCGACGCCGACCTTTCGCCGATTCTCGAGCTGCCCCGCCATGCCCGCCTGATCGGGATGGACCTCGGCACGAAGACCATCGGCCTCGCGCTGTCGGACGTCGAGCGCCGCATCGCGACGCCGCTGGAAACGATCCGCCGCACCAAGTTCAAGGCCGACGCCACGGCGCTGCTCGCCCACGCGAGCAGGCACGCCGTGGGCGCGCTGGTGCTTGGCATGCCGTTGAACATGGACGGCACGGAGGGCCCGCGCGTCCAGAGCACCCGCGCCTTCGCGCGCAACCTCGCCGCCATGACGCCGCTGCCGATCGTGTACTGGGACGAACGGCTCTCCACCGCCGCCGTCACGCGGACGCTGATCGCGGCGGACGCCTCCCGGGCCCGCCGCGACGAAGTGGTGGACAAGCTCGCCGCTGCCTACATCCTGCAGGGCCTGCTGGACCGGCTGGCCGCGATCGCCCGCAAGGCCCAGGACGACGCCGACCGGAACTGACCGGCGCGCCTCAATGGCGCGTGTGACGGTCGAGCATTTCCTGCTGCGCGCGGATCTCGTTCCAGCCGCGATGATGGGGCCGCCAGCCCGGGTTTCCATAACGCTGCCCGCCGTCCCACGCGCTGCGCATGGGCGGCTGCGCATACATCACGCGGGGCTGGTAAACCGGCCTCGGCGCGTAGACCGGCGCGGGCTCGTAGACGACCTCCGGCTCGTCCACATAGCCGGGCTCCGGCAAATACGGTCCGCGATAGCCGCGCGCGGGCGCATAGCCGTAGCGCGGATCGACGTTCTCATACTCGCGCGACCAGGGCCGGTTGGACGACGCGATGGCGGCCCCGATGCCGATGGCCGCGATCCCCGCGATGGCGGCCAGCGCGGCGCCGTTTCCGCCCCGGTGGCGGCGGTAGGGGGCGGGGCCGTGGTGGTATCCGGCCGCGTAGCCGGGCCGCCGCGGCCGGGCTTCCGCAGCCGGCGCCAAGGCGGCCACGATCGCGAGCGAGAGGCAGCCGCCCAGCACCGACCGAACCAGCCGCGACCGCATTCCCAAGACCGACATCGTCATCTCCGCGCGGGTCTCAATCAGCCCGCTCCAGAGTGAAATGACAGTTTTCAAGTGAATGAATGCTGAATGCTTGATGGCGGGATTAGGGCCGCGATTGAGGCCACTGGAAAACGGCCGGCGAAAAGACGGGCCCGTTTGCAGCGTTTACGGTTAATTTACGGGCCTGCAATCAGGCGGGTCATTCGGTTGCATTCGTCATCCAGCCAACCATGGTGCGCAATTTGCAACCCATGAGACGCAACATCGCTCTATACATTTACCAAATGATGAGGCATCGTTTGATCACGTTCTATCGAACGGCGGCCGAATCGGCCTTGAGCATCGAGCCCCAAGGGAGCAAGTCATGCCCGCTCTGAAATCCCAGACCATCCCCTTCGGGGCTTCCATTCCGGCCAATGGCCGCGCCCGGGGGTTCACGCCCGCCCCGCAGGAGCCGGCCGCGACGGAGGACATCGCGCGCTACATCGCCCAGATGACCACCGAGATGGCCGTGATCGCCCGGGCCGCCAACCTGGACCTCCTGGCCTACTTCCTCGAGATGGCGAAGATCGAGGCCAATGTCACGGCTCGTCGCAACGCTGCGGCGGCGCCGTCCTGACCGCGGCCTCGGCGGGCCGGAGCGACAGCATCCCCGCTCCGTGCCTCTCGATCCGGCCCGCAACCTCGAGATCCAGCAAGGCCGACCGCACCGTCGCGACCGGCAGGCCCGAGGACCTCACCAGCAGGTCCATCCCGACCGGGCTTGTCCCGAGCAGCGCTTCTATCCGCTTCAGGGGGTCTGCCGGTTCCGCCTCGCCCGGGGCCTCGGACGTCCGCTCCTCGAACGAATAGCCCTGCACGGGCGCGGTCAGGGTCGGCGGCGCGTCCCCAAAAAGGTCGAGCTCGTCCCAAAGCTGTTCCTGGTCGACCCTGTCCTTGCCGCCGTCGCGCATCAGGCTCGCGCCCGGCTCGGCGGCGATCAGCGGTTGCAACGCCGCGATCACGTCCTCGGCCCCGGTCGTGAACGTCGCGCCCTGCTTCAGGAGGTCGTTGGTTCCCGCCGCGCGCGGATCCAGCGGCGAGCCCGGGATGGCGAAAACCTCCCTGCCCTGCTCCAGCGCGAAGCGCGCCGTGATCAGCGAGCCGGATTTCCGCGCCGCCTCCACCACCACGACGCCCAGCGACATGCCGGACACGATGCGGTTGCGGCGGGGGAAATCGCGCCCGCGCGGCTCCCAGCCCATGGGCATCTCGGACACGGCCGCGCCGCGCTCGAGCATGCGCTCCAGCATGGGCGCGTGCTCGGCCGGGTAGATGCGATCGTGCCCGCCCGCCAGCACCGCGACCGTGCCGGACGCGAGCGTGGCCTCGTGCGCGCGCGCGTCGATCCCGCGCGCCAGCCCGCTCACCACCGTGAAGCCCGCCCCCGCAAGCTCGTGCCCCATGCGCATCGCGAGCTGCTGCCCGGTCGCGGAGGCGTTGCGCGAACCCACGATCGCGACGCACGGGCGCAGCAGCGCCTCGGCGCGCCCACGCACGCACAGGATCGGCGGCGCGGTGTCGATCGCCCGCAGCGCGGTCGGGTAGTCGGGCTCGCCCGAGGCCACGAAGCGCACGCCCAGGCGCCGCGCCGCCTCCCACTCGCGCTCGGCCTCGGCTTGCGTGCAGATCCGCACGGCCTTCGCGCCGCGGCTGCGCGCCAGGTCCGGCAACCCGCGCAACGCCGCCCCGGCGCTGCCGAAATGGTTGATCAGGGCCCTGAAGGTGCGCGGGCCGATGTTTTCGGAGCGGATCAGGCGCAGCCAGTCGAACCGCTGCTGGTCGGTGAGCGCCGGCGCGGGTCGTCCGGCCTCCAGGCTCATCCCTTGCTCCCGATGCGGCCTTCGGTTCCGGCCAGCAGCCGGCGAATGTTAGCCTCGTGCTTCCACCACAGCAGCGCGACCAGAACGGCGTAGACCAGCGCGGCCTCGCGCTGTCCCGCCCACGCCATCCAGACGGGCGCGGATGCGCTGGCGAGCAGCGCGGATGCGGAGGAGTATTTCGTGATCACCGCGCAGCCGAGCCACAGGGCCGCGAACAGCAGCGCCGGAATCCAGCCCACCGGCGTCGCCGCCAGCCCGATCAGCCCGCCCAGGAACGTCGCGACGCCCTTGCCGCCCTTGAAGCCCAGCCACACCGGCGCGACGTGGCCCAGGAAGGCGCCGGCCGCCGCCGCCAGGGCCGGCTCCAGCCCCCACCGCGCCGCGATCACGACCGCGAGCGTGCCTTTCAGCGCGTCTCCCAGCAGCGTGGCGGCCGCCAGGCCCTTGCGGCCGGTGCGCAGCACGTTGGTGGCGCCGATGTTTCCGGAGCCGATGGAGCGGATGTCCTGCGTCCCGGCCAGGCGCGTGATCAGGAGGCCGAACGGGATCGAGCCGAGCGCGTAGCCGAGGACGAGAAAGACGAGGAGGAGCATGAAAATTCGCCGCGGCGGGTTGGTGGCTCAACAGTCGCGCCCGCGGCCGCCTCCGTCAATGCGCGCCGTGCTTTTACGTCTTTAACGTGCATACAACCACTGTGCCCGTAAGAGTATTGCTGGCGCCCGCCATGCAACGCACCCTGCGCACAGCGCTTGGTTGTGCCGTAACGGAACGTTCACCATGAGCGGACGCCTTTCGAACATCCAGATTTTGCGAGCTCTTGCTGCGCTGTTCGTGGTGCTGTCCCACGCCGCGCACGAAACATTCGGAATCGCCGAGAAACTCGGCATTCCCCCGATCATGCAGGTCAGCAATCGCTGGACCGCGGCCGTCGACGTGTTTTTCGTCATGAGCGGCTTCATTCTGCTGTCAACCAGCTACGACGCCTTCGCGCAGCCCGGGTCCTCGCTGAAATTCTTCATGCGCCGGCTCGTGCGCGCCGTGCCGCTCTATTGGCTGCTGACCACTCTGGTTCTCGTGGGCGGCTTTATCGCCCCAAGCCTGCTGAACGTGCCGATCACCGAGCCGCTGCACGTGCTGGCGTCCTACCTCTTCATTCCCTTCGAGCGCGCCAACGGCGAGATGCGTCCCGTGCTGGCGCTCGGCTGGACCATGAACATCGAGTTCTTCTTTTACGCCCTGCTGGCGCTCTGCCTGGCGCTGCCGCGCCGCTGGGGCGTCGGCCTCGCCTCCGTGGTTCTGGCCGGAACGGTCGCGGCCGCGCAGGCGCCGGGCGCGCCCGCAATCGTGTCGTTCTGGGGCACCGCGATGACGCTCGACTTCATCGTCGGCTTCGCGATCGCGATCGCGTTCAAGGCCGGGGTGCGGGTTTCGGCCGACTTCGCCGTGGTGGTTTGCGCCGCGTCGGTGGCGGCGATCTTCGCCAGCACGAGCAGCGAATCCTTCAGGCTGGACTGGTTCGCGACCATCTCGCTGCCGGCCGCCGCGCTGGTCGCCATGGCGGTGCTCGCGCCGCAGATCCCGACGGCCACCCGCATCGCCCGCCTCGGCGTGCTGCTGGGCGACGCCTGCTACAGCACCTATCTGTTGCAGCCCTTCATCCTGCGCCCCGCCGCCTTCGCGTGGACGACGCTGGTCGGGGCCGGCGTGTCGCTCTGGGCGTTCGTGGCTGCGGCCGGGTTCGCCGCGATGGCGGGTGGCCTCGCCTGCTTCCTGGCCTTCGAGACGCCCCTCACGGCCGCGCTGAACCGGCGCCTGCGGGCTTGGGAGAGCCGGCGCGAGGCGCGCCCGCTGCGGCTTCAGCCGGCCGAGTAGACCAGCGCCCCGTCCACCACCGTGTGGTGGACGACGCCCTGCAGCCGCGCCCCGTCGAACGGCGTGTTTTTGGAGCGCGAGTGCAGCGTCGCGGGGTCGAGCACGAAAGGCTCCTCCGGATCGAAAACGATCAGGTCCGCGGGCGCGCCCTTGGCGAGCCTCCCCTGCGGCAGGCCGAGGATCTCGGCCGGCCGGGTCGACATGGAGCGCAGCAGCGCGGCGAGCTCCAGCTCGCCCGCATGCACCAGCCGCAAGCCCGCCGCCAGCATCGTCTCCAGGCCGATCGCCCCGTCGGCACATTCGGCGAAGGGCAGCCGCTTGGTCTCGACGTCCTGCGGATTGTGGTCCGACACCACCACGTCCACGAGGCCTTCGGCCAACGCCTCCACCATGGCGAGGCGGTCGTCCTCGTGCCGCAATGGCGGCGAGAGCTTCAGGAACGTCCGGTACGGCCCGATGTCATTCTCGTTCAACGTCAGCGAGTTGATCGAGACTCCGCAGGTGACGTTCAAACCCTCCGAGCGCGCCCGCTCGATGATGGCCAGCGAGTCCGCGCAGGAGATCATGGCGGCGTGGTAGCGCCCGCCCGTCAGCCGCACGAGCCGGAGGTCCCGCTCCAGCATGATGGTCTCGGCCTCGCGCGGCACGCCGTGCAGGCCGAGCCGGCTGGCGAGCTCGCCCTCGTTCATCACGCCGTCGCCGACGAGGTCGGGATCCTCGCAGTGGTGTACGATCAGCCCGCCGAAGTCGCGCGCGTAGGTGAGCGCCCGGCGCATCACCTGGGCGTTGGTGACCGATCGCGCGCCGTCGGTGAGAAACACCGCGCCGGCCTCCGTCAGCAGACGGATCTCCGCCATCTCTGCGCCATGCAGGCCCTTGGTGAGCGCCGCCGCCGGCAGCATGCGCACGATGGCGGTGTCGCGGGCGCGGCGGATCAGGTAGTCGACCACGGCCGGGTCGTCCACGGCCGGGCTCGAGTCCGGCATGCACACCACCGTGGTGACGCCGCCCGCCGCCGCCGCGTGGCTGGCCGTGGCCAGCGTCTCGCGATGCTCCGCGCCCGGCTCGCCCACGAAGGCGCGCATGTCTATCAGGCCCGGGGCCACCACCATGCCGCGGCAGTCCACGACCTTGCAGCCGTCCGGCCGCGAGCCGCGCACCGCGTGGCCGAAATCGCGGATCACGCCGGCGTCCGCGATGAGGTCGCCGCCCTCCTCCCGGCCGGTGGCGGGGTCCAGGAACACGCCGTTGGCGAGCACGAGCGGCTGCAGCGCGGATACGGACATGGGCTCCCGCCTCACGGGTTCGGCTGGTTGGGCAGGTGCCCGGCCAGCGCCTCGAGCACGGCCATGCGGACCGCGACGCCCATCTCGACCTGCTCGCGGATCAGCGACTGCGCGCCGTCCGCGATGTCGGACGCGATCTCGACGCCGCGGTTCATCGGGCCGGGATGCATCACCAGCGCGTCGGGCCGCGCATAAGCGAGCTTCTCGGCGTCGAGGCCGAAATAGCGGAAATACTCCTTCACGCTCGGCACGAAGGAGCCGTTCATGCGCTCGCGCTGGAGGCGCAGCATCATCACGATGTCGGCCCCGGCGAGCCCCTTGCGCATGTCGGTGAACACCTTCACGCCCATGCGGTCGATGCCCGGCGGCAGCAGCGTGGACGGCCCGATGGCCCGCACCTCGGCGCCCATGGCGTTCAGCAGGATGATGTTGGACCGCGCCACGCGCGAATGGAGGATGTCGCCGCAGATCGCCACCACGAGCCCGCGGATGCGGCCCTTGTTGCGGCGGATGGTGAGCGCGTCGAGAAGCGCCTGGGTCGGATGCTCATGCGCGCCGTCGCCGGCGTTGATCACCGAGCAATCCACCTTGCGGGCCAGCAGCTGCACCGCCCCGGCCGCGTGATGGCGCACCACGATCAGGTCCGGCCGCATGGCGTTCAGCGTCATGGCGGTGTCGATCAGCGTCTCGCCCTTCTTGATGGACGAGGACGCGACCGACATGTTCATCACGTCCGCGCCCAGCCGCTTGCCGGCGAGCTCGAAGCTCGACTGCGTGCGCGTGGACGCCTCGAAGAACAGGTTGATCTGCGTGCGGCCCCGCAGGGTCGCCTTCTTCTTCTCCACCTGCCGCGACACGTCCACGGCCTCGTCGGCGAGGTCGAGCAATGCGGCGATGTCGTGCGGAGTCAGTCCCTCGATGCCGAGCAGATGCCGGTGAGGAAAGCGGGGCCGGGGCGCAGGCGATGTCATTTGAAGCCATTGCTATAGGCGCAGCCCGCCGAGGCGGCAAGCCGCGCCGGCGCGGCGCCGGCTTGTATCAACAGGCAGGGCGCGCAACTCTCTCCCGCGTAGCGGGGGAGATGGCGGCGGGAGCCGACAGAGGGGGCGCCGGGGCTGCGACAACCTCCCGTCATTGCGAGCGACAGCGAAGCAATCCAGCCTGATGCCGGGCCTTTAGGCTGGATTGCTTCGCCTCCGGCTCGCAATGACGGGAGGCATGTACTTATATAGACCCGCTCCGGTTGCATCCGCCCGACACTGTGGCGCCATGGACGCGCACGGGCCGTCTTGAACTCCGCTCGCCGCCGTCTCATTTGACACAGCCGTGCGGGATGACCCACTTTCCGCGCGAGAAGAGAAAGCTTGCCTGACAGTTTGCGAGGGCTGGGCGGCGCACCGTGCGCCGCCGATTGCGGGGGGCTGGACGGAGCGCGCATGTGCGGCCGTCGTGAAAGGCGTTTCAGATGAAAGTCGTCGTCGTCGAGTCGCCGGCCAAGGCCAAGACGATCAACAAATATCTCGGCCCGGGCTACGAGGTGATCGCCTCGTTCGGGCATATCCGCGACCTGCCGCCCAAGGACGGCTCCGTCGATCCCGAGCAGGATTTCAACATGCTCTGGGAGATCGAGGCCAAGGCGTCCAAGCGCGTGTCCGAAATTGCGTCGGCCGTGAAGGGCTCCGAGCGCCTGATCCTCGCCACCGATCCGGATCGCGAGGGCGAGGCCATCTCGTGGCACATCCTTGAAGCCCTGAAAGCCCGCAGGGTGCTGAAAGACGTGCCGATCGAGCGCGTCACCTTCAACGCCATCACCAAGGACGCCGTGAAGGAGGCGATGGCCAACCCGCGCCAGATCGACCAGGCGCTGGTGGACGCCTACCTGGCCCGCCGCGCGCTGGACTACCTCGTCGGCTTCCGCCTCTCGCCGGTGCTGTGGCGCAAGCTGCCCGGCGCCCGCTCGGCTGGCCGCGTGCAGTCGGTGGCGCTGAGGCTGGTCTGCGACCGCGAGCGCGAGATCGAGACCTTCGTGAAGCGCGAGTACTGGTCGCTGGTCGCCACGCTGGCGACGCCCGCCAACGCGCTGTTCGAGGCGCGCCTCGTCGGCGCCGACGGCCGCAAGATCACCCGTCTCGACATCGGCAAGGGCGAGGAGGCCGAGGCCTTCAAGCGCGACCTCGACGCCGCCCGCTTCACGGTGGCGAGCGTCGAGGCCAAGCCCGCCCGGCGCAATCCGTCCCCGCCCTTCACCACCTCGACGCTGCAGCAGGAGGCCAGCCGCAAGCTCGGCATGGCCCCGGCCCGCACCATGCAGGTGGCGCAGCGCCTCTATGAAGGCGCGGACATCGGCGGCGAGACCGTCGGCCTCATCACCTATATGCGAACCGACGGCGTCGACATGGCGCCCGAGGCGATCGCGTCGGCCCGCAAGACCATCGCCAAGGAATATGGCGACCGCTACGTGCCGAGCACGCCGCGCAAATACGTCACCAAGCAGAAGAACGCCCAGGAGGCGCACGAGGCCGTGCGTCCCACCGACATGGGCCGCCTCCCCGCCCAGGTGGCGAAGTTCCTCGAGCCCGAGCAGGCGAAGCTCTACGAGCTGATCTGGATCCGCACCGTCGCGAGCCAGATGGAGTCGGCCGAGCTGGAGCGCACCACGGTCGACATCACGGCCAAGGCCGGGGGGAAAAACCTCGAGCTGCGCGCCACCGGCCAGGTGGTGAAGTTCGACGGCTTCCTGAAGCTCTACCAGGAAGGCAAGGACGACGAGGGCGACGACGAGGATTCCCGCCGCCTGCCGCCCATGAAGACCGGCGACGACCTCCGCAAGGAGAAGATCGAGGCCAACCAGCACTTCACCGAGCCACCGCCGCGCTACTCCGAAGCCTCGCTCGTGAAGCGCATGGAAGAGCTCGGCATCGGCCGGCCCTCCACCTATGCGTCTACGCTCGCGGTGCTGAAGGACCGCGAATATGTCCGCATCGACAAGAAGCGCCTCCACGCGGAGGACAAGGGCATGCTGGTGACGGCGTTCCTGGAAAGCTTCTTCGACCGCTATGTCGAATACGATTTCACCGCGAGCCTCGAAGGCGACCTCGACCGCATCTCCAACAGCGAGATCGACTGGAAGGAGGTGCTGCGGCGCTTCTGGAAGGATTTCTCGGCCGCGCTGGACGGCACCAAGGAGCTGCGCGTCAGCGAGGTGCTGGATTCGCTCAACGAGATCATGGGCCCGCACATCTTCCCGGCCAAGCAGGACGGCGGCGACCCGCGGCTCTGCCCAACCTGCCATGCGGGCCAGCTCTCGCTGAAGCTCGGCAAGTTCGGCGCCTTCATCGGCTGCTCCAACTATCCCGAGTGCAAATACACCCGCCAGCTCTCGGCCGGCGGCCAGGATGGCGAAGCCTCCTCGGCGGATGGCGGCGTGGGCGGCGTGAAGACGCTCGGCCAGGACCCGGCGACGGGCCTCGACGTCACCCTGCGCGACGGCCGCTTCGGCGCATATGTGCAGCTCGGCGAGGGCGAGAAGCCCAAGCGCCAGACCATCCCCAAGGGCACGCCGCGCGACGCGATCGACCTCGATTTCGCCGTGTCGCTGCTGTCGCTGCCGCGCGAGGTGGCCAAGCACCCGACCTCGGGCGAGCCGATCCTGGCCAGCATCGGCCGGTTCGGGCCCTATGTGCAGCACGGCAAGGTCTACGCCAATATCGGCAAGGACGACGACGTGCTCACCATCGGGGCCAACCGCGCCATCGACCTGATCGTCGCCAAGGAAAGCGGCGCCGGCCGCTTCGGCCGCGGCGCCGCCACGGCGGGCCGCCCCATCGGCGACCATCCGGACGGCGGGCCCGTGACGGTGCACGACGGAAAATACGGCCCCTACGTGAAGCATGGCTCCGTCAACGCCACCCTGCCCAAGACGATGGCGGCCGACGCCGTGACGCTCGAGCAGGCCCTGGAGCTCATCGCCGCCCGCGCGGCCGCCGCCCCGCCCAAGAAGGGCGCGAAAAAGGCCGCAGGCGCCAAGAAGCCAGCCGCCAAGGCGTCGGCTTCGAAGGCGTCGACTTCGAAAGCTTCGGCAACCAAGGCTGCGCCCGGCGCCAAGCCGCCCGCCAAGGCCAAGGCCGCCGCGAAAGCCAAGGCCCCCGCCAAAGCCGCAGCCCCTGCCAAGCGCAAAGCCGCCGGATAAAGCGCCCGTCCCCAGCGCCTCGCCGTCATCCCCGGCGCGCCGCAGGCGCGGGAAGGGGGATCCAGAAGCAAAGGCGCTCACCTCTGGATCCCCTTCCCGACGCTTCGCGTCGCCGGGGATGACAGCGAGGATGGACGAACCATCAACGCCTCGCCGTCATTGCGAGCGACAGCGAAGCAATCCAGCTGACGCCGGGCGCTACGCCCGGCGCCGCAGCTGCTCCCAACCGCCTGGATTGCTTCGCTGCGCTCGCAATGACGGCGAGGCGGTTGCGGCTATACGGGCTCAGGCCTGGTCCGGCTCAGAGATCCGCTTCACCCCCCCCCACCAACCCCTCATCCTGAGGAGCAGGCCCGCTTGGGCCTGCGTCTCGAAGGACGAGGGACTTCAGTGCGCTCCACCGTGCAGCCTCCTGGACCCCCTCGTCCTTCGAGACGCATCGCCAAGGGGCGATGCTCCTCAGGATGAGGGCATGGTGATGGTGAGAGTAGCGTTATAAGAAAATAATCCTTGACATTCCGCCCCGTTTCCCGCACCCTGCACCTACTCTCGACCCACGAGGGGAGCGCTTCCGGAGCGGTCCAGAGCGGGGTCGGGGCGCGGCGCCTGCGCGGGTGGGGATACCGGACCCACCCTCCCGGGAGGCCTTTCCGGAGCGGCCGGAGGGTGGGGGTAACGCCCCATTACCCGGCAGTCAGCCCGCCCGCCCCACACTACGGTGGGGCTGTGGACGCGGCCACCTTAACACCCTCGCGGTTACTGCCCACAAGGAGCGGCCCTGAGGAAGGAGCGCGGGTCGGAAAGGTTCAAAATCGCCGATCGCGGGGCGTCGGTCCGTCCAGACCCTACGCGTAAAACCATTGATGGACCGACGCCTCGCGGCGTCCCCTCACCAGTTTGCCCCACCTCCGCCCCGGCGGAGAACGCGGACGCATGCCCACCTCAAAGGCGCAAACCCTCCGCCGTCATCCCCGGCGGCGCGCAGCGCCGGGAAGGGGATCCAGGGGACCGGGTCGACACTCAGGCCCATGGCCCCTGAATCCCGTCCCCTCCCCGGCTGCGCCGCTCCGGCCGGGGATGACGGAGGGAGTTGCGTCTGGCGACTGCCCCAGTGTAGCGCCCCGAAAACTTCCGATGGAACTTCCGCCCCGGAAACCCCATGTATAACGGGTGAAACAATCGCCAGAGAGCCGGACCGACCCAGTGCCCAAAGACCCCCACGCCATGAAGGGCGGAGACCGCCTCCCCTCCAAGGAGGACCTCGTCGCCTTCATCAAATCCGAGGGCGAGCTGGGCAACAAGGTCGGCAAGCGCGAGATCGCGCGGGCGTTTTCGATCAAGGGCGACGCACGCATCGCCCTGAAGGCGCTGCTGAAGGAGCTGCAGGACGACGGCGCCCTGAAGAGCCGGGGAAAGTCGCTCGCCAAGGCGGGCGCGCTGCCGCCCGTGATGCTGGCCGACATCACCGGCCGCGACCGCGACGGCGAGCTCATCGCCGCGCCCGTGGAATGGGACGAGGAGGACCTCGGCCCCATCCCGCGCATCACCATCCACCTGCCGCGCAAGCCCAAGCCTGGCCTCAAGGTCCCGGGCGTCGGCGACCGCGCGCTCGTGCGTCTTTCGCCCGACCGCGAGGGCGGCGGCGCCTATGTGGGCCGCATCGTCAAGGTGCTCGACAAGGCGCAGGCCGCCGTGATCGGCGTGTTCCGCTCCATGCCGGGCGGCGGCGGCCGGCTCGCGCCGGTCGACAAGAAGGCGCAGGGCCGCGAGATCCCGATCCCGCCCGGCGACGAAAACGGCGCGCAGGATGGCGACCTCGTCTCGGTGGCGATCAACAAGCTGGGCCGCTTCGGCGCCACGGTCGCGAAGGTGCGCGAGAAGCTGGGCTCGCTGAAGAGCGAGAAGGCCATCAGCATGGTGGCGATCTTCACGCACGGCATCCCGAACCAGTTCCCGCAGGTCGTGCTGGACGAAGCCGCCAAGGCGGAGCCCGCCAGGCTCGGCCCGCGCGAGGACTGGCGCGACCTGCCGCTGATCACCATCGACCCGGCCGACGCCAAGGACCACGACGACGCCGTCCATGCCGAGCCGGACCCGGACGACAAGAACCCCGGCGGCTTCATCGTCCACGTCGCCATCGCGGACGTCGCCGCCTATGTGCGGCCCGATACGCCGCTGGACCGCGAGGCGCTGCTGCGCGGCAACTCGGTATATTTCCCCGACCGCGTCGTCCCGATGCTGCCCGAGCGCATCTCCAACGACCTCTGCTCGCTGCGCCCGCAGGAGGATCGCCCGGCGCTGGCGGTGCGGCTGGTGCTGGCCGCCGACGGCCGCAAGCTGCGCCACAGCTTCCACCGCGTGCTGATGCGCTCGGCCGCCAAGCTCTCCTACGGGCAGGCCCAGGCCGCCATCGATGGGCAGGCCGACGACCTCACCGCGCCGCTGCTGGAGCCGATCCTCAGGCCGCTCTGGGCCGCCTACCACTGCGCCACCCGGGCCCGCAACGAGCGCGGCCCGCTGGAGCTCGACCTCCCCGAGCGCAAGATCCTGCTGAAGCCCGACGGCACGGTCGACAAGGTGGTCTCGCCCGAGCGCCTCGACGCCCACAAGCTGATCGAGGAGTTCATGATCCTCGCCAACGTGGCCGCCGCCGAGACGCTGGAAGCCAAGAAGACCCCCCTGCTCTACCGCGCCCATGACGAGCCGACGCTGGAGAAGATGCGCGGCCTCGGCGAGGTGCTGGCCTCCATCGGCATCAAGCTCACCGCGCAGGGCGCCCTGCGGCCGGAGTTCTTCAACCGCATCCTGAAGCGCGTGGAAGGCTCCGAGCACCAGACGCTGATCAACGAGGTGGTGCTGCGCTCGCAGGCGCAGGCCGAGTACACGGCCGAGAACTACGGCCATTTCGGCCTCAACCTGCGCCGCTACGCGCATTTCACCTCGCCGATCCGCCGCTATGCCGACCTCATCGTCCACCGCGCCCTGATCCGCGCGCTGGGCTTCGGCAAAGACGGCCTGCCGGATTCGACGATTCCCGACCTGCCCGAGATCGCCGCCAAGATCTCGGCCGCCGAGCGCCGCGCCATGGCGGCCGAGCGCGAAACCAACGACCGGCTGATTGCCCACTTCCTGGTCGACAAGGTCGGAGTGGAGTTCTCCGGCCGCATCGCGGGCGTCACCCGGGCGGGCCTTTTCGTAAAGCTCGCCGACACGGGCGCGGACGGCTTCGTGCCCGCCTCCACGATCGGGGCGGACTACTACCGCTACGACGAGGCCCTGCACGCGCTGGTCGGCGACCGGAGCGGCGAGACCTACCGGCTGGGCGACCAGGTGCAGGTGAAGCTCGTGGAAGCCGCCCCGCTCGCCGGCGCGCTGCGCTTCGAGATGCTGTCCGAAGGCCGCGAGGGAAGCGCCCGCGGCCGCCGCGGCCGCTCCGCCCCACGCCCCTTCGTCCGCACCGCCGAGCGCCCCGAAGGCGGCGCCCGGCGCAAGGGAACCGCCAAGGTGCGGCGATGACGCTCGATCGATCACCACCCTGCCGTCATCCCCGGCGGTCTGCGCAGCAGACCGGGAAGGGGATCCAGGCGACTGCGCGCCGCGTCTGCCAAATGGCCCCTGGATCCCCTTTCCCTCCGCCGCTACGCGGCTCCGGCCGGGGATAACGGCGGTTTCCCGGACGAGACGAGAGATCCTGAAAACGAGAACTCCATGACCCACACCCACCACTACGGCGCGGTTCCGGCCGATCCCGATGCGCTCCCCCGGCGCGACCTTGGCCTCGCGATGCGGCGCGGCCTCAGGGGCCGCTGCCCCCATTGTGGCGAGGGCAAGCTGTTTCGCGCCTTCCTGAAGGTTGCGGATCGCTGCGACGCCTGCGGGACGGAATATCACCACCACCGCGCCGACGACCTTCCCGCCTACATCACGATCAGCATCGTCGGCCACGTGGTGGTCGGCGGCATGCTCTATGCCGAGACCTATGGCGACTGGCCGCTCATGTGGCACGTCGTCCTGTGGCCTCTGCTCGTGATTGCGCTGTCCTTTGCTATCATCCAGCCCATCAAGGGGGCGATCGTCGGCCTGCAATGGGCCAACCGCATGCATGGCTTCAGCGCGACGCCGGACGGCGACGACCTGCCGGTCCTGCAGCCGCATCGGGACCACGCCCGATGACCGACGCCCTGAAGAGCGACGCGCATGTCGTCACCCTCACGAGCGCCGAGCGCGAGCGGAAGTGGCCGAATGTCCGCCCCAAAGACGCCGCCACGCTGATCCTGCTGGATCGCCAGGGCCCCTCGCCCAAGGTGCTGATGGGCCGCCGCCATGCGGGCCACAAGTTCATGCCCGGCAAGTTCGTGTTTCCGGGTGGGCGCATCGAGGCCGGGGATCGCCGCATGGCCGCCGCCGGCGCGCTCGACGCCAAGGTCGAGGAGCGCCTGATGGCGCGGGTGCAGCGCGCCACGCAGGGCCGCGCCCGCGCGCTGGCGCTGGCCGCCATCCGCGAGACCTTCGAGGAGACCGGCCTGCTGCTTGGCACGACCGACCACGGCGCGCCGGACGGGGCGCCCGAGGGCGTCTGGTCGCAATTCGCCGCGCATGGCGTGTTCCCGACGCTGGAGAACCTCCATTTCATCGCCCGCGCGATCACGCCGCCGCGCCGGCCCAAGCGCTTTGACACCCGCTTCTTTGCCGCCGAAGCCGCCGACATCGCGCACCGCATCGACGGCGTGGTCGGCCCCGACTCGGAGCTGGTCGAGCTCGTCTGGGTCGAACTCGAGGAAGCCCAGAAGCTCGACCTGCCCACCATCACGGGCGTGATCCTCAAGGAGCTCCAGACCCGCCTCGACGGCGGCCTCGCCCCGTGGATGCCGGTGCCGTTCTACTACGAGGTGCAGGGCAAGTTCCGCCGGGACGAGCTGTAGCAAGGCTTATCCGCCTTGACATCCCGGCCGCGATGCGTAGGTTGCGCGGCACACGAGGCCGGTCCCTGGACCGGCCCGCTTCTTTCATGGACACGGGTTGATGAGGGTCGAGCCCCTAGGGCTCAAACCGCCTCAAACCGCACGCCGCGCCGGCGGCATCACGACAAGGGACGACCGCCATGGCCAAGGCGACCACCATCAAGATCAAGCTCGTGTCGACCGCCGACACCGGTTTCTTCTACGTGACGAAGAAGAACTCGCGCACGATGACCGACAAGCTGACCAAGAAGAAGTACGACCCGGTCGCCAAGAAGCACGTCGAGTTCAAGGAAACCAAGATCAAGTGAGCCGCGGCGTCCCCGGACGCCCCTCGCCTGAGACGACAAGGCCGCCCCACCGGGCGGCTTTTTGCTGTTGAGGCCCGGTTTCCCCTGTGGATGACGCGCCCAACGGCGAAACGCCGGTCGCCCGAAGGCGCCGGCCGGCCAGAATCGCGATGAGGATTTCGAGAAAGGTGGCCGGCCGGAAATGGACCGCGAGGAGGCCACTCCGTCCATTTCCGTGCCGGCCGAACCCCACGGGACCCAGGAGATGCGGCGGACCTGAGCATTCCGAGGGGTAGACGTGACGAGGACCGCGACCTGACGGTCGCTGGCGTCTCGTTCCGTGCCCAGAGATTATCCCAAGCGCCGCGCTTGTCCACTGCTCCCGGAGGGTGGACGCCGTTTACTCGTCATTAAGGTAAAGGGCGGGCTCTTCGACCGCTATCGCCCGGTCACGCGGCGCGGGGGCTCACGATCACGCGGTTTCGGCCCGTTTCCTTGGCGCGGTACAAGGCCTGGTCGGCTCTTTTCAGCAGCGTGTCGGGCGTGTCGTCCACCCGCTCGGTGGCGGCGACGCCGATCGAAACCGTCACAGGGATGAACTGAGATCCCTTGTGGATAGCGAAGGGATCGGCACCCACCCGGGCGCGAATCCGCTCGGCGGCCAGGCGGGCCGTTTCGAGCGACGTGTCCGGCATCACGACCACCAGCTCCTCGCCGCCGAATCGCGCGACGAGGTCGGGCGCCCGCAGGCTCTTGCGAACCCGCTGGGCGAATTCGCGCAAAACGTCGTCGCCGGCGTCGTGGCCGTAGGTGTCGTTCACGGACTTGAACTTGTCCACATCGAGCACGAGCACCGAGAGCGGGCGGCCGCGGTTGAGCGATTCCTCCACCAACGCGCCGAAATGGCTGTCGAGGTAGCGGCGATTGTGGAGCCCCGTGAGCGCGTCCACGATCGCGAGCTCGATGGTGGCGTGCACGGTGTCGCGCAGCCGGTCGGCATAACGCTTGCGCCGCACCTGGGTGCGAACGCGCGCCAGCAGTTCGTTACGATCGATGGGGCGGACCAGATAGTCGTTCACGCCAAGATCGAGCCCACGCAGGATCCGGCCCGTGTCCTCGGCCTCGGCCAGCGCCAGGATGCCGAGATGGCGCGTGGCCTCCACGGAGCGCAGCTGGCTGCACAGCCGCAGCCCGTCATAGTCGGCGAGGTCCAGGGACACGACCACGAGATCCGGCGCGTCGGCGGCGGCCGCGAACAGCGCCTGCTGGGCATTGGGCTCCAGCGTCACCATGTGGTGCTGGGACAGCGTCGCGATGAGCCTGTCGGCCGAGCCCGGCCGGTCGTCGACCAGCAGAATGCGCCCGTTGACGCCGGTGTCCGCCACAGCCTGCACGAGCGGATCGCCCATGCCGGCGTCGCGCGAGGTGAGCGCGCGGCTTCGCAGCTCGTCCGTCACGGCCTTGAGGCGCACGAGGCTGCGCACCCGGGCGATCAGCGCGATCTCGTTGACTGGCTTGGTGAGAAAATCGTCGGCGCCCGCCTCGAGCCCCTTCACGCGGTCGCTGGGCTGGTCGAGCGCCGTCACCATCACGACGGGGATATGCGCGGTGGACGGATTGGCCTTGATGCGGCGGGTCACCTCGAAGCCGTCCATGCCGGGCATCATCACGTCGGTGAGGACGATGTCGCACAGGCCCTGGTCGCAGATCGAAATGGCGTCCGGGCCATTGCTCGCCGTGAGGACGTCGAAATATTCAGCCGTCAGCCGCGCTTCGAGCAGCTTGACGTTTGGTAAGAGGTCATCGACGACCAATACACGCGCGGTCATGAAAACAAGGCCCTTCAGGCGTCGCCGAGGTAGATCCGGACCGTCTCAATGAATTTGCCGACCGAGATCGGCTTGGAAAGATAGGCCTCGCAGCCCTTGCGGCGGATCCGCTCCTCGTCGCCCTTCATCGCGAAGGCCGTGATCGCAATGATCGGGATGGAGCGAAGTTCCTCGTCGCTTTTGATCCACTGGGTGACGTCCTCGCCGGAAACCTCCGGCAGCTGGATGTCCATCAAAATCAGGTCGGGTGAATGCTGGCGCGCGAGCTCGATCGCCTCGACGCCGCTGGCGGTCTTGAGCGTCTGATAGCCATGCGCTTCGAGCAGATCGTTGAAGAGCTTCATGTTGAGCTCGTTGTCTTCAACGATCAGAACCGTTTTCGCCATTGGCATGTCCCCGGACGCCGTCCACAATCGGAAACGCCAGCGTCCACGCGTCCCGGAATGTCGCCTGAGGTTATAGCCCGCACATGTTGATGAAACACAAACCTGGTTCGGTAAGGTCCGGTAAAGGCGCCAGAATCGACCGCGACGGGGCCGAAGCGCTGGCGGTTTCGGCGCTCGGCTTTCTGGCGGCCGAGCCCGAGCGGCTCGACCGCTTCATGGCCCTGACCGGGCTCGCGCCGGATACGCTGCGCTCGGCCGCCGGCGAACCGGGTTTCCTGGTGGCGGTGCTGGACCATGTCGTTTCGGACGAGTCGCTGCTGCTGACCTTCTCGGCCAATGCCGGGCGGCCGCCCGAAGAAGCCCTGATGGCGCGCGACCTCCTGGCGGGGCCCAACGCGATGGGCCTGCGCGAGGGCTGAACGGTGGCGGGGGCCGGAACCATTTTGTGCCGCGACTGCCTGGCGCGTTCGGCGGGCCGCCCCGGCGCGCCCGCGCGGCGCTGCCCCGTTTGCGGGTCCCCTCGCCTGCTCGCCCATCCGGAGCTCGACACGCTCTCGATCGCGCATATCGACTGCGACGCCTTTTTCGCCGCCATCGAGAAGCGCGACAACCCGGAGCTGGCCGATAAGCCGGTGATCATCGGGGGCGGAAAGCGCGGGGTGGTTTCGACGGCCTGCTATATCGCCCGCACCTTCGGGGTGCGGTCCGCCATGCCGATGTTCAAGGCTCTGAAAGCCTGCCCGGACGCGATAGTGGTGAGGCCCGACATCGAGAAATACAGCCGCATCGGCCGGCAGATCCGCGCCATGATGCTGGACCTGACGCCCGCCGTGGAGCCGGTCTCGATCGACGAGGCCTTTCTCGACCTCTCGGGCACGCAGCGCCTCCACGGCGCGCCGCCGGCCGAGACGCTGATGCGCTTCTCCAAGCGGGTGGAGCGCGAGCTGGCGCTCTCGGTGTCGGTGGGCCTGTCCTACAACAAGTTCCTGGCCAAGATCGCGTCCGACCTCGACAAGCCGCGCGGCTTCGCGGTGATCGGCCGGGCCGAGGTCGTGTCGTTTCTGGCGGACAAGCCGATCGGCATCATCCCGGGCGTCGGCAAGGTCACGCAGGAGCGGCTGGCCAAGGATGGGCTGCGCCTCATCGCGGACGTGCAGCGCCAATCGGATGCAGACCTCGCGCGCCGCTATGGCGACGAAGGCCTGCGCCTCGCCCGCCTGGCGCGCGGCGAGGACAGGCGCATCGTGAAGGCGGAGCGTGAAACCAAGAGCGTCTCGGCCGAGACCACCTTCGACGAGGACATCGGCGAGGCCGAGCGCCTCGCGCCCGTGCTGCTGCGCCTCTCCGAGAAGGTGGCGCTGCGCCTGCGCAAGGCCGATTTCTCGGCCCGCGGCCTGACGCTGAAGATGAAGACCGCGGACTTTCGCACCCGCACCCGGGCGCGCTCCGGCTTTCCACCCACCCAGCTCGCCTCGCGCATCTTCGAGATCGGCCGCGAGATGCTGGCCAAGGAGTGCGATGGCACGCGCTTCCGGCTGATCGGCATCGGTGCGTCCGACCTCGGCCCCGGCGCGGAGGCCGACCGCGGCGACCTCGTCGACGTCACGGCGACTCGCGACGCCGGCGTGGAGCGGGCGATAGACCGCCTGCGAGACAAGTTCGGCGGCGACGCCGTGATGCGCGGGCTCGTATTCGGCGCGAAGATGGAGCGCGACCGGCGGGGCTGAGCCCTACTTGGCGCACTCCGGCGCCGACATCACGTCCAGCCGCTTCAGGTCGCCGTCCAGGCCGAAATCGCCGTAGTCGAGCTTGAGCTTGCGCGACACGCCGTTCTCCAGGAGCTCGAACGACAGCGTGTAGACCGGCTGCTGCCCGTCCTGCTTGCCTTCCTCGAAATAGCTCACCGAAACGGGCCAGCGGGTCAGCTTGTCCCAGCCGGCGTCGCGCAGCGGCTGCTCGAGCTCGCCGTCCTTGTCGTGCGGCACGGCTTTGCCGATCACCGTGAAGGTGTCGTAGACCTTCTTGCCGCCTTCGGAGCCGTCGAACAGCTTGACCGCCACGGTAGACTTCTCGGCCCGGGCGGCATCGATCAGCATCTTCATCTGCGCGGTCGGGAACACGATGTCGCCCTTCAGCGTGGCGCGGCCGGCCTGCGGCTTGCGGAGCCGCACCGCGACGCTGTCGCCCTTCTTCTCGGCAGAGCCGTCCGTCGCCTCGGGCGGCGTCGGGCCGACGCGGGACTCGGTGTTGAAGCGGAAATTGGCCCCGTCGCCGTCCTCGAACGTCGTGGTGCGCATGTCCGACAGGCGGCTGCCGATCTCGCCGCCGGAGAGCTCCGTCACCTGCCGGAACGTGAGCGCGTAGCCCTCGCAGGCCGAGCCCGTGAATTCGAACACGATGCGCCCGCGCGCATTCTCGACGCCCTTGGCGCCGCCGGACTTGGACAGCGTCAGGTCGTAGGTCGCCCGATGCGGCGCCATGCCGGGCGCGGCCAGTGCCGGCTGGGCCGTGGCTGTCCCCATCACTCCCGCGCTGATCGCCGCGACGGCCGCCGTGAAACGCCAGGTCATGCCGAACTCCCTTGTGAGGCTCCGCCGAGGCGGGGCTGAAACGATAGCGGCCGCGGTGCGCCGCAGCAATCCGCCCGCGCCTGCGACACGCTTGCAGGGCGCGGACCGATGCGCCACAACGCGTTCGGGCCGCGATCGATCACCCGCGGCGCCGGCCGCCGCGCACGCGCGTGCGGCGGCAACGTCCGAACCGGAGCGAGGATCCCATGAGCGTCGAAGCGAAGCTGCAAGAGCTGGGCGTCACCCTGCCCACCCCCGCCGCCCCGGTCGCCAATTATGTCGGCGCGGTGCGCACCGGCAATCTGCTGGTGGTGTCCGGCCAGCTCTGCTTCGGCATGGACGGCAAGCTCGCGCCGGAGCACAAGGGCAAGCTCGGCGGCGAGGTCTCGGCCGAGCACGCCGTGGAAGCGGCCCGCCTCTGCGCCATCAACGTGCTCGCGCAGGCCAAGGCCGCGCTGGGCTCGCTCGACAAGATCACCCGCTGCGTGCGCCTCGGCGGCTTCATCAACGCGGTGCCGACCTACGCGGCCATTCCGGCCGTGATGAACGGCGCGTCCGACTTCATGGTCGCGGCGCTGGGCGACAAGGGCCGCCACGCCCGCAGCACCATCGGCGTCGCCGAGCTGCCGATGGACGCCGTGGTCGAGGTCGAAGCCATGTTCGAGGTGGCGTGATGGCGGCGCCGGCCTGGCTCGTCGCCCGCCCGATCGCGCATCGCGGCCTGCATGACCGCGCCCGCGGGATCATCGAGAACACCGCCGGCGCGGCCCGGGCCGCCATGGAGAAGAACTTCGCGATCGAGTGCGACGTCCAGCTGACGCGCGATGGGCAGGCCGTGGTGTTCCACGATTTCGCGCTGGAGCGGCTGACCGCAGACGGGACCGGCAAGGTCGTGGACCGCACCGCCGCCGAACTCGGCGCGCTCAGCTTGAAGGACACGACCGATCGCATCCTGCCGCTCGCCGATTTTCTCGCCGTGCTGGGCGGCCGCGTGCCGCTCGTGCTGGAGATCAAGAGCACCTTCGAGGGCGACCTGCGCCTCACGCGACGCACCGTCGAGGTGCTGAAGGGCTATACCGGCCCGGTTGCGGTGAAGAGCTTCGACCCCGAGATCGTCGTCGCGCTGCGCGAGCTCGCGCCGGATCGTCCGCGCGGCATCATCGGCCAGGCGAATTACGAGCATCCCGAATATGCGCGGCTCTCCAAGGAGCAGAAGCACGCGGCCGCGAACCTGCTCCACTTCGAGCGGAGCCGGCCGGACTTCCTGTCCTGGCAGGTCAAGGACCTGCAGAACGCCGCGCCCTATCTCTGCCGCCACGCCGCTGGCCTTCCCGTGATGACCTGGACGGTCCGCACCCCGCACGACCGCGAGCTGGCGGCGGCCGGAGCGGACCAGATGGTGTTCGAGGGTTTCGTGCCGTGAGCGACGCGCGGGGCTGACCCGCCGCGACCACGCGCCCGCTTGCTCTCGCGGCCAGAAAGCCTAGCTTTCCGTGAGCACCTCCTGATCGGGCACAATGGCCGGCGCCGCTTCCTTCGAAATCCCCGACGACATGACCCTGAAGGTCGCATCCAGCCTCAAGGCCGTGGATGCGGCCCAGTGGAATGCTTGCGCGAATCCGCCCCTTCCGACGGTTGAATCAAAAGCTGAGGCAGCGGATTCAGCGTCTCAGGAAGATTGGTCCAATCCCTTCATCTCTCACGCGTTCTTGTCGTCGCTGGAAGAGTCCGGCTCGGCCACCGCCAAGACCGGATGGGGCGGCGCGCATGTGCTGGTGGAGGGACCCGGCGGCGAGATCCTGGCCTGTGCGCCGGCCTATCTGAAATCGCATTCGCGCGGCGAATACGTGTTCGACAGCGGCTGGGCCGACGCCTACGAGCGGGCTGGCGGGAGCTACTACCCCAAGCTGCAGGTCAGCGTGCCCTTCACGCCCGCAACCGGCCGGCGCCTGCTGGTGCGGCCGGGGCCCCGCGCGGCGGAGGCCCGGGAGGCGTTGATCCACGCGCTGGGGGCGCTGCGCGCACAGGCCGGCGCGTCCTCGACGCACGTCACCTTTCTGCCCAGGGCCGATTGGGAGGACCTTGGCGCGCGCGGCTACCTGCAGCGCATGGACCAGCAGTTTCACTGGATCAACGACGGCTACGCGGACTTCGAGGGCTTTCTCGCCGCCCTCGCGTCCCGCAAGCGAAAGGCGATCCGCCGCGAGCGCCGGGATGCGCTGGCGAACAGGATCACGATCGAGCATCTCACCGGCGCGGACATCACCGAGGCGCACTGGGACGCGTTCTTCGCCTTCTACATGGACACCGGTTCGCGCAAATGGGGGCGTCCTTACCTCACCCGCACGTTCTTCTCGCTCATCGGCGAGCGGATGGCCGACAAGACGCTGCTGATCATGGCCAAGCGCGAGGGGCGCTATGTGGCGGGCGCGATCAACTTCATTGGCGCGAACACGCTCTATGGCCGGAACTGGGGCTGCATCGAGGATCACCCATTCCTGCACTTCGAGGTCTGCTACTATCAGGCCATCGACTTCGCCCTTTCGCGCGGCTTCGCGCGGGTGGAGGCGGGCGCACAGGGCGAGCACAAGCTGGCGCGAGGATACCGGGCGGTGACGACCTACTCGGCCCACGACCTGGCCGACCCCGGCCTGCGGCGAGCCGTGGCGGACTATCTGGCGCGCGAACGCTCCTTTGTGGAGAGCCTCCACGAGGAGTACGAAGAGCAGGCGCCGTTCCGGAAAGTCTGAATGCTGGCCGGATCGCGCCTGCGACAGCGTGGAGCCGGACGGGCCACGGCCGACACGGAACGAACAAACCGACCGTACATTGATGGTTGGTTGGGCGATGTTGAACGGAGAGCAGCAATGAAGCGCCTTGGCGTGATCCTCGTCCTGATCAGCTCCGTATCGCCCGCGATGGCGCAGACGCGGCCCCAGACGCCCGGCATGAGCTGCGGGCAGGTGCAGAACCTGCTGGCCCAATATGGCGGCGTGGTGCTCGGCACAGGCGGCTACACCTATGATCGCTACGTCTCCAGCGCAGCCGCGTGCCTGCCCGGCCAATCCGTGAAGCGCCAGTTCGTGCCGACCCGCAGCGGCGCCTGCCCGGTTTTCACCTGCTATGACCCCAGCGAGCGAAACTTCTTCGACGATTGAGCCCCCGGCTTGACGCCGCCCGGTCCGGAAGCGACACCGGGCCGGCGGCGACCGGCGCCGCACCAGCCTGCGGGAACACGCCATGACGGCCGACCAGTCCTACGACCCTGACAACATCTTCGCCCGGATCCTGCGCGGCGAGCTGCCGTGCGAGAAGGTCTACGAGGACGAGGCGACGTTCGCGTTCATGGACATCATGCCCCGCTCGGACGGGCACGTGCTGGTGATCCCCAAGGCGCCCGCCCGCAACATGCTCGACATCCGGCCGGAAGACCTCTCGCGGCTGATGGTGAGCGTGCAGAAGGTCGCCCGGGCGGTGAAGAGCGGCATGGCGGCCGACGGCCTGACCATCCAGCAGTTCAACGAGAGCGCGGGCGGACAGGTGGTGTTCCACATTCATGTCCACGTGCTGCCCCGCTGGGACGGCGTGCCGCTGCGGCCGCACACGGGCCAGATGGAGAAGCCCGAGTCCCTGAAGGCGCATGCGGACAGGATCCGGGCGGCGCTGGCCTAGCCGCCCCACCAGGTCGCGGCCGCGATCAGGGCGGCTTCGCCGATGACGATGCCGGCGAAGAACGACCGGCGGAACGCGAAGAAGCACGCGAAGCCGATCACGATCGCGCCGGTGCGGCCCCACCAGGGAACCAGGGCCAGCGCTCCGCTGGGCGACAGCAGCAGCTTGGCCACCACGGCGGCCAGCAGCGCGGTGGAGACCGCCCGCACCCACACCAGGAACAGCGAGCCTTCCGGCACGCCGCGCGCCGCCGCGACGCCCAGGATGCGCCAGACCTCGGTGGGCAGCAGACCGCACAGAATGATCATGACGTAGGGCCAGAGCGGCCCATGCACGAAAGCGAGGTCCAGCGTCATCGCCGCGCCTCCAGCATCTGGCCGAACAGGAACGCGGCGGTGCCGCCCACCAGCCCCACGCCGAGAAGGTCGAAGCCGTCGCCCAGCAGGGCGCGCATCGGCGGCTCCAGCGCAAAGCCGAGCGCAATCGCGAGCCAATCGGCCGGGACCCGCGCGCCGGCGCTGATCGAAAGCGTGAAGTAGATTGGGCTGACGAAGAGAATGCCCGCCGCGAGCGGCGTCGGCAGCGCGCCGACCAGGAAGTAGCCCGCCCCGGTCGATAACGTGCTGAGCAGGATGCAGGCGGCCGCGAAGCCGTAATAATAGGGCAGCCGCGCCGGCGGCGGCTTGCCCGGGAGGCGACGCAAATTCTCGGTCCACACCGTGACGGCGACGAAATGGGCGGCCGCGCATTGCGCCCAGAACCCCTGCCCCGGCCGGCGCAGCAGCGGCAGGATCGCAACCGTCATGGGGAAAAAGCGCACGGAGGAGAAGCCGACCGCCGCCGCGACCGCCAGGGGCGTCATGCCGGCCGCGATGCCGCCATAGAAGATCACCTGCGCGGGGCCGGCCCAGATCACCAGCGTCGACATCATGGCCGCCCAGACGGGGTGGCCGACCGATTGCGCCAGGCCGCCGACGCCGACCAGCGACAGCGCCACCACCCAGGCGGGGAGCGCCAGCGCGTCGCGCGCGCCGCGGTAGACCCAGGTCGAAGCCGGGGTCTGCGGGTCGTCGCCGTCCTGCTGGGCGTCTGGCGTCACGGCCGGACGCGCCCCTTCACTGCGACGCGCCTTTGTCCTTGCCGGCGATGATGGCCATCAGGGGCGTGTTCTTGATCTGGTCGCGAACCTGCAGCCAACCCCAATACACCCCGAACGCGAGCGCCGGAACGACGATCCAGGCAAGCAGCTCTTCCATGCGCTCACGCCTGCGCTTGCGCTGCCGCCGTTTCTCGAACCAGGACGCCACGTGATTTCTCCCGATCCGGGCTTCAGCCCGCCCGCAACAAGCGGATGGGCGAAACGCGCACGTTCCGCCCATCCAGCATCATCGTCTTACCGCAAGCCGCACTGGCCCGAAACCGCCAAAACGCGCGTCTCAGCCCTGCGACGCAGGAGGGCTCAGCTGCGCACCAGCGGCACCTTCGGAACCGTGCGCACCGGCTTGCCACCCTCGGTTGGGCCGCCGCCGGAGGAGTCCGAACCGCCCGGGTCCTTCTTGGCCTTGGGCTTCGGCGAGGTCTTGCGCGGCGTGGATGCGCGCTTGGCGCGCACCTTCGTGGCCTCCTCGACGTCCTTCTCGGGCTTTGGCGTCACCGGTCCGGCCGGGAAGTCGAAGCCGAGCTCCTTCTTGCCGTCCTTCTCGACCACGCTCACCCGTACAGCGCCGCCGTCCTTCAGGCGGCCGAACAGCACCTCGTCGGCGAGCGGCGTCTTGATGGTGGTCTGGATCAGGCGGGCCATCGGGCGTGCGCCCATGGTCTCGTCATAGCCGCGCTCCACCAGCCACTCGCGGGCTTCGTCGGTGAGCTCGATCGTGACGTTGCGGTCGGCGAGTTGCGCCTCCAGCTGCATCACGAACTTGTCCACCACCTTGGAGACCACTTCCTTCGGCAGCTGGCCGAACGAGATGATCGAGTCGAGGCGGTTGCGGAATTCCGGCGCGAACAGGCGGTTGATGGCCTCGTTGTCGCCGCTGTCGCGCTTGGACTGAGTGAAGCCGAACACCGGCTTGGCCAGCTCCGCCGCGCCCGCATTCGTCGTCATGATCAGGATCACGTTGCGGAAGTCGACCGACTTGCCGTTGTGATCCGTCAGCTTCCCGTGATCCATGATCTGCAGGAGGATGTTGAACAGGTCCGGATGGGCCTTCTCGATCTCGTCCAGCAGCAGCACGCAGTGGGGGTGCTGGTCGACGCCGTCGGTCAGCAAGCCGCCCTGGTCGAAGCCCACATAGCCGGGAGGCGCGCCGATGAGGCGGCTCACGGTGTGGCGCTCCATGTATTCCGACATGTCGAAGCGGATGATCTCGACGCCGAGGCTCTTGGCGAGCTGGCGCGCCACCTCGGTCTTGCCGACGCCCGTGGGGCCGGCGAACAGGTAGTTGCCGATCGGCTTCTCGGGATCGCGCAGGCCGGCCCGCGACAGCTTGATCGCCGAGGTCAGGGCCGTGATGGCGGCGTCCTGGCCATAGACGACGCGCTTCAGCGTCTCGTCGAGGGCCTTCAGCACCTCGGCGTCATCCTTGGAGACCGTCTTGGGCGGGATCCGCGCCATGGTGGCGATGGCCGCCTCGATTTCCTTAATGCCGATCTGCTTCTTGCGCTTGGCCTCGGGCAGCAGCATCTGCGACGCGCCGGTCTCGTCGAGCACGTCGATCGCCTTGTCGGGCAGCTTGCGGTCGTGGATGTAGCGGGCCGACAGCTCCACCGCGGCCTTGATGGCCTCGTTGGTGTAGCGGATGTGGTGGAAGTCCTCGTAATAGGGCTTGAGGCCCTTCAGGATCTCGATCGCGTCCGGCACAGACGGCTCGTTCACGTCGATCTTCTGGAAGCGACGCACCAGCGCGCGGTCTTTCTCGAAGTACTGGCGGTACTCCTTGTAGGTGGTCGAGCCGATGCAGCGCAGCGTGCCCTGCGCCAGGGCGGGCTTCAGCAGGTTGGAGGCGTCCATCGCGCCGCCCGAGGTCGCGCCCGCGCCGATCACCGTGTGGATCTCGTCGATGAACAGGATCGCCTTCGGGTGGTTCTCGATCTCCTTCATCACCTGCTTGAGGCGCTCTTCGAAATCGCCGCGATAACGCGTGCCTGCGAGCAGCGTGCCCATGTCGAGTGCGAACACGGTGGCGTCCGCCAGCACGTCCGGCACCTCGTGGGTGACGATCTTGCGGGCGAGGCCTTCCGCGATGGCGGTCTTGCCGACTCCGGGGTCGCCAACCAGCAGCGGGTTGTTCTTCTGGCGGCGGCACAGCACCTGGATGGTGCGCTGCACTTCCGACTCACGCCCGATCAGCGGGTCGATGCGGCCTTCCTTGGCGCGCTTGTTGAGGTTGACGCAGTAGGCCTCCAGCGCCTCGCCCTTCTTTTTCGGGCCGGCGCCGCTCTCCTCGCCGCCGCCCGGGGAGCGCTCGGACTGCTCCTCCTCGGCGCCGCGCGGAGACCGCGTCTCCGACATGCCGGCGCGCTTGGCGATGCCGTGCGAGATGTAGTTCACGGCGTCGTAGCGCGTCATGTCCTGCTCCTGCAGGAAATACGCGGCGTGGCTCTCGCGCTCGGCGAAGATCGCCACCAGCACGTTGGCGCCGGTGACTTCCTCGCGGCCGGAGGACTGGACGTGGATCACGGCGCGCTGGATCACGCGCTGGAAGCCCGCCGTGGGCTTGGAATCGTCGCTGCCGTCGGTGATCAGGTTGCCGAGCTCGGCGTCGACATATTCGGTGAGGTTGCGGCGCAGCGCCTCGATGTCGACGTTGCAGGCGCGCATGACCGCGGCGGCGTCCTGGTCGTCGACCAGGGCCAGGAGAAGGTGCTCGAGGGTCGCGTATTCGTGGCGCCGCTCATTGGCCAGCGCCAGGGCCCGGTGGAGCGCTTGTTCGAGATTGCGAGAGAAGGACGGCATCGGGCCTTAGCCTTTCACTTCTTTTCCATCACGCATTGCAGAGGATGCTGGTGCTTTCGCGCGAAGTCCATCACGAGCGTGACTTTGGTCTCCGCTACCTCGTAGGTGAAAACGCCACACTCCCCCACGCCGTTCTGGTGGACATGGAGCATGATGCGGGTGGCTTCATCCGCATCCTTGTTGAAGAACCGCTGGAGCACGAGAACAACGAACTCCATCGGCGTGTAGTCGTCGTTGAGCAGCAGGACGCGGTACAAATTTGGACGTTTGGTGCGCGTCCGCGTCTGCGTGATCACGGCGGTGCCGGACCCGCCGTCGCCGGGCCGACCTGTTCCGCGCCGTCGTTCGGCCGCCCGCAACGGATCCGTGCGGATGAGGCCCGAAGCGAGGTGCCTGCCCCTGAGCAGCGCGCGCTTGATGCGGAGAACCATGTCGGGAAGGATCAGTTTGAGGTCCATCGCAGGGTGGCGGTCTTTCCGGAAAGGCGTGCTCGCCCCCGGCGGCTGCCGCGGGCGGCGACCGCAGCCCAACACGGGACCGCACGGCCGGTTCCGTTAATCTAGTCCTCCCGATAGCGCTTCGCCAGACCACACTTGCGCCAACCGAAAGGGCGCTATCGCCGCAGCCGCTTTCGCAGCCCTGCCCTGCGTTCAGAACCGGCCACAATGCAAAGAGGCCCGGGTTTCCCCGGGCCTCTTATCGTCCATCTGTTGGATGGGCGGAAACTTACTTCGCGGAAGCGGTCGCCTTGGCGAACATGCCCTCGTACGGCTTCACCGTCTCCTTGGCGAGGTTCGAGTAGAGGTCGCCGACCTTGGTCGCGTAGGCGACGAAGCCCTCGTAGGCGGCCTTCACGTAGTCGCTCTGGATCTCGAAAGCCTTGTCGAGGGTCTTCACGGCGACCAGCTTCTCGGCGACGGCCGAAACGCTCTCGAAGGACTTCTTGGAGAATTCAGCCGTCTCGGCGGCGATCGCCTGAACGCCTTTGGAGGTCGCGCCGAAGCTCTTGAGAGCGACGTCGACGTTGTCCTTGCCGAGCTTCTGCATGTCGAACTGAGTAGCCATGGTGCACCCCTGTGTTTGCGCCGATGCGCGGGAACCTGGGCTGGCCATCACTCAACGCCGCCAAACCCGATGGCCGTGTTTTAGCTGCACTGCACAACGAATGTCAAGGGATATGTTGCAGTGCACCATTCGCCCTTGGTCTATCCCGCAGGTTGCGTTCTTAACCAGCGCGTAACCCCAACTCGGTAGCGTTCGTCCCTGTGCCGAGAATGCGACAGTGGGCCCCCTCGCCCCAGCATTCCCGGTCCGGCTCGTGTGTGGAGCCGTCACAGGGGATGTGGGTATGGGTATGCGTCAGGGTTTGTTCGCGAAGCGGTTCGGCGCCTTAGCGTCGATCGTCGTGACGGCTTCGGCTATCGCCGTCATCGCCTCCCCGGCCGAGGCGCGGCGCCGGCATCACGGCGGTGGAGGCGGCTACAGCCCGCCTTACGCCGACATGGTGGTCGACGCCAAGACCGGCCGCACGCTGCACGCCGTCAACGAGGACGCGTTGCGCCACCCGGCGTCCGTCACCAAGGTGATGACGCTGTTTCTGCTGTTCGAGCAGCTCGAGAAGGGCCGCTTCCAGCTCGATTCCGAGCTGAAGGTGAGCGCCCACGCGGCCGCCCAGGCGCCCTCCAAGCTCGGCCTGCGACCCGGCTCGACCATCGAGGTCGAGGACGCCATCAAGGCGCTCGTCACCAAGTCGGCCAACGACGTCGCCGCCACGGTGGCGGAGAACATCGCCGGCTCCGAATCCGATTTCGCCGAGATGATGACCCGCAAGGCGCGCCAGCTCGGCATGAGCCGCACGGTGTACCGCAACGCCTCCGGCCTGCCGAACCCCGGCCAGGTCACCACCGCGCGCGACCTCGTCACGCTCGGCCGGGCCCTGCAGGACCGCTTCCCGAAATACTACCGCTACTTCTCGACGCCGGTGTTCGCCTACAAGGGCGGCTACCACCGCAACCACAACCACCTCCTCGGCCGCGTCGAGGGCATGGACGGCATCAAGACCGGCTACACCCGGGCGTCCGGCTTCAACTTGTTGACCTCCGTGCGCACCGACAACCGCCACGTCGTCGCGGTGGTGCTCGGCGGACGCTCGGCCGGCGCGCGCGACGCCAAGATGGTGTCCCTGCTCGACGACAACATCGACCGCGCCTATGCGGGCGTGCGCACCGCGCCGCCGGCGACCGAGGTCGCGGCCGCCGTGCCGACCCCCGAGGCGCGGCGCGAGGCGCTGGCCGCCCGCGAGACCATGGCGGCGCGCGAAGCAAAGGACGTCCGCGACGCCAAGGAAAGCCGCGAGATGGACGTTGCGGCCGTGAAGGAGATCGTCAAGGAAGCGCCCGCCAAGGATTCCCCCAAGGTCCGGGTCGCCTCCGCGGACGAGAGCATCCCGATGACCACGGCGGCGCTCACCCCCGCCCGGCCGCTCGCCCGTCAGGCCGACGGCATGCGCCCGAGCGCCGACGTCCCGGTCGTGCACCTGACTGAAACCACCCCGGCGCCGCGCCGCATGGCCGACGCATCGGCGGCCCGCCCGGTGGTCGCCTCCGCGATCGGAACCTCCACGACCACGCCGTCCAGCGGCATGCGCTGGGTGGTCGGGGCTGCGCCGGTCACCCGCGCCGAGCCGGAGACCAGGCTCGCCCGCCTCGAGCCCCGCATGGACGTGAAGGCCGACGCGCGGCCCGAGCCGAAGGCCGAAACCCGGATCGAGAAGACCGCGGCCGCGCGCCCGGCCGTCACCGGCTGGATCATCCAGCTCGGCGCCACGGACGACGAGGACAAGGCCAAGGACATCCTGGCCCGCGCCAAGGCGGCCGACCGCGCGCTGTCGAAGGCTTCTCCCTTCACCGAAAAGGTGCAGAAGGCCGGCTCGACCCTCTACCGGGCCCGCTTCTCGGGCTTCGACGAGGACGACGCCCAGACGGCCTGCAAGCAGCTCAAGCGCAGCGGCTTCTCGTGCTTCGCGGTGAAGGGCTGATCAAACGGATTGGGGGCGGGGACCCGCCTCCTCGCGGATCTAAAACGGCCAAAGGCCGAGAGACGCCGCGCAAAGCGGCGCGATAAAAACAGAGAGCAAAGCCCGGGCGTGTATTGGCCCGGTTCGAACGGAAGACAGCCGAAACCACCGGAACGCGCGTGGAGTATCAGCGATGCCGGTTCAACAGAACGTCCTTGGCCTGGTTTACCCTGGTGGCGAGATACGTCGAGCCCCCCTGGTCGGGATGCAGTTTCTTCATCAGGTCTCGGTGCGCGCGGCGGATGTCCGCCTCGCCGGCGCCCGGCTGAAGGCCAAGGATCTCGTAGGCCTCCTGCTCGGACGGCATGCCCGCGTGGCGGCCTCCGCCGCCGCCCGGCCGCGCGTCCGCGTCGTCCTGCGTTGCCTGACGCCGTCCGGGAAACCGGCGGTCAAGATACGCATCGAGGAGGCGTGATCCATCGGGATCGCCGGCCAGGCACAGCTGCGCCAGTTCGGCGAGCTGCGTCTCCTCCAACTCGTCGAGGCGGCGCCCTTCCAGCGGGCCCGCAAGCACCCGGCCGTTCAGCGCGCCGGTGTCGTGGTCGAGCTCCATCTCCAGCAGCGCCGACCTGACGCGCGACTGCGCGCCCGGCGTCGGCTGCGTGCGCTGCGCCCATGCGGGCAGCGCGAAGCCCTTGAGGCCGAGCAGCCACGCGCCGCCGCCCGCGATCACCATCGCGACCTCGATCTGCCCGCGCATCAGCACGAAGGCCGCGAGCCCCAGAGCGGCAAAGCCGCCAGCCTTGCGGAAGATCTTGGCCAGAGCCTGCGGGCTGGCGGTCGCGTAGTTGTGGCCGACATACCAGAGGATGAACAGGACGGCGCCGCCGATCAGAAGTGCCACGCCGCTTACCTCATCTGCCCGAGCAGGCGCTGCGCGCCCGCGTCGCGTCGCGCGAGATCCTCCAGCGCCACCCTGCCCCCGGCCGCATAGGCGGCGGCGGCCCGCAGCAGCGCCGCAAGTTCGGCCGGCGCCGAGGCGTCGAAGCGCGCATAGGCGCCGCCGGTCAGCCGGGCGATGTCCTGGAAAGCGCGCGCCGCGGCGGGGTCGCTCCCCTCGTGGAACATGAAAGCCTTTACGCCCAGCAGCCCGATCTCGCCTGCGACCGCGCAGAGATCGTCCAGGCGTTCCTCCATTGCGTCGCCCACATAGACAAGCGCGTGCACGGCGGCGTCGCGCGTCTCGCCGCGCACATGCTCCAGCACCCGCCCGATCTGGGTATGGCCGCCGCGGCAATCGATGGAGCGCATCAGCCCGGTGAGGCTGCGCGGATCGGCGACGAAACGGGAAGCGCGGCATTCCGAGAAGCCGCGAAAATAGACGAGCTGGACGTCGAGCCCGCCGACGCGCGCCGCCTCTTCAAACATGCCGCCCTGCAAGCCGCAGGCGAGATCCCAGGTCGGCTGGCGGCTCATGGTGGCGTCGAGCGCAAACACCAATCGGCCCCGCTTGCCGTCGCGGCGCGGCGCCAGCGAGCGCGCGTCCTTGAGGAAGCTCTCGATGTCGCGCGATGGCGACGCAATCTCGCTTCCGCCAGAACGCGTGACCCCACCCTTGTTGCTGCCTGAGTTCATGCCGATTCCCTGCCGCTCTTTAGATTGGCGGGCCGGGACCGGAATGCAACGGGGGCTATCCGGGACCAGATGGCGACCTAGTGGCCCTTCTGCATCTCGAAGCGCGCGTGCCCGCCCATGCGGACTTCGGTGTTGCCGAAGCGCAGCGTGGCGGGGCGGCCGGTCATCAGCGGCGCAGGCGCGGGCGCGACTTCCTGGTAGGGCTGCGGGCGGTTGTCAAACACGTTGGAACAGGCGCCGGAGCGCATCTTCACGCCCGGCGCGACCTCGGTCACCGCGCAGGAGCGATCCATGGCCGCCGCGACCCCACAGGTCGCGAGCCCGCCTACCGCTCCAGCCATGACCACGAACAACCGCATGTATCGCCCCCCGATGCGTTGGGAAGAGGGAGCACGGCAACTGAGGAGATTCTGTGACGCAACCCTGGGCTCAGCCGTAGCTGCGTTGCTCGGTTTCAAAGCAGGCCCAGCTCGGCGAGCTCGCGCCGCAGCGTCTCCGGCAGCGTCATGAGGTCCGCCCCGAAGGAGCCGAGGTCGCGCGGGGCGGACTTGGGCTCAAGGTAGCGCCAGCCCTGGAACGGGCGGCAGGGGCGCGGGTCGACCGGCGTCACCAAGGGCTCGAGAACGAGGTGGCAACGCCCGATCCCGTCCGCATCCTTGAACGGCCGGATGTCCTGCAGCGGTTGCCGGCAGGCGATCTGGCCTTTTATGACCCAGAACAGCGATCCGCCGTCCAGGATCTCGGCGACGCGCTTGGGGACCATGCGGGTGGTGTGCTTCTGCTCGTGCGGCCGGTTGAGGCGGCGCGACAGGGCGGCGTTCTCGTCGATCCAGCCTTCGAGGTCGGCGATCGAATCGCAGCCGACGCAGAGCTTGAGCAGGTGCAGAGCCATGCGGCTGTGTTAGCGCGGGTCGCGCCGCCCGCCAACGTGGCGTTGCGGCGCGTTGTGGACAACCTCGGCCGTATCCCTCGGCGGACGATGCTCACTCCTCGCCGACCACCACGATGAGCTTGGCGCCCTCCGGCACCTGTTGGCCGGCTTCGGCCGCGATCTCCACCACCGTGCCGGCGCGTGGCGCAACGAGCGCGTGCTCCATCTTCATGGCTTCCACCACGGCGAGGCGCTGGCCCTTCTCGACCGCCTCTCCTTCGGTGACGAAGATCGCCACCACCTTGCCATGCATCGGGGCTTTCACGACACCGCCGGCGTCGTCATCGTCGCCCGCATGCGCCAGCGCGTCGTGGAGGCGCACGGAGGTCTGCCGCCCACGATCCAGCACGATCAGCCCATCGTCCGTCTCGACGATCGCGAGCGCGTGCTCGCCGACCGGCACGGGGTGGCCGGGGATCTCGACGCTGGCGCCATCCTCGTCCCAGCTCAGGATGCCGTCCTGGCGCTCGCCTTCCACGATCAGCGGCAGCCCGGTGCGGCGCTCGCCCGACAACTGGAAGCCATCCGCCACGTCCCAGGGCGACGGCCCGCCGCGGCGCGCCACAGCGGCCGCCTCCAGGCTGCGCTCGGTCTGCCGCGCCACCAGCGCCAGCGCGCCAGCCGCCGCCGCGGCGGCCGGGAAACTGCGCGGCGTAGCGCCCAGCGCCTCCAGATTGCGATCGATGAAACCGGTGTCGAAGCGCCCGGCGCGAAACTCCGGCGCTTCGCAGAGCGCCTTCAGGAACGCCACGTTGGAGCGCGGCCCCGCCACCACGGTGTCGCCCAGCGCCGCCGCAAGGCGGTCGAGCGCCTCCTCGCGGGTGTCGCCATGCGCGATCACCTTGGCGATCATCGGATCATAGAACGGCGTCACGCTGTCGCCCTCGACGACGCCCGTGTCCACCCGCAACCGGTCGGCCTGCGGGAAGCGCAGCGCCCAGAGCCGGCCGGTGGACGGCAGGAAGCCCTTCTCGGGATCCTCCGCATAGACCCGCGCCTCCACGGCGTGGCCCTGGATCTGAAGGTCGTCCTGCGTGAACGGCAGCTTCTCGCCTGAGGCGACCCGGAACTGCAACTCCACGAGATCGAGCCCGGTGATCGCCTCCGTGACGGGGTGCTCCACCTGCAAGCGGGTGTTCATCTCCATGAAGAAGAAGCCGTCCGGCCGCAGCCCGTTGGAGCCGTCCGCGATGAACTCCACCGTGCCGGCGCCCACATAGCCCACCGCCCGCGCGGCCTCCACGGCGGCCTTGCCCATGGCGGCGCGCACCTCCTCGGGCATGCCGGGCGCAGGCGCCTCCTCGATCACCTTCTGGTGGCGGCGCTGCAGCGAGCAATCGCGCTCGAACAGGTGCACGACGTTGCCGTGCCGGTCGGCGAAGACCTGGATCTCGATGTGCCGCGGCGAGCGCACATAGCGCTCCACCAGCACGCGCGGATCGCCAAACGCATTGGCGGCCTCGCGCTGGGCGCTCTGGAGCGCCTCCTCGAAGTCGAGCAGCCGGTCGACCCGCCGCATGCCCTTGCCGCCGCCGCCCGCCACGGCCTTGATCAGCACCGGAAAGCCGATATTGGCGGCGCGCTCGCGCAGAAAGGACGGGTCCTGCTTCGGCCCATGATAACCCGGCACCACCGGCACGTGGGCGCGCTCCACCAGCGACTTGGCGGCGTCCTTCAGCCCCATGGCGCGGATGGCCGAGGGCGGCGGGCCGATGAACGCCACGCCGGCCTTGCCACAGGCCTCGGCGAATTCGGCGTTCTCGGACAGGAAACCGTAGCCCGGGTGAATGCAGTCCGCCCCCGCGTCGCGCGCCACGTCGAGGATGCGCGAGCCGACCAGGTAGCTCTCCCGCGCCGGCGCCGGGCCGATCAGATAGGCCTCGTCGGCGTCATGCACGAACAGCGCGTCGGCGTCCGCCTCCGAATGCACCGCGATGGTGCGAAGGCCGAGCCGCTTGGCGGTGCGGATGATCCGGCAGGCGATCTCGCCACGATTGGCGATCAGGACGGAGGAGAACATGGACTTTTCCGATCGCTTCTTCACATCCGGAACACGCCGAAGCGCGTCTCCTCCACGGGGGCGTTGAGGCAGGCCGAAAAGGCCAGCCCGAGGACGCGGCGGGTTTCGGACGGGAGAATGATCCCGTCGTCCCACAGCCGCGCGGTGGCGTAATAGGGGTTCCCCTCAGTCTCGTATTGCGCCCGGATCGGGGCCTTGAAGGCCTCCTCCTCGCGCACCGGCCACTTGCGGCCTTCCGCCTCGATGTTGTCGCGCCGCACGGTCGCGAGCACGCTGGCGGCCTGCTCGCCGCCCATCACCGAGATGCGCGAGTTCGGCCAGCTGAACAGGAAGCGCGGCCCGTAGGCGCGTCCGCACATGCCGTAATTCCCGGCGCCGAAGGAGCCGCCGAGCAGCAGCGTGATCTTCGGCACCTTGGCGCAGGCCACCGCCGTGACGAGCTTCGCGCCGTCCTTGGCGATGCCGCCGGCCTCGTATTGCCGGCCCACCATGAAGCCCGAGATGTTCTGCAGGAACAGCAGCGGGATGCGGCGCTGGGCGCAAAGCTCGATGAAATGCGCGCCCTTCACGGCCGACTCGGAAAACAGGATGCCGTTATTGCCGATGATGCCGACCGGCATCCCCCAGATCCGCGCGAAGCCGGTCACCAGCGTGGTCCCGTAGAGCGCCTTGAACTCGTCGAAGCGCGAGCCGTCCACCAGCCGGCCGATCACCTCACGGATGTCGTACTGCTTCTTCAGGTCGGTCGGCACCAACCCCTCGAGCTCGTCCGGGTCGAGCAGCGGCTCCTCGGGCTCGGCGATCGCGAGGTCGTCGGGCTTGCGGCTGTTGAGGTTGGCGACGATGCGCCGGGCCAGCGCCAGCGCGTGGCTGTCGTCGGCGGCGTAGTGGTCGGCGACGCCCGAGATGCGGGCGTGCACGTCAGCGCCGCCGAGGTCCTCGGCCGAGACCTCCTCGCCGGTGGCGGCCTTCACGAGCGGAGGGCCGCCCAGAAAGATCGTGCCCTGCTTTCGCACGATGATGGTTTCGTCCGACATGGCCGGCACATAGGCGCCGCCCGCCGTGCACGAGCCCATCACCACCGCGATCTGCGGGATGCCGAGCGACGAAAGGTTCGCCTGGTTGAAGAAGATGCGGCCGAAATGCTCCTTGTCGGGAAACACCTCGGTCTGGTGCGGCAGGTTCGCGCCGCCCGAATCGACGAGGTAGACGCAGGGCAGGCGATTTTCGCGCGCGATCTCCTGCGCCCGCAGGTGCTTTTTCACCGTCATCGGATAATAGGTGCCGCCCTTGATGGTGCTGTCGTTGCAGACCACCATCACCTCGCGGCCTTCCACGCGGCCGATGCCCGCGATCATCCCGGCGCCATGGATGGCGTCGTCATACATGCCGTAGGCCGCAAGCGCGCCGATCTCCAGAAACGGCGAGCCCGGATCGAGCAGCCGCATCACCCGCTCGCGCGGCAGGAGCTTGCCTCGCGCGAGATGGCGCTCGCGCGCCTTGGGCGGCCCGCCGGCCGCGGCGGCTCCGCGCCGGTCGCGCAACTCGTCGGCGAGCTGGCGCCACTGCGCGGCGTTGCTCTCGAACTCCGGTGAAAAACGATCGACGACGCTCGAAAGGACGGCCACGCGAAACTCCCTGCGCCCGGAGTCGCACCGAGCGCGCAGATCATGCCGCAAGCGAGCCGGAAGGCAATCGCGAGCGGATGCACGCGGCGCCTTGGCGCGCCGTCACGAGCCTTGGAATCGCGCAGCGACGCAACGGATCGGGAACACCCTTGCGCTAAGCTCCCGCTTCAGGAGGGTGGCATGACGCATCAGATTCTGGCGCTCGCGATGGCGGCGCTCTGCGGCTGGGCCGGCTGGTCCATGCGCCGGCCCGGGGCCGGAACGGCGTCGCGCGTGCTCGGCCTGCTCGCATTCGGGGCGGCGTCTGCCTTGTTCGACGACGCGTTTGGCGGGCTGGTGCTCGGCTCCCTGACCTCGGGGTCCATGCCGGCCGGCGCGGAATCAAACATCGAGGAGTTGCTGGGAAAGCTCTGAGTCGACTCGCGAAAGCGTTCAGCCCTTGGGTCTTGGTTGAACCTGCTCCACCGGGCCGCCGGCTTCCTTCCAGGCCGTGAAGCCGCCGCCCACATGCGCCACCGGCTTCAGGCCCATCTCGCGCGCCGTGCGCGCCGCCAGCGCCGATCGCCAGCCGCCCGCGCACATGAACACAAAGCGCTTGTCCTCGGCGAAAACCGGCTTGTGGTAGGGACTTTCCGGGTCGATCCAGAACTCCAGCATGCCACGCGGGCAATGCACCGCGCCGGGCACGCGCCCTTCCCGCTCCAGCTCGCGCGGATCGCGCAGGTCCACCAGCACCACGTCGTCGCGGCCGAGAAGCCCAATCGCGTCGGCGGCCGGCACGGTGTCCACCACGGCGTTGGCCTCGGCGAGCAGGGCTTTGTAGCCCTTGCTGATGGTCTGCGGCATGCGTCTCTCCCATGACTTTCGAGGAGGATGGGTCGGCCTCCCGACCCGCGTCAACCGCGCGAGCGCAGCCTTGGCTGTGAGCCGCGGCTTCGCAGGCGGCCTGACGGCTTGCACGGCCCCGCCAGGCCGCGTCATGCTGCGGAGATGATCATCTCCAAGCTCGACCTCGCCGCCATCGCGTTTTTCCTGGTCGCCTGGATCGGCTACGTGCTGCTCGTGGAAGGCAACCGGCTCGGCCGGCGTAGCCTCAACGGCATCATGCACGAGTTCCGGCGCCGCTGGATGGAGCGGATGCTGAAGCGCGACGTGCGCATCATCGACACGCAGATCATGGCCAGCCTGCAGAACGGCTCGGCCTTCTTCGCCTCCACGTCCCTGCTGGCGGTCGGTGGGTCGCTGACGCTGCTGCGCGCCGCCGACGACGTGCTGCGCGTCTTCGGCGACCTGCCCTTCGGCATCGAGACCCAGCGCGGGCTGTGGGAAATGAAGGTCATCGGCCTGGCGGTGATCTTCGTCTACGCGTTCTTCAAATTCGCGTGGAGCTACCGCCTGTTCAACTACGCCGCCATCCTGCTCGGCGCGACGCCGCCCGTGGAGGCCGCAGACGACCCCGCCTCGCTGATGCACGCCCATAGCGTCGCCGGCATGACCACGGCGGCGGGACGGCACTTCAACCGCGGCCAGCGCGCGTTCTTTTTCGCGCTCGGCTATCTCGGCTGGTTCTGGTCGCCGACGGTATTCATCCTTTCGACATTTGCGGTCCTGGTCGTGATGGCATTGCGCCAGTTCAGGTCCGACGGCATGCGGGCGGCGCTGTCCGCCTCCGATGCGGGCGCGACTTGACCGGACAGGCGCTTGGGCGCACGCAAGCGCGATGACGACTCAACCGACTGCCCCCGCCAAGATCCCCGCCGAAACCCTGGAGGCCACGATCCTGTCGCTCGCCGGCGACCGCGGGGCCGAGAAGACGATCTGCCCATCAGAAGTGGCGCGCGAGCTCGGCGGTCCGCATCCGGACGGCTGGGGCCCGTTGATGGTCCCGGTGCGCCGCGCGGCCGTGCGCCTCGCCCATGCGGGGCAGATCGTGATCTACCGGAAAGGCAAGCCGGTGGATCCGGACGACTTCAAGGGCGTGTACCGCATCGGCCTTCCCCGGCAGGATTGAGCCCGCAAAAGCTCAGCCCGGGAACAACTCCCGGGTGTGCCCCGCGGCGCGCTCCACCACCAAGCCGATCCATTCGCGGGTCGCCGTCTCGAACCGCTTCAGCCCGTCGCCGACCGCGAGCGCCATCTTGTAGTCGCCCGGCCCGGCTGTGCGGTAATCCACCGGAACCGGCGCGACATCGAAGCCGGCCGCCCGGAACAAGCCCACCGAACGCGGCATGTGGTAGGCGGAAGTGACCAGCAGCCAGCGCTGGCCGGGCTGCGGTTTCACGAGATCGCGGGTGAACAGCGCATTCTCGTAGGTGTTGCGCGAGCGCCGCTCGAAGGTGATGCGCCCCGCCGCCAGGCCTAGCTCGCCGATATGCTGCTCCAGCACGGCGGCTTCGGTGCTCTCCTGGTCGATCAGATCGCCTGACCCGCCAGTGAACACCACCGGCTTATCCGGATAACGCCGCGCGAAATCCGCCATGGCGACGAGGCGCTCGGCGCCCTCGTTCATCAGCAATTGCCCGCGCCCGCGCGAATTCGCCGGCTCCGGCGCGCCGCCAAGCACGATCACGCCCGCAAACGGCTGGCCATCGTCTCGCCAGGCCGGGAAGCGCTGCTCGAGCGGCAGGATCAGGAACGTGCCGACCGGCAAGAGCCCGATCACGAGCAGCAACGACGCGCCGGCCACCGCAAGCGCCCGGCCCAAGCGCCGGAAACGCGTGAAGCCGAGCAGTCCGCCGGCGAGCGCCGCCAGGACGAGCAGGTTGGTTGGCCCGGCCAGGAGCCAGAGGACCTTGGAGAGAATGAAATACATCTGGCCCCCGCGCCCGGCGCTCGGCCCGGCGGCTCAGCCCTTGCTGGCCTTGAAAGCCTCGTACCGCGCCTTGGTCTCCGCATTGGCGGGATAAAGGCCCGGCAGCGGCACGCCGCGGCCCACCTCCGTCATGATCCAGGCCTCGAGCCGCTCCTGCTCGGGGCCTTCCTTCAGGACGGTGTCGAGATAGGCGGCCGGGATGCACACCGCGCCGTCCGCGTCCGCCACGATGATGTCGTCGGGGAACACCGCGACGCCGCCGCAGGCGATCGGCTCCTGCCAGCCCACGAAGGTGAGGCCCGCCACCGACGCCGGGGCGGCCGTGCCCTGGCACCACACCGGCAGGCCGGTCGAGAGCACGCCCGAGATGTCGCGCATCACGCCGTCGGTGATCAGCGCCGACACGCCGCGCTTGGCCATCCGGAAGGCGAGGATGTCGCCGAAGATGCCGGCGTCCGTGACCCCCATGGCGTCCACCACCGCGATGCAGCCTTCCGGCATCTCCTCGATGGCGGCGCGGGTGGAGCGCGGCGAAGACCAGGATTCGGGCGTCGCCAGGTCCTCGCGGGCCGGCACGAAGCGCATCGTGAAGGCCTTGCCGACGATGCGCTTGCCCTGCGCGGTGGGCAGCGGCATCGGCCCGCGCATCCAGAGCCGCCGCAGGCCCTTTTTCAGCAGCACCGTCGTGATGGTGGCGGTGGAAATCTCCTGGAAGGCGGCGAGCGTGGCGGCGTCGAGCGACATGGCTATTGAGTCCTGCGGGATGGGCGGCGGAGAGTGGCGCCGGGCCGGCCGGCGCGCAAGACGCGCTCGCGCGGGGTGGACGGCGCGGCGCGCATGGCTGCGGCTCAGCTATCCCACTGCGGGGCGAAGGCCGGGTTGATCATGCGCCCATCGGGCCGGGCCATACGCGAGATGGCGGCCATCTCCTCGTCCGAGAGCGTGAAGTCCCAGATGTCAAAGTTCTGCCGGATCCGGACCGGGTGCGAAGACTTCGGGATCGCGATCACGCCGTCCTGCTGCACGTGCCAGCGCAGCACCACCTGCGCGCCGGTCTTGCCATGCGCCACCGCGATCTCCTGGACGACCTTCTCCTCGGTGTCGGTTCCCTTGCCGATCGGCGAGTAGGAGGTGAACGCCAGCCCGTGGCGCCGCGCCTCGGCGAGCAGCCGGTGCTGGCTCAGGGTGGGATGGTACTCGCATTGCAGCGCCACCAGCGGCTCGCCACAGAGCCGCACGGCCTCGTTCAGCAGCGCCGTGGGGAAGTTGCAGACCCCGATGTGTTTCGCCATCCCGCGACGCTTGGCGTCCACGAGCGCGCCGAGCGAGTCCGCGAGCGGGACCTGCGGGTTCGGCCAGTGGATGTGGAGAAGGTCGACGTGATCCAGCCCGAGCTTCTTCAGGCTGGCCTCCGCCGACGCCTGGAGCGCGCCGGGCGCGATATCGGTCCACCACACCTTGGTGGTGACGAACACGTCGTCGCGCGGCAGGCCGGCGACGCGCAGCCCCTCCCCGACCTCGGCCTCGTTGCCATACATGGCGGCCGTGTCGACGTGCCGGTAGCCGACCTTGAGGGCTTCCGCGACCGCGTCGACGCAGTTCTGGCCTTCCGACCGGAAGGTGCCGAGACCCAGCGCGGGAATTCGTGCGCCGTTCGCTTCGACGATGATGGGCTGGGACATGCGGCGTTCCTCCGGGTTGTTGCCGGCCAATCTAGGCCGGCTCGCCCCGAAGTCACCCCGCGAAGCGCGCAGGGCGCCCGTGCGGTGCGGAGGTGTGGCCAGGCGCGGTGAGGCGTGCGCCTCGCCGTCATTGCGAGGAGCGAAGCGACGAAGCAATCCAGAGGTCAGGCGGAAGGCGCTATGCCTCTTGGCCCAGCATCAGCTGGATTGCTTCGCTGTCGCTCGCAACGACGGGAGTGGACCCGCCTCTCTCCGTCATAGCGGAGATCGTTCCGGCCAACCACGCCGGAGCCCAGCGCGTGGATCCCCGGGTCAAGACCGGGGATTACGGTAGAGGGATCGAGGGCCGATCCAGCAGCGCGACACGACGAGACGCTTTGGTGAAAGGCATCCTGCCGCTCAGAACGGCAGGTAGCTGCGCACCGAAGCGGTGGCTTCCACTTCCGCCACGGCGGCGGGCGGCGTAAGGCCGGGAGGCGCGCCGGAGGGCGGCGCCATGTCGGGCGCGATGCGACGCGCGGGCGCAGCGCCGGGGCGCTGGGTGGAATCAAGGAACGCCATCCACTGCTTCTCGCTGCCATGGAACGCGTTGCGGTCGACGTCGCCACGGATGCCCGGAACCCGGCCCGTCGTGGTCCACTGCCATAGCGCGTATTGGCGGTCCGAATAGCGCTCGTGCGGCTCGGCCGCGACGCTGCGGATCCAGAACGGGTACTCGTTCAGCTCGCCGCGCAGCACCTCCTCGTGGAAGGTGATGTCCGTGTAGATGATCGGCCGCTTGCCGGTGTGGCGCTCCATCTCGGCCAGCATGATCCTGATCTTTTCCAGCGCCACGTCGCGCGGCACCTTCTTGGGGCAGGTCTGCGAATGGCCGTTCCACTCCACGTCCAGCACCGGCGGCAGCGCGTCCGGATCGGTCGGGATGTGCTGCACGAACCACTTGGCCTGCTCGGCCGCCGGGCGGCACCAATACACGAAATGGTAGGCGCCCACCGGCACGCCGGCCGCCTTGGCGCCGGCCCAGTTGCGGCTGAAGGCCGGGTCGAGGTGGTCGCCGCCTTCCGTCGCCTTGATGAACGCGAACTTGGTGCCGGCGTCACGCACGGAATTCCAGTCCACCTCGCCCTGCCAGCGCGAGACGTCGATGCCGTGGATCGGCAACGTCTTCGCCCGCGCCACGCCGGGATGCGGCTTGACGTCCCCTTTGCGGGGATAGTTGTCGGGGGCCATCGTGCAGCCCGCAAGAAGAAGGGAGAAGGCGACAGCGACCGCGCCGAATACGCCGGTGGTCGTTCCGCGAGAAAGGATACGCATCAAAGCTCGCCGCTCGGTGGACGGGAACGCGATACCCAGCAAATCGACCAAAGGTCTTAAGAAACAGGAAACACTACACCGAAGCGTGTTGCAATCACCCCAGGCCGAACCAGAGCGTCGCAATCCCCAGAAACGAGAAAAACCCGACAACGTCCGTCACCGTGGTGACGAAGACGCCGGACGACACGGCCGGATCGGCCCCGACCTTTTCGAGCGTCAGCGGGATCAGGATGCCGCCCAACGCGCCCGCGACCAGGTTGACCAGCATCGCGATGCAGATCACCGCGCCGATGTTCCAATCCTGGAACCAGACCGACGCCACCACGCCGGTGAGGATGCCGAAGCCTATTCCGTTGAGCAGGCCGACGAGACTTTCGCGCAGCGTCACCCGGAAGGCGTTGCCGGCCCCGAGCTCGCGCACCGCCAGCGCCCGCACGGCCACCGTCATGGTCTGCGTGGCCGCGTTGCCGCCCTGGCTGGCCACGATGGGGGCGAGCACGGCGAGCGCCACCATCTTCTGCAACTGGCCCTCGAACAGCCCCAGCACCGCCGAGGCCACGAACGCCGTGATCAGATTCACGAACAGCCACACGAAGCGGCTACGCGCGATGGTCATCACGGTGTCGGAAATTTCTTCGTCCGAGCGCACGCCGCCGAGCGCCTTCACGTCCTCGTCGGCCTCTTCCTGGATCACGTCCACGACGTCGTCGATGGTGACGACGCCGACCAGACGCTCGGCCTCGTCCACCACCGGGGCGGAGACGAGATTGTAGCGCTCGAACAGGCGCGCCACCTGCTCCTGGTCCTCGGTGGCGTGCACGCGCCGCCGGTCCGTGCTCATCAGCGCGTCGACGCGCTCGATGCGCGGGCTGCGGACGAGCTTGTCGAGAAAGATCTGCCCGAGCAGGCGGTGGCCGGGATCCACCACGAACACCTCGAAGAAGCTTTCCGGCAGGTCCTCGGTGGCGTGCAGGTGGTCCAGCGTCTGGCCGGCCGTCCAGAACGGCGGCACGGCGACCAGCTCGGTCTGCATCAGGCGCCCGGCCGAGTCCTCCGGGTAGTCGAGGCTCTTTTGCAGCGCCACGCGCTCGGAGGCGGACAGGCCTTCGAGAATCTCGTTCTGCTCGTCCTTGTCGAGGTCCTCGAGAATGTAGACCGCGTCGTCCGACTCGAGGTCCTTCATGCCCTCGATGACGGTCTTGGTCGGCAGTTCGTCGAGCAACTCCTCGCGGATGCCGTCGTCGACCTCGGTGAGCGCGGCGAAATCGAAGACATCGCCGAGCAGCCCGATCAGGCGGGCGCGGGCATCGGCGGGCAGCGCCTCGATCAGGGCGCCCTGGTCGGCCTCGTGGAACGGCCGGACGAGATCGCGGACCCTCTCGGCGTCCCCGGCCTCCACGGCCTGCGCGACGGCGTCGACGTAGTCGCGGCTGACATCGCCCTCCTCATCGCGAAACGCGAGGATCCGCTCAGCCGACTTGGTCCCGTCGTCGAGGTCCAGCATGAGACATCCGTCCCCGAGTCAGTGGTGAGCCCGGGGCCTTGTATCACTCGCGACAGGCCGCGCAACGCGCGCGTAAGCCGTAACCCGGAGGCGACGGGCCGTTAGGGACCCGGCCCTATCCTCGACGCAGATCGGGTGGATGATTCGGCATGAACAAGCTCCTGGACCGGCGCGCCGTCTCGGCCGGGCTCCTGGCCGCGCTGGCGGCCCGCCCGGCCCTTGCCTCCGCCTGCGCACCCGACCGCCTCGGAACCGCCCGCACGCTCCCGGTGGGCACTCGGGGCGGCTTCCAGGTTGGCCTCAAGACATACCCGGCGGCCCTGCCGCTCGGTCCGCGCGAGGTGGTGCTGACCTTCGACGACGGCCCCTCCCCCGCAACCACGCCCCGCGTCCTCGACGCACTCGCGTGCGAGGACGCAAAGGCGACGTTCTTCCTGATCGGCCGCAACGCGCAGGCTCATCCCGCGCTGGTGCGGCGCATCCGGGACGACGGGCATACGCTGGCCTGCCACACCTGGTCCCACCCCTGGACCATGCGCAACCTGTCCGAAGCGGCCCAGATCCGCGAGATCGAGCACGGCTTCGCGGCCATTGCGGCCGCGCTCGGCGCGCCGGACGCAAAGCCCGGCCAGGGCGGCGTCGCGCCGTTTCTGCGCTATCCGGGCTTCGCCGACACCCCCGCCGCCAACGCCTGGGCGGCCGAGCGCGATGTCGGCGTCTTTGGCTGCGATCTCTGGGCCTCCGACTGGACGCCCATGACCCCCGGCTTCCAGCTTGCCCGCATGATGGACCGCCTGCGCCATGCCGGGCGCGGCATGATCCTGTTCCACGACACCCAGCCGCAGACCGCCGCGATGCTGCCGGCCTTCCTGCGCGCCCTGAAGGCGGAAGGCTACGCGCTGGTCCACCTGCAGCCCGGGTCGGGCCGGACGGAGCCCGCCGCCGCCCCGGCGGGATGGACCAGCGAGACGGAGCGGATCATCGCCGGGGTTCGGCGCCACCGGGGCGTTTAGGGCTGCCCAAAAACGAAACGGCGGCCCGGATCTCACGATCCTGCCGCCGTTCGGAGCCCATGGGCTCGAAGAGCACTGGTGCGGTCGAGAGGACTCGAACCTCCACAACGGTTAAGTTACTAGCACCTCAAGCTAGCGCGTCTACCAATTCCGCCACGACCGCAACGTGTTTCAGGTGGGCTTCCAAGGAGGTCGCCCGACCGGAACGGCGCTCCGTGTAACAGAAGGATTCCGGGTCCACAAGCGCCGTGTGTGCGGCGCGGCGGGAAAAGCGGGCGCCGATCAGCCCTGCACTTTCTCGCTCGGCGGGCGGCGCAGGAGTTCCTTGACCTCGACCGTGATCACGGCGCCGTTCACCACCACGTTGCCACGCGCGATCGGCATGTCGTTGGCGAGGATCTCGACCTCGTCGCCTTCGGCCGAATCGAGCGCGATCACGGCGCCGCGGCCCATGCGCAGCAGCTGGTGGATCGGCATCCGGGAGCGTCCGAGCACGATGGAGATGTCTACGCCGACAATGTCGAGACCGTTGGTCACTCAGCTGCTCCGGAACGACGCGAACGCGAAACCTGGGCGGGGCGCTGGTGGAAGCGGCGCTCCGCGGTGCATAGATGACGGGTGGGGCCCCGGTTGGGCCGGCGCTCCCGTCGCCTCGGTCTCAGTGAGCCAATAACAGGGTTAATGCGCGGTGAAGATCAGGGACGAACTGGTTGAGCGTTTCTGGCCGGCGGAGGGCGGCGCGCCCGTCGAGTGGGTCGTGACGCCGGGCCTCGTGGCCTACGAGGACGCCGTGCGGGTCATGGAGGCTCGCGCCGACGCCATCGCGGCCGGCGCCGCGACCGAGTGCGTCTGGCTGCTGGAGCATCCTCCCCTCTACACGGCGGGCACGTCCGCCCGCGACGCGGATCTCGTCGATGAGCGCTTCCCCGTGCATCGCACCGGGCGCGGCGGGCAGTTCACCTATCACGGCCCGGGTCAGCGCGTGGCCTATGTGATGCTGGACCTGAAGCGCCGCCGGCCCGACATACGCGCCTTCGTGGCGGCGCTGGAGGCCTGGGTGATCGACACGCTGGCGGCCTTCAACGTGCGCGGCGAAAGGCGCGAGGACCGCGTCGGCGTCTGGGTCCGAAGGCCCGAGAAGGCGCCGGGCGCCGAGGACAAGATCGCGGCTATCGGCATTCGGGTGCGGCGCTGGGTGACGTTCCACGGCATCAGCCTCAACGTCGAGCCGGACCTGTCGCATTTCGGCGGCATCGTCCCCTGCGGCATCGCCGAGGAGCTCTATGGCGTGACCAGCCTCGTGGATCTTGGCTTGCCGGTGACGCTGCACGACGCCGACGTGGCGCTGCGGGCCGCGTTCGAGGAGGTTTTCGGGCCGACCGCGACGTCGCAGGTGGGTTAGGACCACCAAACCAGAAGGCTTCCTTGCCTCGATCCTCTCGTTCTTCGAGACGCAGGCCCAAGCGGGCCTGCTCCTCAGGATGAGGGGTGTTGATGATGAGAGGGTAGGCGCAGGGAGAACCAGCGCTGTAGCCTTCTCCGAACCCGAGACCGCAAACACGCAGTGCTTTTTTCCGCCGCGTCTTCGTCCTACATCTCCCTCCATGGCTTCAACACCACGCACGACTCGCCCGGCCGCAGAGCCTGCGCCGGACGTCTTCGACGACGAGACCATCCAGGACGATCTCGACGCCGAGGCGGAGCTCGACCAGCTCGGCGAGCAGGACCTCGACGACGACATCGCCGAACAGGCCGGGCTCGACATCGATTTCGACGGGCCCACCGCGAATTCGCGCGTGAAGCACGGCGTGGAGGTGATCCGCGCCTTCTGGCAGACTCTGCCCAACGGCCCCGGCGTGTACCGGATGATCGACGCCGACGACGGCGTTCTCTATGTCGGCAAGGCCCGGAGCCTGAAGAAGCGCGTCGCCAGCTACGCGCGCGGCGTCGGCCACTCCACCCGCATTCTGCGCGTCATCGCCGAGACGGCGCGGATGGAATTCGTCACCACGCAGACCGAGACCGAGGCTCTGCTGCTGGAGGCAAACCTCATCAAGCAGCTGAAGCCGCGCTTCAACGTGCTGCTGCGCGACGACAAGTCGTTTCCCTACATCCTGCTGACGGGCGACCACGTCTCGCCCCAGCTCACCAAGCACCGCGGCGCGCGCAATCGGCCGGGCGACTATTTCGGCCCCTTTGCGAGCGTGTGGGCGGTGAACCGCACGCTAAACGCCCTGCAGCGCGCCTTTCTGCTGCGCTCCTGCACGGACAGCTACTACGAGAACCGCACGCGCCCCTGCCTGCTGCACCAGATCAAGCGCTGCTCCGGCCCGTGCACGGGCGAGGTCGGGCATGTGGAATACGCCCGCCTCGCCGCCCAGGCCCGCGACTTCCTGCGCGGCAAGAGCAAGGGCGTGAAGGCGCAGCTCGCCGCCGACATGCAGAAGGCCTCCGACGAGCTCGAATTCGAGCGCGCGGCGCGCTACCGCGACCGCCTCGCGGCGCTGTCGGCCATCCAGGGCTCGCAGGACATCAACCCGCAGAACACCGAGGAGGCGGACGTCTTCGCCCTCCACGAGGAGGCCGGGCAGTTCTGCGTGGAGGTGTTCTTTTTCCGCAATTTCCAGAACTGGGGCAATCGCGACTACTTCCCCAAGGCCGACAAGACGACGCCCGCCACCGAGGTGCTGGCCGCCTTCATCGCCCAGTTCTACGACGACAAGCCGCCGCCCCGCCTGGTGCTGCTCTCGCACGAGATCGACGAACGCACGCTGCTCGAGGAGGCGCTCACGGCCACGGCCGGCGGGCGCGTGGAGGTCAACGTGCCCAAGCGCGGCGAGAAGCGCGACCTCGTGGAGCACGCCGCCAAGAACGCCCGCGAGGCGCTGGGCCGGCGGCTGGCCGACACCTCCTCGCAGCAAAAGCTGCTCGGCGCCGTCGCGCAGGCGTTCGGCCTGCCCAGGGCGCCGCGGCGCGTCGAGGTCTACGACAACTCGCACATCATGGGGACCAACGCGGTCGGCGGCATGGTGGTGGCGGGCCCGGCGGGCTTCTCCAAGGCCCATTACCGGACCTTCAACATCAAGTCCGAGGAGCTCACGCCCGGCGACGACTACGGCATGATGCGCGAGGTGCTGAAGCGCCGGTTCTCACGGCTCATGAAGGAGAACCCCCGCGACGCAGGCGCCGCCGCCCAGGCCCCCGAGCGCGAGCGCGACCTGGGCGACATGCCGGCCTGGCCGGACCTCGTGCTGATCGACGGAGGGCGCGGCCAGCTCGACGCCGCGCGCCAGACCTTGGAGGAGATCGGCCTCACGGACGTGCCGCTGGTGGGAGTCGCCAAGGGCCCGGACCGCGACGCCGGCCGGGAAACCTTCTTCGTGCCGGGCCGCGACCCGTTCAAGCTCGCGCCGCGCGATCCGGCGCTCTACTTCATCCAGCGCCTGCGCGACGAGGCGCATCGCTTCGCCATCGGCACGCACCGGGCCAAGCGCAAGCGCGAGTTCACCAAGAGCCCGCTGGACGAAATCTCGGGCATCGGCCCGGCGCGCAAGCGCGCGCTGCTGCTGCATTTCGGCACCGCCAAGGCCATCGCGCGCGCCTCGCTGGACGACCTCGCCCGGACGCCGGGCGTCAACGCCGCGACCGCCAAGGCGGTCTATGATCACTTCCACGAGGGGCGCGGTTGACGCCCCTCCCCTCGGCATGTTTCCTCGGCCCCAACTGATGCTGGCGAGCGACATGCGGCGGGCGAACCCCCTCAATCTCCCGAATATCCTGACCTATGGCCGCGTGTTCGCGGTTCCCGTGGTCGTGGCCTGCATGTTCTGGCCAGAGGAATTCTGGATGCGGTGGACGGCGCTGCTCGTCTTCGCGGTCGCGGGAATCACGGACTTCTTCGACGGTTATTTGGCGCGCGCCTGGCAGCAGCAGTCGACGCTCGGCCGCATGCTGGACCCTATCGCCGACAAACTTCTGGTGTCGGCGACGTTGCTGATGCTGGTGGCGGACCGCACCATCACGAGCTGGTCGATCTGGGCCGCCATTGTGATCCTCTCGCGCGAGATCCTGGTCTCGGGCCTGCGCGAATATCTGGCCGAATTGCGCGTCAGCGTGCCGGTGTCCACCGTGGCCAAGTGGAAAACCACGCTGCAACTGATCGCGATCGGATTTCTGATCGTCGGCCCCGCCGGCGAGCACGTGCTGCCCGGCACGGTGGCGATCGGGCTTGGCCTGCTCTGGGTCGCGGCGATCCTGACGCTCTACACGGGCTATGATTATTTCCGCGCCGGCATTCACCACATCGTGGACCACGGCGCCTGAGGGCCGTTGCATGAAGATCGTCTACTTCGCCTGGGTCCGTGAGCGCATCGGCAAGCCCGAGGAAGAGCTGACCCCGCCCGAGAGCGTCAGGACGGTCGCGGACCTCGCCGGGTGGCTGGCGGGGCTGGGCGAGGAATACGCCTACGCGTTCGAGAACCCGGCCGTCGTGCGGGCCGCGATCGACCGCAAGCACGTGAAGCCCGAGACGCCCATCGCGGGCGCACGCGAGATCGCGTTCTTCCCGCCCATGACGGGCGGCTGAGATGGCGCAGGAGCCGCTCACCGTCCGCATACAGGCCGAGCCCTTCGACGTTGCGGCCGAACTGGCGCAGATCGCGGCGGGGCGCACGGACGTGGGCGCCGTGGTGAGCTTCACGGGCCTCTGCCGCGCCGAGGGCGGCGTGCTCGCGGCGCTGGAACTGGAGCACTATCCCGGCATGGCCGAGGACGAGATGCGCCGCGTCGCCGCCGAGGCCGCGGAGCGCTGGCCCCTGCAGGGCCTCGTGGCCATCCACCGGCACGGGAAAATCGCCCCGGGCGAGCCTATCGTGCTGGTCGTCACGGCCTCCGCCCATAGGGCCGCCGCCTTCGAGGCGGCCGAATTCCTGATGGACTACCTGAAGACCCGCGCTCCCTTTTGGAAGAAAGAGCATCGGGTGGACGGTTCGTCCGGCGATTGGGTCGAAGCCAAGGACGTGGACGACAAAGCCGCCGAGCGCTGGGCGCGCTAGGCGCGGACCGGAGCGAAGCGCCACTCTCCTCCTGAGGGGAAGGGTGTGGCTGCGGCCTTACTTTCCCAGCACTCGTCCAGCCACGGCGTCCAGCCTGGCCAGCACGGCCTGGTCGCGGGCCGACGGGGCCGTCATGATCGCAGTGTCGAGCGCCTTGTGTGAGCCAGCCGGGCAGTTCTCGCGCTCTCGGGGAAAATCAGCCGCGAGCCGGGCCACCACGCGGCGGGCCTTCTCAGTGTTGCGGTGCATGACCTTGATGACGTCCGCCACGTCCACGGCGTCGTGCTCGGGATGCCAGCAGTCGAAATCCGTTACCATCGCGAGCGTCGCGTAGGTGATCTCGGCCTCGCGGGCGAGCTTGGCCTCAGGCATCGCCGTCATGCCGATCACGTCGTAGCCGAGGTGTCGATAGGTGTTGGATTCGGCGTAGCTGGAGAATTGCGGCCCCTCCATGCACACATAGGTTCCGCCACGCCGGGAGGCCACGCCCTCGGCCTCGGCGGCCGCCGCCACCCTCGCGACGAGTCCCGGCCCCACGGGATGCGCCATGGATACATGCGCGACGCATCCTGCCCCGAAGAACGAGCTTTCCCGCCGGTGGGTGCGATCGACGAACTGATCGACGAGCACGAACAGCCCCGGCTGCAGGTCCGGCTTGAACGACCCGCAGGCCGAGAGCGAGACGAGGTCCGTCACCCCTGCCCGCTTCATGGCGTCGATATTGGCGCGGTAGTTGGTGTCGGAGGGCGAAAGGCGGTGCCCGCGTCCGTGCCGCGGCAGGAACACGATCGGCGTCTCGCCGATGCGGCCGAAGCGCAGGACGTCCGACGGCTCGCCCCAGGGCGTCGCGACGGCCTCTTCGCGCAGATCGACGAGGCCGGGCAGGTCATAGACGCCGGACCCGCCAATGACCCCGAGAACCGCCCTCGTCATGCTTCTGCCCCCTTAGATCCAGCGCCGCACCCGGGCGGCGTAGTCGCGCCAGTCCTGGCCGAAGCGGCGCTCCAGATGCGCCTCCTCGCGCGAAATCGCGAGCCAGTTCACGGCCGCGATCGTGACAGGAACCAGCAGAAGCAGCCACCCCCAGCGCAACGCCAGCGCGAAGCCCAGGAGCGCGACCGTATTGGCCACATAGATGGGATTGCGCGACCACCGATACGGCCCCGTGGTCACCAGCGCCTTGCTGGGCGCGTTGGGCAGCACGGTCGTGCCCTTGCGGCGCAGAACGATGAAGCAGCCGAAATCCGCCAGGATCGCGACCGCGAACAGCGCGATGCCGGCCCATTCGGGCACGACACGCAATTGCTGGTCGAGCCACACGAAGGGATCGACCTGCTCCAGGCCCCACGCCAGCAGCATGGCGGCGGAATAGATCAGCGGCGGCCACGGAATGGTGTTGGGCCTTTCGCCGATGTCCTGCGCCATGCCCATCCCCCTGCGGCTTTCGCCCAAACGCCTTTTGCGCGTCGCCCTCTACAAGCGGGCCGCGTCCGGGTTATCCTGCAGCAAACGGCTATCGCACAAGAGGAAACGCCAAGACCATGCTGGCCAACGCCCCACGTCCCTTCAACTTCGACCTCGGCGAAACCGCCGACGCCATTCGCGAGACGGTTGCGGGCTTTGCGCAAAGCGAGATCGCGCCGCGCGCCGACGCGATCGACAAGACCAACGAGTTCCCCCGCGACCTCTGGCCGCGGATGGGCGCGCTGGGCCTGCACGGCATCACCGTGGAGGAGGAATATGGCGGCTCCGGGCTCGGCTACCTCGAGCATGTCGTCGCCATGGAGGAGGTCAGCCGCGCGTCCGCGTCCGTCGGGTTGAGCTACGGCGCCCACTCCAACCTCTGCGTCAACCAGATGCGCCGCAACGGCTCGGAGGCGCAGAAGCGCAAATACCTTCCCGGGCTGATCTCGGGCGAGCATGTCGGCGCGCTGGCCATGTCCGAGCCCGGGGCGGGCTCCGACGTGGTATCGATGCGCACGCGGGCTGAGAAGAAGGGCGACCGCTACGTCCTCAACGGCTCCAAGATGTGGATCACCAACGGGCCGGTCGCCGAGACGCTGATCGTCTACGCCAAGACCGATCCCGAGGCTGGTCCCAAGGGCATCACGGCCTTCATCGTCGAGAAGGGCATGAAGGGCTTCACCACCGCGCAGAAGCTCGACAAGCTCGGCATGCGTGGGTCCGACACGTGCGAGCTCGTGTTCGAGGATTGCGAGATCCCCGAGGAAAACGTCCTCGGCCAGGTCGGCAAGGGCGTGAACGTGCTGATGTCGGGCCTCGACTACGAGCGCGCCGTGCTGGCCGCCGGCCCGCTCGGCATCATGCAGGCGGCGCTGGACATCGTGATGCCCTATGTCCACGAGCGCAAGCAGTTCGGGAGATCCATCGGCGAGTTCCAGCTCGTGCAGGGCAAACTCGCCGACATGTACGTCACCATGAACGCCTGCAAGGCCTATGTGTACGCGGTCGCCAAGGCCTGCGACCGGGGCGAGACCACCCGCGAGGATGCGGCCGGCGCCATCCTGATCGCGGCCGAGAAGGCGACCCTGATGGCGCTGGACGCCATCCAGCTGCTGGGCGGCAACGGCTACATCAACGACTATCCCACCGGCCGCCTGCTGCGCGACGCCAAGCTCTACGAGATCGGCGCCGGCACCAGCGAAATCCGCCGCATGCTGATCGGACGCGAGCTGTTCGCCAAGACGATGTGACCGCCTGCCCACCTCACCAAGGAAACCAAACATGCTCGTGATCTGGGGGCGTCTCAGCTCCGTCAATGTCCAGAAGGTCGTCTTCGCCGCCGATGCGCTCGGCCTCGCCTATGAGCGGCGTGAGGCGGGCGGCGTGCACGGCGTGGTCGACACGCCCGAGTACCGGGCCATGAACCCGAACGGCCTCGTCCCCACCCTGCAGGACGACGACATCGTGCTCTGGGAGTCCAACGCCATCGTGCGCTACCTCGCGGCCAAGCACGGCGCGGGCACGCTGTGGCCCGTCGATCCAGCCGCTCGCGCCCGGGCGGATCGCTGGATGGACTGGCAGCAGACCACGCTGAACCCGGCCGTGGGCCCGGCCTTCGTCAACCTCGTCCGCACGGCGCCGGAAAAGCGCGACCTGGCGGCCGTGGAGGCCTCGCGGGTCAAAACCAATCTGGTAACCAAGGTTCTGGATGCCCACCTGGCCGAGCGCCCGTTTTTGGCGGGCGACACCTTCACGATGGCCGAATGCGTCGTCGGGCCACAGGTCCACCGCTGGCTGAACATGCCCATCGAGCGCGAAAACCGGCCCAATTTGCAGGCCTGGTACGAGCGCCTAGCCTCAAATCCGGCCTCCAGAACCGCTTTTCCGCTGCCGATCACATGAGAGCGGCCAGCGGATGGTTTCCAGACGTGCTTAAAGGGTTAATGGCCATCCGACTCCCTCGGGTAACCAAGTGAGATGATCGCAATTCGCATCCGGTAGACCGGCTTTCATTGAAGCTGGAACAACGCGATGATTGGAAGCACGGAAGAATTGATCACAGGTGTTGCGGTGACGCTGGTCGGAGGCCACCACCTCAACGGAGCCGTCTACGGTTTTCCGATGGACGAGATGATGGAGTTGCTGGGCCAGCCGGCCGAGTTCGTGCAACTCGTCTTGGAAGATGGTGGGCTCGCTTATGTGAGCAAGAAGCAGATCGCCGTGCTGCGGTCGTCGAGCCGGCGGTCCGGCCTCAGAGCGCCGGCCCCGGCGGCGTCGCTGCACGAATTGCTCGACCTCCCGCTCGACGCAACGCCCGACGTGGTCCGGCTCACCTATCTCGACCGGGCGGCCCGCTACAACCCGGCGCAATATGGCGGCCTGACGCTGCCCGACGAGGTCAGGGACTACCTGGAAGCGATGCACGACGCCCTGCGCGACGCTTATCAGGCATATATCACGCCCAGACCGACGTCGTGATGCCCGCTGATCATCGTATCTAAACGTTCGTGGTCCAAAAGTGCTGGACCTCAGACAGTGGTGACCGATGTTCGCAAAAGACAACAAGCGCCTGCCCGTGACCCTGACCCTTGCGGACGGGCGAACCCTCGTGGGCGCTATTACGGCGGGACTATCCGCCAGCATCGCATCGGCGTTGAACCGCGAAGGCTTATTTCTCGAGTTCATCGCCGAGAACGGCGAACTGCTCTTCATCGGCAAGAACAGCATCATGATGGTGCGGGAAGGCGCCGTGGGCAGGTCCCTGGACGTTCCCGCTATCGCGATGACCCCGGGCGCTTGATCCACGACGGCAACCGCGCGGGGGCGCGCGTGTCGCCGGCGCTCACATCGGCGCCTTGAACAGCGGCGTCCCAGGCTTGCGGGGCGCCGGCTCGCCGTGATCGAGTTCATAGACGTATTCGGCCGGCAATCCGGCCGCCCGAGCGGCCGCGACCACGCCCTCGAGGTAGCCGGGCTTGGGCTTCCCGGGACGATCCGTACGGCCGACATACACCAGCGCGCGGCGGGCGCCGCCCGGCGTCACCACCGGCTGGTTGATCTTGGTGTAGAGGCCCGTGTGCAGGCTCTCGTACCGGTCGAGCGCCGGGATGTCCGAGAGCGCCAGATCCCACAACACGCCATGCACCGTGCGCCGCGGGTCCCGCACCACCGACGCATAGCCCTCCGCCATGATCATGAACCGATGCCGCGGCAGGCGCGCCAGGCCGACGATCGTCGACCGCGGACAGCGCTGCGCCATGGCGACGCTGTCCATGTTGGAGCCATAGGCGAAGTAGAGGGGCATGGGCGTCGCTTCCTGGACCGCGAGCCCCCGGCTCGCACCGCTTTGCCGCTGGAGCGCGCGCCTTCGGCTGCGAGCCTACAGCCCTTGGATGCGAGCCGGAGGCTCGCGGTCCATGGCGGCTCTTACCTGAACTCGATGATCACGGCGTCGACCGCAAGGCTGTCGCCTTCCTTGGCCAGGATCTTGGCCACGGTGGCGTCCTTCTCGGCGCGCAGCACGTTCTCCATCTTCATGGCCTCGACGATGCACAGCATCTCGCCGGCCTTGACCTCCTGCCCTTCGGCCACCGAGATCGCCTTCACGAGCCCCGGCATCGGGCAGAGCAGGAACTTGCCGGTGTCGGCCGCGACCTTCTCGGGCATCAGGGCCGCGAGTTCGGCCTCGCGGCGCGTATAGACCCGCGCGGCCGCGTAGGCGCCGGCATGCGACAGCGACACGCCGTTCAGCAAGGACCGCACCTGCAGGGCGACCTCGGTCCCGTCGACAGTGCCCTGCCACACGGGCTCGCCCGGCCGCCAGCCCGACGACACCTCGTGCGAGTGGCCTTCGCCGAAGCGCACCACGGTCGCATAGGCCATGTCCTCGATGGTCACGTCGAAGCGCTGGCCGCCAAGCATCACCACCCGCTCGGTCTCGAACTGCACGGGCGCGGCGGCGCGCAGCTGGCCCGAGATGCCGCGCTTGCGCTGGTTCAGCTTGTGGTCGATCGCGGCCGCGACGGCCGCCATCAGGTGCGCGGTCTCGCCCTCCGGGGCGATCGGCTTGAAGCCCTCGGGAAATTCCTCGGCGATGAAGCCGGTCGAGAGGCGCCCGGCCTTCCAGCGCTCATGCGCCATCAGGGCGGACAGGAACGGAATGTTGTGGCGAATGCCCTCGATCGCGAAGGCGTCCAGCGCCCTGCCCTGCGACTCGATGGCCTCCAGCCGCGTCGGCGCATGCGTCACCAGCTTGGCGATCATCGGATCGTAGTAGATCGAGATCTCGCCGCCCTCATACACGCCCGTGTCGTTGCGCACCGTCACGTCGCCGGTGCGGCCCTCGGCCGGCGGGCGGTAGCTCACGAGCCGGCCGGTGGACGGCATGAAGTTGCGCGTCGGGTCCTCGGCATAGACGCGGCTCTCCACCGCCCAGCCGTTCAGCTTCACGTCGTCCTGCGTGATCGAGAGCTTCTCGCCCGCCGCGAGGCGGATCATCTGCTCTACGAGGTCGACGCCGGTGATCATCTCGGTGACCGGATGCTCCACCTGCAGGCGCGTGTTCATCTCGAGGAAGAAGAACGAGCGGTCCTGCCCGGCCACGAACTCCACCGTACCGGCGGAATCATAGCCCACCGCCCGGGCCAGCGCGCAGGCCTGCTCGCCCATGAGGCGGCGGGTTGCCTCGTCCAGCAGCGGCGACGGGGCCTCCTCGATCACCTTCTGGTTGCGGCGCTGAATGGAGCACTCGCGCTCGCCGAGATAGATGACGTTGCCGTGCTTGTCGCCCAGCACCTGGATTTCGATGTGGCGCGGGTCGACGATGAACTTCTCGACGAAGACCCGGTCGTCGCCGAACGAGGACGCGGCCTCCGACTTGGCGCGCGCGAAGCCTTCCGCCACCTCGTCCGCCGAATAGGCGATGCGCATGCCCTTGCCGCCGCCGCCGGCGGAAGCCTTGATCATGACCGGATAGCCGATCTCGTCCGCGATCGTCACCGCGTGAGCGGGATCCTCGATCACGCCGAGATGCCCCGGCACGGTGGACACCTTGGCGGCGTTGGCGAACTTCTTTGATTCGATCTTGTCGCCCATCGCCTCGATGGCTTTGGGATTGGGACCGATGAACACGATGCCGGCCGCTTCGAGCGCCTTCGGAAAGGCGGCGCGCTCGGACAGGAAGCCGTAGCCTGGGTGAACCGCCTCGGCGCCTGTGGCCTTGCAGGCCTCGACGATCTTCTCGATCAGCAGGTAGGACTGGGCCGCGGCGGGCGGGCCGATATGGACGGCCTCGTCGGCCATCTCGACATGCAGCGCGTCCCGATCGGCGTCCGAATAGACCGCAACGGTCTTGATGCCCATGCGGCGCGCTGTCTTGATGACGCGGCAGGCGATTTCGCCGCGGTTGGCGATCAGGATTTTGTTGAACATGCCCGTCCCGAGATCGAAGCCACGCTGGATTCGAGATCGTTTCTAGGCTGCGGGCGCGGGGTCGTCCACTCACCGAAGGACTGAGACGCGAACGGGCGCAGCCTTGCGGCCACGCCCGTCTGTCTGTCGAACTGAAGCTGTAGCTCAGGCGGCGCGGCGCACCAGCGCGACTTCCGGGTCCTGCAGGGCGCGCAAGCCGCGGTTTTCCTCGAGAGCGAGCGCGATCACGGCGTGGTCGACCCGCTCGGCTTCGCGAACCAGGTTGATCAGGAGCGGGCCGACATTCAGGGCCGGGCCGCTGCGCGCCATCTGCAGGCACGTGATCAGCCAGGCGGCGTCCTCGTCGCGGATGTAGCCGGTGGGGCGGCGCTCCCAGACCAGGTGGGCGGTCAACGCCTCGACGAAAAACTCGGCCCAGGCGTCGCAGGCGTTCGCGACCATGCGCTCCATGCGGATCAGCCCCTCGGCCTCTTCCTTCGAGATCCCGGCATCGTCGATCAGCCGCTGTATTTCGCGGACGTCATCCAGAGCAATCGATTGCTTCTCGATGGTCCGGATCACGACGTTCTGGATGCGGTTGGCGTTCATCTGTTTGACCTCCGCGGCTTTATTGTCGCCGCTCTTCTCTCTTTCGTGCAGTAATCATTGATCCACACGTATGGAGCGCAAGTTAAAGGACGATGTCCTAACGAGCATTCAGGTTAAACAGGCCTGATCACGCATGCTTACTTGAAGATGAATCCCAAGGCGGGCTATTCACAGCAGTCGTTCCGCAGGCTAGGCAGGAGGCCCACCTGCGGAACGCGTCATGACCGCTCCCCTGCCCGTCTGCTTCACGCCGGACGCCCTGTATTTCCGCCCTGCGGTGTTCACGGCCGCGACGCTGCTGGCCCAGCCGGACGCCGAGCGGCTCGACATCCTGTTCCTCTGCGAGGACCGCGACGTCGCTAAGGGCTTCGAGGATCTCGACCCCACCTTGCGCGGCCGCATCACCCTGCTGCCGGTGGACTGGGCCCGGCACGTCGCGGACCTGCCCACGCGCGGGCATTTCACCTCGGCGGTGAACCGGCGCCTTGCGCTGCATCGCGTCCTGCCCGAGCGCTATGAGCGTTTCGTCTCGATGGACGCCGACATGCAGGTCGTCCGCCCGGGCCTCGCGCGTTTGGCCGGGCTCGATCTGGGTGGGCGCGCCCTGGCGGCCGCCTATGACATGATCTTCCTGAAGGACTTCGAGGACGGCCCGCTCACGGCCGAGTTCCGCGCCTATCGGGCTGAGCTCGGGCTCGCGCCGGATACGCCCTACTTCAACAACGGGCTGACGTTGATCGACCGGCATGCGTGGACGCTGGCCGGCGTCGCCGAGGAGGCGGCCGCAAGGCTGCGGTCCGCGCCGGCGCGCTTCCCGTTTCTGGAGCAAAGCGCGCTGAACAGCGTCATCCAGGGCGCCTTCGCGCCGCTTTCGCCGCGCTACAATTTCATGGGCGACTTCCTGCTGCTCGACATTGAGGACGAGATCGAGCCCGTGGTCCGCCATTTCGTGAACCGCCCGAAGCCGTGGGAAGCCGGCTACCCGGGCGCGCCTGCGCACGCGGAGGCTTACGCCGCGTGGTTCGCGGCGTCTCCCTGGCCTGGATATGCCGTCGAGCCTGCCGCGCCCCAGCCTGACGATCCAACGAAAAAGGCCCGCATGGCGCCCTTCCGGGAGCGCCTGCGGGCCGTTCTTGGAACATTGAGCTTCGTGGACGGCTGGCGCCCGCGAGCGTCGGCTTAGGCCGCCTTGGCGACCGCGCCTGCAGGCGTGAGATCGCAGCACGGCTTCAACACCGCGACCAGCAGCGCTTCCGCCCTCGAAAGCGCCGCGCTGCGCCGGCCGAGGCGCTCCGCGACCCAGCTGCGAGCCGGGTCCGCCGCCCGCGTAACGGCCTGCAATGTGGCGTCGGACGCGCCGCGCGCGACCCAGCCTTCGCAGGCGCTCACCCGCTCCTCGGTGAGAGCGGCGGTCACCACCTGCGCGAACAACGACGGCGCCGTCACGCCGCTCTGCGCGGACGCCAGCACGGTTTCGTCGAGCCAGAAGCTCCGGGCGAAGATCGAGGCCTCCGCCGCGCCTGCGCCGGCCGAAAGCAGATGATTGGCCACCGCAGCCGCAAGCAGCGCCGCAAAGTCGGCCGACGCGCCTTCGCGCGTGGTTTCGGCGATGTCGAACAGCGCCTCGGCCTCGCGACGGGTCACCGCCCGGTCGGCATGCGCCATCAGCACCTTGCGAACGCGGTGGGCCACGGCCGCGCCACCGAGCGCCTCCGTGCGGAGCGCCCGGAGCTCGGCCAGGTGGACGGCCTCCGGATCACCGGCCGCTTGCCGCTTGGGAATACAAAAGTCGGGATCGAACGCCGAGAACACAGGCAACTCCACGCCAAGGGCCATTGCGGCCAATTTGGCGCTAATTGCTGTGAGCCGCCTTAACGAGAGGTTGCGATCGCGCCGCATGCTTGAGGGCCCGTAAAGGCCCGCAACCGCGAAAACAACCTGGCCGAGCCGATCAGAGCGGCAGGTTGTCGTGCTTGCGCCAGGGCTGCTCGGCCTTTTTCTCCGCCAGCATCGCGAGCGCGCGCGCCACCCGGCGACGCGTGCCATGCGGCATGATGACTTCGTCGATAAAGCCGCGCTCGGCCGCCACGAAGGGCGACAGGAAGCGCTCCTCGTATTCCTTGGTGCGCGCCGCGATCTTTTCGGCGTCGCCGATGTCCTGGCGGAAGATGATCTCCACCGCGCCCTTGGCGCCCATCACGGCGATCTGGGCGGTGGGCCAGGCGTAATTCACGTCGGCGCCGATGTGCTTGGACGCCATCACGTCATAAGCGCCGCCGAACGCCTTGCGGGTGATCACCGTCACCAGCGGCACAGTGGCCTGCGCATAGGCGAAGAGCAGCTTTGCGCCGTGCTTGATGAGGCCGCCATATTCCTGCGCGGTGCCGGGCAGGAAGCCTGGCACGTCCACGAGCGTCACGATCGGGATGTTGAAGGCGTCGCAGAAACGGACGAAGCGGGCCGCCTTGCGGGAAGCGTCCGCGTCGAGCACGCCGGCGAGCACCATCGGCTGGTTGGCGACCACGCCGACGCTGCGGCCCTCGATCCGGGCGAAACCCGTGACGATGTTCTTCGCGTAGCTCTCCTGGATTTCGAAAAAGTCGCCCTCGTCGGCAAGCTTCGCGATCAGCTCCTTCATATCGTAGGGCTTGTTCGGATTGTCCGGCACCAGCGTGTCGAGCGACATCTCGACCCGGTCCTCGGCGTCGAAGCTCGGCCACACCGGCGCACCCTGCGTATTGTTGGCCGGCAGGAAGTCCATGAGGCGGCGCACCTGCAGCAGCGCCTCGAGGTCATTGTCCCAGGCACCGTCGGCCACAGAGGACTTCGTGGTGTGGACCTTGGCGCCGCCGAGCTCCTCGGCCGTCACGGTCTCGTTGGTGACGGTCTTCACCACGTCAGGGCCGGTCACGAACATGTAGCTCGTGTCGCGCACCATGAAGATGAAGTCCGTCATCGCGGGCGAGTAGACGTCGCCGCCCGCGCACGGGCCCATGATCACGGAGATCTGCGGAATGACGCCTGACGCCTGGACGTTGCGGCGGAACACCTCGCCATAGCCGCCCAGCGCCGCCACGCCCTCCTGGATGCGGGCGCCGCCCGCGTCGAACAGGCCGATGATCGGGGCGCGCATCTTCAGCGCCATGTCCTGGATCTTGGTGATCTTGGCCGCATGCGTCTCCGACAGAGAGCCGCCGAACACCGTGAAGTCCTTGGCGAAGATGAAGACCGTGCGGCCGTTGATGGTGCCCCAGCCGGTCACCACGCCGTCGCCCGGAACCTTGTTGGCCTCCATGCCGAAATCGGTGCAGCGATGCTGCACGAAGGTGTCGAATTCCTCGAAGGAGCCCTTATCGAGCAGCAGCTCGACGCGCTCGCGCGCCGTCAGCTTGCCGCGCGCATGTTGCGCCTCGATGCGCTTCTGCCCGCCGCCAAGCTTGGCTTCCGCGCGCCGATCGTCGAGCCTTTCGAGAATGTCCTTCATGCGATCGTGCCTCCGTGGCCCGGCCGAGTCGGCCGCCCACAAAAAAACCTGCGTCCGGCTGCTTAGCATGCGCCGGACGCAGGTTGGAACTCGACGGATGGGGGAGACGGCGCAAAGCCCTCCCCGCACCTCTGTCTTATTCGACGGTCAGGCTGACCTCGACATTGTTGCGGGTCGCGTTGGAATACGGGCAGACGATATGGGCGTCATGCACGAGCTGCTCGGCCTGCTGCCGCTCAATGCCGGGCAGCGAAATGTGAAGGTCGACCTTGATCGCGAAGCCGGTCGGGATCGGGCCGATGCCGACGTCAGCCGAAACCTTGGCGTCGTCCGACACCTTGACGTTGCTCTTGCGCGCCACCGCCTTGATGGCGCCCAGGAAGCAGGCCGAATAGCCGGCCGCAAAGAGCTGCTCCGGGTTCGTGGCCTCACCGCCGGCCCCGCCCATCTCCTTCGGCACCGAGAGCTTCACGTCGATCACGCCGTCAGACGACACGGCGCGGCCATCGCGCCCGCCGGTCGCGGACGCATGGGCGGTATAGACGACCTTGGGTTGGTCCATGGGGGGATCTCCTGGTTGGCGGCGCGCGCCGCGAAACATTGACCTGGAGATCATAGGGCGTGCGGCCGCCAAGGCAGCCCCACCGGCGCTCCGCCTAAGCAGAATGGATCAGGCGCAGCAGCGTGGCGGCCGCGTCCATCTCGGCCCAGCGCTTCGCCCGACGCTCTAGCGCGTCGTCGTCGAGGCCCCAGACTTCCATCTGGAAGTCCTCGTCCACATGCGCGGCAGCCCAGGCCTGCGCCGCCGAGAGCCGCCCGCGCGCCACCGCAACGGCCAGCAGCGAGGACCCGGTAAGGCTCGTGATGGTGGAGAGCGCCGCAAGGGCGATCGGATCGCGCACCGCCTCGACCTCCCGCCGAACCGCATCCAGCGCGCCCGAGGGCTGCTCGATGAACATGACGCCTTCGGCCAGGAAAAAACGCGCGCCCAGATCCTCGCGCGCCCATTCCAGCACGGGATCCCACGCCTCGGCCTGGCGCTGCACCAGGCGGGGCGGCTCCCCGGCTCTGTAACAAAGCAGGTCCGATCCGGCGTAGCGGACGATTTCGTCCACGACGTCGTCGCGCATCCGCGCCACGCCATCGATGCCGCTGTTGGCGAGCTTGGTCATCGGCATGGTGGCGGGATTGATCTCGGCGCCTTGCGCGGCCCATTCGCCGGCCACCGCCTCGCCGGCAGGACGGTTCGGCAAGGCGAGCGGCGCCTTGGCGGGCGTGCGGGCCGGGCGTCCGTCCAGGGTGAGGACGAAGCCGCCATCCTTCTCGGCCACGCCCGCCTCCTTATAGAAGCGCCGCGGCAAGGACGGCGCCGCGGAGGCCGATCGCGCGGCGCGGACTGGATCGTGGCCGTTGGCGTCAGGGAACCAGGCGTTCTGATCGTTCGACATCGCCGGGACATGGCGTCCCCGGGCGACGTTGTCCAGCCTGATCACCGCTGCGCGCCATCCAGAAGCAAGGATTCGAGTTCGGCGAAACTCTCGACCACCGTCTCCGCCCCGGCCTCCACGAGCGCGCCGGGCGGATGATGCCCCCAGCTCACGCCGATGGCCCGCGCGCCCGCGGCCCTGGCCATCAGCATGTCGAAGGTAGTGTCGCCGATCACCACGGTTTCGTCGGGCCGGGCTTCGGCCGCCGCCATGGCTTGAAGCGCCATCCCGGGATGCGGCTTCGAGGGCGCATCGTCTGCCGTCTGGATGGTGGCGAAGAGCTCGCCCCAACCATGTCCGGCCAGGATGCGATCTACACCGCGCCGCGATTTGCCCGTCGCGACGCCGAGCGTGACCTGCGGGTCGGCGGAGAGGCTCCGCAGGATCTGGTCGGCTCCGGTGAAAACCGCTTCCCGGTACCCCGGCGCGGACACACGCCTCCGGAACGCCTCGCGGTACAGATCGACGAGTTGGTCGACGGGTCCATCGTCGCCGACGAGCCGCAGGAACGTCGGCCGTAGCGACAACCCCACCAAGGCCAGCAGTTCAGCGTCCGCCGGCAATGCCAGGCCTGCCGCTGTGAACGCCTCCCAATGAGACGTCAGGATCGACTCCCGGCTGTCCACCAAAGTGCCGTCCATATCAAACAACGCGAAAAGCAACGTGGGCACCTCCGAATCCACCGAAAGTGGTTGTGGTCACAACCTCGATGCAACCTAAAGTATATTTACAATTAACTCACCACAAATCAGCCTGAACCCACAGAAACACATCAGGCAAGCTCCTGGATACGATCGGTTAAAGGCTCATACCTATAGTCAACTCGTGCCACAACGAATGGCAGATGCAAACAGGAGCTAACGAAATGACCAAGTTTTTCAGGTCCTTCCTCCGTAACGAGTCCGGCGCGACTGCCATCGAGTACGGCCTGATTGCCGCTGTTCTGGGCCTCGGGATTCTGACGGGCGCCAAGACCCTGCGCAACGCCGTAAGCGATCAGTTCACGCAGGTCGGCACCGACCTTAAGGCGATCAAGAACTAAGACAGCATCCGCCTGCATGGGGCCAAGCCCCATGCAGGCATGTTTCGGACGGAGCCCATGTACGCCATATTTAAGCAATTCGTTCAGGACGAGTCGGGGGCGACCGCCATCGAGTATGGACTGATTGCACTGCTTGTCGGACTCGGAATCCTGACCGGAGCTCGAACGCTGCATAACAGCATCGAAGAGCAATTCAAGGCGACGGCAAACAGCGTGAAGACGATCAACTGAACACCGCTCGTCCAAGTCTTTCGCCTCACATCTCCGGCGCGTCCTCGATCGGATCATACCTCGCCGTATCGAATCCGAGCAGGTTCCAGCTCTGCCGCATGTGCGGCGGCAACGGCGCCGTGACGTCCACCGGCTTGCCCGAGCGCGGATGCGGGATCACGATCCGCCGCGCCAGAAGATGCAGCCGGTTCTGGATGCCGCCCGGCAACTCCCAGTTCTCGATGTCGAAATACTTCGGATCGCCCACGATCGGATGCCCGATATGCACCGTATGGGCGCGCAGCTGATGCGTGCGCCCCGTCACGGGCTTCAGCGACAGCCAGGCGAGCTTCTGCGCCGCCGTCTCCACCACCGCGTAATATGTCACCGCATGCGTCGCGCCCTCGGCGCCGTGCTTGGCGACATGCATCTTGGCGTCGCCCTCCTCGTCCTCGCCCTTGGCGAGATAGGTCGAGATCCGCCCCTGCTTGACGCGGGGCACGCCCGCCACCAGCGCCCAATAGGTCTTGCGCGTGTCGCGGGAGCGAAAGCTCTTGGCCATCGCGGCCGCTGCAAAACGCGTCTTGGCGATCACCAGGCAGCCTGACGTGTCGCGATCGAGCCGGTGCACCAGCCGGGGCGTCTGGCCCTTGGCGTCGGTGAGAGCCTCCAGCATTTTGTCGACATGGTTGGTCATGCCCGAGCCGCCTTGCACGGCGAGGCCCATCGGCTTGTCGATCACCAGCATGTCGTCATCCTCGTAGAGGGTGATCGACTTCAGGTAGGCGCGTGTTTCGTCATCCGCCTTGGAGGCGCGCGGGCCGGTCTTGGGCGGCGTCAGCGACAACGGCGGAATGCGCACCGCCTGCCCTTCCTCCAACCTGTCCTTGGTCTCGACGCGCTTGCCGTTGACGCGCAGCTCGCCCTTGCGGACTACGCGCTGGATATGGCTGAAGGACAGCCCCGGAAAGCGCGCTTCCAGAAAGCGATCGATCCGCATGCCGGCCTCGTCCGCCGTCACCGTGACGGTCTGGACCTTGGTCATCACCGCGTCTTCGGCGACGGCGGCGACCTCGGCCGGAGCCTGCGGCTCCGCCTCGATCTCGACCGCCCTTTCCCGGGCCCGCCGTTCGGTCCGGGCCTGGTTCTGCGATGGGGCCCATCCCTTCGTGCGCCGCGGCGCCTGCCCCTCGGTCGGCATGTCTCGCGCGGCGGCGGCGTCCGGCGCGAAGCTCTTGGCTCGCCCGGCGTCCGGTCCCGTCCTGCGGGGCGGGCGACCCGTGGGGGCGCCAGCGGTCCCGCGGGGCGCCGGACGCGCCGGACGCGGGCCGCCCGCAGCCGTGCGGGAGCCGGAGCCGGGCTTCACGCGCCCTGCACGGCCGCCCGTGGCGCCGGGACGCTTGGGTCCGCCCTTGCTCATGTGAAACTCCTGATGAGGGCAAGGCCGCCTGCGAGGCCCAGAATGGACAAGATCACCGAAGCGCCCACATAGGCGGCGGCCGCGCCACCGGCGCCGCGCTCCCAGAGAACGACGGCGTCAAGCGAGAAGGCCGAAAAGGTCGTGAACCCGCCGCAGATGCCGGTGGTGAGAAACAGCCTTGCCGGCTGCGACCATGACGCGTCGGTCCGAAACGCCAGCCAACCGACCAAAAGGCCCATCGCGACCGACCCCGCCACGTTGATCAACAGCGTGTGCCACGGAAAGGCCGTTCCTGCCACGCGCGTGATCGCCATGTTCACGCCATGCCGCAGGGCGGCGCCGATGCCGCCGCCGAGGAAAACGAGAAGGGTCGATTGCATGGGAGGTCCATTCCGGCGCCTGGCGCTCAGGAGGGTCCTAGCAAAGTTGGGGCGGTCTGAACACCCCAGGGGCCAGGCGCCTACTCGCCGCGCTCGGCGCGCAGCTTGCGCCACCACTCCATGCGCTTGCCGATCTCACGCTCGAAGCCGCGCTCCACGGGCTCGTAGAACTGCTGCCGGCCGAGTTTATCCGGCCAATAATCCTGCCCCGAAAAGGCGTCCGGCTGATCGTGGTCGTAGCGATAGCCCGCGCCGTAATCTTCCTGCTTCATCAGCTTGGTCGGCGCGTTCAAAATGGTCTTAGGCGGCGTGAGCGAGCCATGCTCCTTGGCGGCGCGCAGCGCGGCCTTGTAGGCCGTGTAGACGGCGTTCGATTTGGGCGCAGTCGCCAGATAGACGGTGGCTTGCGCGAGCGCGAGCTCACCCTCCGGCGAGCCGAGATAATCGTAGGCGTCCTTGGCGGCGTTGCAGATCACCAGCGCTTGCGGGTCCGCCAGCCCGATATCCTCCACGGCCATGCGCACGAGGCGGCGGCCGATATAGAGCGGGTTCTCACCGGCGTCGAGCATGCGGGCGAGGTAGTAGAGCGCCGCGTCCGGGTCGGAGCCCCGCACCGTCTTGTGGAGCGCGCTGATGAGATTGTAGTGCCCGTCCTGGCCCTTGTCGTAGATTGGGGCCCGGCGCTGCACGATCCGCGACAGGCCGGCGGCGTCGAACACCTCCCCGGGCTTGGCGGCGCGCCAGATTTCCTCCGCGAGCGTCAACGCCGCGCGGCCGTCCCCATCCGCCATGCCGACCAGCGCCACGCGGGCGTCTTCGTCCAGCGGCAGCTTGCGGCCTTCGACCTCCTCGGCGTGCGCGAGCAGCCGCGCCACGGCATCCTCGTCCAGCGAGCGGAACGTGAGCACCCGGGCGCGCGAGAGAAGCGCCGCGTTGAGCTCGAAGGATGGGTTTTCGGTGGTGGCGCCCACCAGCGTAATGGTGCCGTCCTCCATCACGGGCAGGAAGGCGTCCTGCTGCGAGCGATTGAAGCGATGGATTTCGTCCACGAACAGGAGCGTGCCGCGCCCGGTGGAGCGACGGCCGCGCGCCGCCTCGAACACCTTCTTGAGGTCGGCGACGCCGGTGAAGATCGCCGAGATCGGTTCGAAATGCAGCGTGGTCTCATGCGCGAGCAGCCGCGCCACGGTGGTCTTCCCGGTGCCGGGCGGGCCCCAGAAGATCAGTGATCCCAGCGAGCCCGACTCGATCAGCCGCGTGAGCGCGCCGTCCGGCCCGACCAGATGGTCCTGGCCGACGACCTCGCCGAGCGTCGTCGGCCGCAGCCTGTCGGCCAGCGGGCGGGGCGCGCCTTTCTCCAGGCCGGCGGCTTCGAAGAGGTTAGACATCCCGCAGAGATAACGACGCCAGGCGGCGCGCGCCAGCGCGGCGTCAGCCGCCGACCGCCGTCGTCAACACCTCGCCGCCGCGCTGCACCACCAGCTTCCAGTAATATTGCCGCGGCTTGGCCAGCTTCTCGAGGTCGCGCGAGGTCGCAACCTTGTTCTCGTCGACCTCCAGGATCACGTCGCCCTTCTTGAGGCCGAGTTCGGCCGCCGGGGAACCCTGCGCGATGTCGGCCACGATCACGCCGTTGACGCCGATCTCGGCCGACAATTCCTCGGCGACGGCCGGCGAGGCGTTCATCACCGTGGCGCCCGCGAGCGGCCAGCGGCCCTTCAGCACGACAGTGTCGCGCGGTCGGGTTTCCGGGGCGACGCTCAACTTCACCGGGACGGTCAGCTTCTTGCCCCCGCGCAGCACGGTGAGGGTCGCGGTCCCGCCCAACGGCTTCGTGGCGAATCGGAAGCCGAAGCCGTCTGGATCGTCAACCTCCTGCCCGTCGACGGACAGGATCACGTCGCCGGCCTTCAAGCCTGCTTCGGCGGCCGGGCTCTTGTCGACCACGGAGGCGACCAGCGCGCCGATCGGGCGGTCGAGCCCGAGGCTCTCGGTCAGGTCCGACGAGACGGCCTGCAGCTTGCCGCCGAACCAGGGGCGTCGCACGCTCTTGCCGCCGCTCCGCGCCGAAGCGACCACGACCCTGACCATGTTGGACGGGATCGCGAAGCCAATGCCGTGGCTGCCGCCCGACTGTGAGAAGATGGCCGTGTTGACGCCGATCAGCCGGCCGTTGACGTCCACCAGCGCGCCGCCGGAATTGCCCGGATTAATGGCCGCGTCGGTCTGGATGAAGAACTGGTAGTCGGAGACGCCGACCTGCGTGCGCGCCAGCGCCGACACGATGCCGGACGTCACCGTCTGGCCGACGCCGAACGGATTGCCGACCGCCAGCACGAGGTCGCCGACCTCCAGCGCGTCGGAATCGCCGAGATCCAGCGCCGTGAAGGGCTCGGACGCCTTGATCTTCAGAATCGCGAGATCCGTGCGCGGGTCGCGCAGGACGATGTCAGCCTCGAACTCCCGCTTGTCCGAGAGCGCGACCTTCACCTCCGTCATGCCCTCGATGACGTGCTGGTTCGTGACCACGAAGCCGCTCGGATCGACGATCACGCCCGAGCCCAGCGAACGCTGCGTCCGCTCGCGCGGCGCGCCCTGGTCGCCGCCGCCGAAGAACCGGCGGAAGAAGGGATCGTCCATCAACGGATTGCGCGGCATCTTTTCCACGCGGCTCGCATAGACGTTGACGACGGCCGGCTTCACGCGGTGGACGAGCGGCGCAAAGCTCATCTTCATCTGCGCCTGCGAATCCGGGATCCGGCCCTGCGGCGCGATCGTCTGGCCTTGGGCGCCCCCGGCCGCCACGCCGAGCGCCGCCAGCGCAAGCAAGGCCTTGATCATCGTGCGCATCGGCTGCTTCCCGTCCAGGGTTGATGGTGAGGCGGATATAGCGAGGCGCCCGGCCAGGAGAAAGGGTCTTGGCGCACACCGCGCGAACCCCGTCCAAACGCAAACGGGCGGCCCGAAGGCCGCCCGCGAAGCTATCGCATAACGCAGAGGCGCTTACGCGGCCTCTTCGACCGTCTCGGTCAGCATGCTGGGGCCCGAATCCTGGCCGCGCGCGTCGACGTCGCGATCCACGAACTCGATGACCGCCATGTCGGCGTTGTCGCCGAAGCGAAAGCCGGCCTTCATGATGCGCGTGTAGCCGCCCGGACGCTCCTTGTAGCGCGGGCCGAGCACGTCGAAGAGCTTCTTGACGAGCTGCACGTCCTTAATCTGCGCGATCGCCTGGCGGCGGGCGTGCAGGTCGCCGCGCTTGCCGAGCGTCACCAGCTTCTCGATGACCGGACGCAGGTCCTTGGCCTTCGGCAGCGTGGTGATGATCTGCTCGTGCTTGATCAGGGCCTGGCACATGTTCGCGAACATGGCCTTGCGATGCTCGGCCGAGCGGTTGAACCGGCGGCCTCTAAATCCATGGCGCATAGGATCTCTCCTTGTTGGTTCAGCCGCCGTGCCACGGGTCGGCTGTCTTCATGAGGGTCAGGCGACGGTTGATCCGCCGCCCGCCCGGCAGAACGGTGTGGCTCAGTAGTGCTCTTCGAAGCGCTTGGCGAGCTCTTCGATGTTCTCCGGCGGCCAGCCGGCGATTTCCATGCCGAGATGCAAGCCCATGCCCGCGAGCACTTCCTTGATCTCGTTCAGCGACTTGCGGCCGAAGTTCGGGGTGCGGAGCATCTCCGCCTCCGTCTTCTGGATCAGGTCGCCGATATAGACGATGTTGTCGTTCTTCAGGCAGTTCGCCGAGCGGACCGAAAGCTCCAGCTCGTCCACCTTCTTGAGCAGCGCCGGGTTGAAGGCGAGCTCCGGCATCGCGGTCTTTTCTTCCTCGCGACGCGGCTCCTCGAAGTTCACAAACACTTCGAGCTGGTCCTGCAGGATGCGGGCGGCGTAGGCCACCGAATCCTCAGGAGACACGCCGCCATTGGTCTCGATGACCAGCGTCAGCTTGTCATAGTCCAGGATCTGGCCCTCGCGGGTGTTCTCGACCCGGTAGCTGACCTTCTTGACGGGCGAATAGAGGCTGTCGACCGGGATCAGGCCGATCGGCGCGTCTTCCGGACGGTTGCGGTCGGCCGCAACATAGCCCTTGCCCATCTTGACCGTGAACTCCATGCGGATCTCCGCGCCCTCGTCGAGGGTGCAGATCACGAGCTCGGGGTTCAGGATCTGGCAGTCGCCGGGGGTCTGGATGTCGCCGGCCTTGACCTGGCCGGGGCCCTGCTTGCGCAGCGTCAGGCGCTTCATGCCCTCGGCCTGCATCTTGATCGAGATCGCCTTGATGTTCAGGACGATGTCGGTGACGTCCTCACGCACGCCCGGAATGGACGAGAACTCGTGCAGCACGCCGTCGATGTGGACGGAGGTGATCGCCGCGCCCTGCAGCGAGGAGAGGAGGATGCGGCGCAGGGCGTTGCCCAGCGTCACGCCAAAGCCGCGCTCGAGCGGCTCGGCCACGAGCGTGGCCACCCGCTTGCCGTCGTCGCCCGGAGTGACTTCGAGCTTGCCCGGCTTGATCAGGTCTTGCCAATTCTTCTGGATCACGGGTGTTGTCCCTCATGAAAGAGCGCGAGGCATATCGGTCCGTCGACCCTGGCCCCGCGTTCACGATGACGCATGGAAACGCCTCCCCGGCCCGTCGGACGGGGAGACGCAGACTTTGAGAAAATCAGACGCGACGACGCTTGCGCGGACGGCAGCCGTTGTGCGGGATCGGGGTCACGTCGCGGATCGAGGTCACCGTGAACCCGGCGGCCTGCAGCGCGCGCAGCGCCGACTCACGGCCGGAGCCGGGACCCGTCACTTCGACTTCGAGGGTGCGCATGCCGTGCTCGGCGGCCTTGCGGCCGGCGTCCTCGGCGGCCACCTGGGCGGCGTACGGGGTCGACTTGCGCGAGCCCTTGAAGCCCATCATGCCGGCCGACGACCAGGCGATGGTGTTGCCCTGCGCGTCCGTAATCGTGATCATCGTGTTGTTGAACGAGGCGTTCACGTGAGCGACGCCCGACACGATGTTCTTGCGTTCGCGACGACGAACGCGTGTTGCTTCCTTGGCCATGGTCTTGATCCTTCTTGCGCGCCCGTCATGCCAGGCGCTCGGGATGGAGGTGGTCGGGAATTCGGACCGCGAGCCCTCAGGCTCGCAGCCCTTCATGGATTGCGAACCTCAAGGCTCGCGGTCCAGATCGGCGACCCCGGCCGAAGCCGGAGACGATCAGGCGGCCCGAAGGCGCCCGAGAATTACTTCTTCTTGCCGGCGATCGGCTTGGACTTGCCCTTGCGGGTGCGCGCGTTGGTGTGCGTGCGCTGGCCGCGGACCGGCAGGTTGCGGCGATGGCGCAGGCCGCGGTAGCAGCCGAGATCCATCAGGCGCTTGATGTTCATCGCGACTTCGCGACGAAGATCGCCTTCGACCGTGTAGTCGCGGTCGATCATTTCGCGGATCTGCAAGACCTCGTTGTCGGTCAGCTGCGCGACGCGACGCTCGGCCGGGATGCTGAGGGCGGTGGTGATCTCTTCCGCCTTCTTCGCGCCAATGCCGTGAATGTACTGAAGCGCGATGATGACGCGCTTGTTCGTCGGGATGTTGACGCCAGCGATACGTGCCATTTCGGCCGTCTCCATAATGCGCCGCCGAAGCGGCCAACTCAAAACCCCCGCGTCCGGTGGAGGCCGGCCCATGCGGGGTGAGACACACGCGTTTTCCTGAAGCCCCGAAAACATCGGGACCCCGGGAACGCAAGCGATCTCGGGTGAAGTCGCGCTTTTATGGGATGGACGGCGCTGCGTCAAGCGCTCGCCTCCTGCCCGTCAAGGCTTCGCGACCATGAGCCAGACGATGGCGAGCACCAGCGGAAATGCAATCGATCCGCACAGGACCCAGATACGGAACAACCGGTGATAGGCCGGCGGGAGCCCCTCCCCGCTCGCGACGGCCGCGCGCGCCAGATTGCGCATCCGTATCTGGATCGCGACGACAGGCAGCCATAGAGCGCCCACGACGCAATAGAGCGCGAGCGCGGCGCCGATCCAGCCGGACAGCAGCGGCAGCCGAGCTGATGGGCAAGCGCCGCCCCGGTGAGCGGCTGCGCCAATGCGGCGGTTGCGGTGAAGATGGCGTCGGCCAGCACCACTATGCCGGCGGTGCGCGCCACGAACGCCGCGTCGCCGCTGAGGTGCGCCATGAGCATGAAGAACGCGATGCCCGCGCCCGTGCCGAGCAGCACCGCCGCCCCGATGACATGCAGCGTCTTGAGCGCGAAATAGACCTCCATCACCGATCGTCCATCAAGGCGAGCAGGGTCGCGGCCAGCGCGGTCGCCGGAATGATCTTCGCGTAGGCGCCGAGCGGGTCGAGCCAGAGGTCGGGCCGCACGAGGGTTCCGAGCACGAGATATCCGAAAGCCGTCGCAATCGCCCCCAGCAGCGCCAGCCGGGCTGTAGACCTGAAAGTCAGCGCTGCGCCGATGAGCACGTCGATCACCGCGCCGGCCAGCACGGCGGCATTGGCCGCTCCGCTGCTCCAGCCGGCCTGGGTCAGCACGGACGCCGCAGCCGCAAGGGAGAATGCGCCGCAAAGGCCGCTATAGATCCAGAACGCCGACAGTGTGAAAAGCCCCAGCGGCTTGGCGAACCAGGCGCGCGCGAACCAGCGCTCCTGAACGCCGGCCGGGTGCGCCGCCAGCATGGCGTCGAGCGATTGCGGCTCGATGCCGAACGCCGCCCGCCAAGGCCCGCCATCACCCGCCACGCCCTCCTCGAGCTGGCGGACCGATGTGCTCCGCATCGAGCTCTTCCATCCCAGATAGGCGAGGCCGTCCGCCCCCATCGCCGCCGCGCGGGCGACGATCATCGGGAGCACGATCACGGGCGCATCCGGAAACCCGAGCCACGCCCGCAGGCGACGCAGGATCGAGGGGAGCGACAGTTGCTCATCGTCGACGAGGTCGTAGCTGCCGCGCGCCGGCGCGCCGGGAAGAAGCGCCCGCTACACGGTTTCGGCCACGTCATCGGCCGAGACGACTTGGATGCGGGACTGCGTCCGAATGGCCGGAATGAACAGCGGAAACCCGGCCAGGCCGCGCAGCAGCGCGGTGCCGCCATAAGCCTGCGGAGCCAGAACCAGGCCCGGCCGCAGGATCACGCCGTCGAGGTCCGACGCCAGGAGCGCCTTCTCGGCCGCCGACTTGGTCTGGAAGAAACGCGTCGAACTGTCCGGCGCAACACCCGCAGCAGATACGTGAATTATCCTCCGGACGCCAACCTGTTGGCAGGCTCGGAACAAGGCCGCCGGCGCGGCGTCGTGCACGGCCGCGAGGTCATCGCGCGGGTTGTCCTGCAGCGCGCCGGCGCAGTTCACGACGGCGTCGATCCCTTCGAGCAGGTCGAGCCACGTTTCCGGCGTGGTCAAGTCGCGCAGGTCGCGCTCCACCCAGGTAATGTCCGGCCGGCTGCGGCGCGCCCGCGCCACGTCCCGCCCGACGCCGACCACGGCCCAGCCGCCGGCCCGCAACCGCGCGCAAACGACCGAGCCGATGAGCCCGTAGGCTCCAATCACCAATATGCGCAAAGCCAGCCCCCAGGATGCACGAACCTAGCGTGCTCACATTGAGGTTCGCTGAACGGAGCTTGGCGACCGTGGCGCTGCCGCCAAAAAACGAAAGGCCGGGCATCGGCCCGGCCTCGTAGCGCAGTCTGGCTGAGCGTCAGCCCCCGATCGCGTCCTTCACGGCCTGCGTGACGCTGTCGATCGGCTGCATGCCATCGATGCGCTTCAGGCGGTTCGTCTCCTCGTAATAGGGAGACACCACGGCGGTGTCGCGGTTATAGGCCGCGAGCCGCGTCTTGAAGACCTCCGGGTCATCGTCCTTGCGCACCGGCAGGCCGGCCGCGGCCGTCTCCTCGGCGCGCTTGACGATGCGGTGCACCAGCGCGTTCTGGTCAACGACGAGCTCCACGACCGCGTCCAGCTTGAGGCCCTTGGCCTCTAGCATGTCATCCAGCGCCTGCGCCTGCGCGACCGTGCGCGGGAAGCCGTCCAGGATGAATCCCTGCTTGGCGTCCGCCTCTTCGATGCGGTCGGCCACGATGCCGATGACGATGTCGTCCGAGACGAGCCCGCCCGACTCCATTACCGCCTTGGCCTTGAGCCCGATCGGCGTACCCGCCGAAACCGCCGCGCGCAGCATGTCGCCGGTCGAGAGCTGGGGAATGCCCAGCCGATCCACCAGCCGCACCGCCTGTGTGCCTTTGCCCGCCCCCGGCGGCCCCAACAGAATCAGTCTCAACGACGCCTCCCCCGCAGCTTCGCCTTCTTCACCAAGCCCTCATACTGATGGGCCAAGAGATGGCCGTGGACCTGCGCCACGGTATCCATCGTCACGCTCACCACAATGAGAAGCGACGTGCCACCGAAATAGAACGGCAGAGCGAATTGCGAAATTAGCAGTTCAGGCAACATGCAGATGATGACGAGGTAGCCGGCGCCCAGAACCGTGATGCGGGTCAGCACCTTGTCAATGAAATCGGCCGTGCGCTCGCCGGGCCGGATGCCCGGGATGAAGCCGCCGTGCTTCTTCAGGTTGTCCGCGGTCTCCTGCGGGTTGAACACGATCGCGGTGTAGAAAAACGCGAAGAAGATGATCAGCGCCGCGTAGGCCAGCATGAACAGCGGCCGGCCATGGCCGAGATAGGCGGAGACATTGGCCAGGAAGCCGGTGCCGCCCTGCTGGGCCGAGAAGCCCGCGATGGTGGTCGGCAGCAGCAGCAGCGACGAGGCGAAGATCGGCGGGATCACGCCCGACGTGTTGAGCTTCAGCGGCAGAAACGAGGTCTGCCCCTCGTAGACGCGGTTGCCGACTTGGCGCTTCGGATAGTTGATCAGCAGCCGGCGCTGCGCCCGCTCCATGAACACGATGAAGGCGATCACGGCCGCCGACATCACCAGCACGCCAAGGATCAGCAGCGTCGAGACCGCGCCCTGGCGGCCGAGCTCGAGGGTGCCGACGATCGCGGAGGGCAGCTCCGCCACGATGCCGGCGAAGATGATCAGCGAAGAGCCGTTGCCGATGCCGCGCGCCGTGATCTGCTCGCCAAGCCACATCAGGAACATCGTGCCGCCGACCAGCGTGATCGTGGTCGAGACCTCGAAGAACAAGCCGGGATCGGCCACCACGTTGCCCGAGCCCTGCAGGCCCTTTGCGATGCCGTAGGCCTGGAACGTCGCGAGCACGACCGTGAGGTAGCGCGTGTACTGGTTGATGATCTTGCGGCCGCCCTCGCCTTCCTTCTTCAGCGCTTCCAGGCTCGGGACGATGGACGTCAGGAGCTGGATGATGATGGAGGCCGAGATATACGGCATGATGTTCAGCGCGAAGATCGCGAGGCGGCCCACGGCGCCGCCGGAGAACATGTTGAACAGCCCCAGCACGCCCTGCTGCTGCTGCTTGAAGATGTCGTTCAGCGCATCGATGTTGATGCCCGGCAGCGGGATGTAGGTGCCGAGCCGATACACGATCAGCGCGCCCAGCGTGAACCAGATCCGCTTCTTGAGCTCGTCGGCCTTCGCCAGGGCTCCGAAATTCAGGTTCGCTGCAAGCTGTTCAGCCGCGGATGCCATACTGCGCTCCGATATCGGAAAAGGAGTGGGGACACGCGGTCCCCGAAAATGCAAACGCCGGGCGATGCGGACATGGTCCGCCGCCCGGCGTTCTCAATCACGAGCTGATCCTAGATAGGATCAGGCCGCCGATTCCGCCACGGCGGCCGCGAGGATCTTCAGCGATCCCCCAGCCTTCTCGATGGCGGCCTGCGCAGACTTCGACGCGCCGAACACTTCGAAGGAGAGCTTGGTGGTGAGCTCGCCCATGCCGAGGATCTTCACGCCGTCGCGTGGCTTGGAGACCACGCCGGCGGCGACGAGCGCCTCGACGGTGACGGGCTGGCCGGCGTCGAGCTTCTTGGCGTCGACCGCCTCCTGGATCCGGCCGAGGTTGACCTCGTTCAGATCGTTGGAGAAGGGGTTCCAGAAGCCGCGCTTGGGCAGGCGACGATAAAGCGGCATCTGGCCGCCCTCGAAGCCCTTCACGGCGACGCCGGTGCGGGCCTTCTGACCCTTCACGCCGCGTCCGCCGGTCTTGCCCTTGCCGGAGCCGATGCCGCGTCCAACGCGCATACGGCCCTTCTTGGCGCCTTCGTTATCGGAGATTTCGTTGAGCTTCATGGTCCGCGCTCCTCACTCGACGACGCGCACGAGGTGCTTGACCTTCTCGATCATGCCGCGCACCGAAGGGGTGTCGGTCAAGGTCGAGCGGCGGCGGATCTTGTTCAGCCCGAGGCCCACGAGAGTCGCACGCTGCGACGCCTCGCGACGGATCGGGGAACCGGTCTGTTCGACCGTTACGGTCTTGTCAGCCATGGATACCTCCCCTTACGCGTCGGCGCCGGCGCCGTCAGAATCGCCGCGGCGAGCCTGGAGGACGCTGACCTTGAGGCCGCGGCGAGCCGCGACCGAACGCGGCGAGTCTTCGCTCTTGAGAGCGTCGAACGTCGCGCGGACGAGGTTGTAGGGGTTGGACGAGCCGAGCGACTTCGACACGACGTCGTGCATGCCGACCGCCTCGAAGACGGCGCGCATCGGGCCGCCCGCGATGATGCCCGTACCGGCCGGAGCCGCGCGCAGGATCACCTTGCCGGCGCCATGCCGACCGTGGACGTCATGATGCAGGGTGCGGCCTTCACGCAGCGGAACGCGGATCAGCGCGCGCTTGGCGGCTTCCGTGGCCTTGCGGATGGCTTCCGGCACTTCGCGAGCCTTGCCGTGGCCGAAGCCGACTCGGCCCTTCTGGTCGCCGACGACGACGAGAGCGGCGAAGCCGAAGCGACGGCCGCCCTTCACCACCTTGGCGACGCGATTGATGTGGACGAGGCGGTCGACAAACTCGGAATCGCGCTCTTCGCGATCCCGGCCGCCCTGACGCCCGTGGGGTTCTCTAGCCATTTGGTCTCTCTCACTTGCGCGGACGAACCCTCCGGGCCCGCCGCTCGCTCGATTGATGGTCGCACCCTTTACAGGGCCCGACGTCGGAAGCCACCCTCTTCGGGTGGCCATCGCGCATTTCCCGATGATGCCGCATGCGGACCCGAAGGCCAGCGCCCGGATCAGAACTCCAGGCCGCCCTCGCGGGCCGCCTCGGCGAGCGCCTTGACGCGGCCGTGGTACATGTAGGACCCACGGTCGAACACGACCTTCTCGACGCCCGCAGCCTTGGCGCGCTCGGCGACGAGCTTGCCCACGGCGGCGGCGGCGGCCGAATCGGCGCCCGTCTTGAGGCCCGACTTCACGTCCTTCTCCATCGTCGAAGCAGCCGCGAGGGTGACCCCGTTGGCGTCGTCGATGATCTGGGCGTAGATCTGCTTCGAAGAGCGGAAGACCGACAGGCGCGGACGCCCGTTCGCGACCTTCTTGAGGGAGCGGCGCACACGAGCCAGACGGCGCTCGGCGGCCTCGATGTTCTTAGGCATGGCCGATCCTTACTTCTTCTTGCCTTCCTTGCGGAAGATGAACTCGCCCGAGTAACGAACGCCCTTGCCCTGGTAGGGCTCCGGACCGCGGAAGTCGCGGATCTCGGCGGCGGTCTGTCCCACGCGCTGCTTGTCGATGCCGGTGACGACGATTTCCGTCGGCTTGGGCGTCACGATCGCGATGCCGGCCGGGATTTCGTAGTCGATGTCGTGGCTGTAGCCGAGCGAGAGCTTCAGCACCTTGCCGGCGACAGCGGCCTTGTAGCCCACGCCGGTGATGTCGAGCTTCTTCTCATAGCCCTTGCTCACGCCCTCGATGAGGTTCGCGACCTGCGAGCGGGACATGCCCCACATCGCGCGGGCGCGCTTCGTCTCGGTGCGCGGCGTGACCGAGATCGCGCCGTCGTCGAGCGTGACGGTGACGTCCTCGGGAGCCTGGAAGGACAACTCGCCCTTCGCGCCCTTGACCTTCACCAGGTTGCCGTCGAGGCTGGCCGTAACACCGGCCGGCACCGCAACGGGCTTCTTTCCAATACGAGACATTGTGGTCTCCCCGTGACTGCGTTGCGCCTGAAGCCGATCAGAAGACCGTGCAGAGCACTTCGCCGCCGACGTTCTTCTCCCGGGCCTCATGATCGGCCATGACGCCCTGCGGCGTGGAGATGATCGTGATGCCGAGGCCATTGGCCACGCGCGGCATCGCGTCGACTGCGGAGTACACGCGACGGCCAGGCTTCGAAACGCGAGCGATTTCGCGGATCACCGGGGCGCCGTCGAAATACTTGAGCTCGATCTCGAACTCCGTACGGCCATTGCCGTACTCGGTCGTCGAATAGCCGCGGATATAGCCTTCCGACTGCAAGACATCGAGAACGCGCGCGCGGAGCTTGGAGCCGGGCGTGTTCACCGAGCCCTTGCGGCGCAGCTGGGCGTTACGGATGCGGGTGAGCATGTCACCAACGGGATCATTGATCGCCATGGTCGGTCCTCCTCACCAGCTCGACTTGGTCAGACCCGGGATCACGCCCTGCGAGCCAAGCTCGCGCAGCGCAATGCGGGACATCTTCAACTTGCGATAATAGGCGCGCGGACGGCCCGTGATCTCGCAGCGGTTGCGCACGCGGGTCGGATTCGCGTTGCGCGGCAGCTCGGCGAGCTTGAGGCGCGCCTCGAAGCGCTCCTCCATGGACTTGGAATCGTCGTTCGCGACTTCGAGAAGGCGCGTCCGCTTGCCCGCGAACTGCTTCACGAGGCGCATGCGGCGCTTGTTCTTCTCGACAGAGCTCTTCTTGGCCATCTGTTTCTCCTGGTTTCCGCGTTTAAGAGCGAGCTCTTACTGCCGGAACGGGAAGTTGAAGGCGCGCAGCAGGGCGCGAGCCTCGTCGTCGGTCTTGGCGGTGGTGCAGACGATGATGTCCATGCCCCACACGGCCTCGGCCTTGTCGTAGTTGATCTCCGGGAAGATGATGTGCTCCTTGATGCCCATCGCGTAGTTCCCCCGGCCGTCGAACGACTTGGGGTTCAGGCCCCGGAAGTCGCGGACGCGCGGCAGGGCGATGTTCACGAGACGGTCGAGGAACTCGTACATCCGCACCTTGCGGAGCGTGACCTTGGCGCCGATCGGCATGTTCTCGCGGACCTTGAAGGTCGCGATCGCCTTACGCGCCTTGGTGATCACCGGCTTCTGGCCGGCGATGAGGGCGAGATCGGCCGCGGCCGACTGCACCTTCTTGGTGTCCTGGGTGGCTTCGCCAACACCCATGTTCAGCACGACCTTCTCGATGGTCGGCACTTCCATGATGTTCTTGTAGCCGAACTCCTCGATGAGCTTCGGCCGCACCACTTCGGCGTAGATCTTGCGCAGACGGGGCTCGTCGCCCGCAATGTTCACGTTAGCCATCGATCAGATCTCCCGAACGCTTGGCGAAACGCACCTTGCGCCCGTCCTCGAGCACCTTGAAACCAACCCGGGTCGGCTTGCCGTCCTTCGGGTCGACGACCGCGAGGTTCGACAGGTGGATGGTCGCCTCTTTCGAGATGATCCCGCCTTCCTGGTTCGCGGTCTGGCGCTGATGCTTCTTCACCAGGTTGACGCCGCGCACGATGGCCCGGGTCTCCTTCGGCATGACCTGCACGACTTCACCAGTCTTGCCCTGGTCACGGCCGGTGATGACGACGACCTTGTCGCCCTTCTTGATCTTCGCGGCCATCACAACACCTCGGGCGCGAGTGAGATGATCTTCATGTGGTTCTTGGCGCGGAGCTCGCGGGGCACCGGTCCGAAGATGCGGGTGCCGATCGGCTCCTTCTGGTTGTTGATCAGCACGGCCGCATTGCGGTCGAAGCGGATCACCGAACCATCGGGACGCTTGATGTCCTTCGCGGTGCGCACGACGATCGCCTTCATGACGTCGCCCTTCTTCACGCGGCCGCGCGGAATCGCCTCCTTCACGGAGACGACGATAACGTCACCAACTCCAGCGTACTTGCGCTTGGAGCCGCCGAGGACCTTGATGCACATCACACGACGGGCGCCCGAATTATCGGCGACGTCGAGATTCGTCTGCATCTGGATCATGGTCTTGATCCTTTCTGTGTCTCAGACCGGTTTCCGGCGATCTCAGGCTCGCCGGACTTCGCCTGACGGGGATCTGCGTCCCCCGTTTGTGCGTGCTTCCAAGAGCATTTTTCCGCGCCGAAGGGAACCCCTCAGCGCGGCGAAATGTCAGGAAAATCGGATTTAGTTTTAGGACGCGGTCGCTTCGTCGACCACGATCCAGGTCTTCAGCTTCGAGATCGGCTTCGATTCCTCGATACGGACCTCGTCGCCGGTCTTGTACTTATTGGATTCGTCGTGAGCGTGATAGTTCTTCGTCCGCCGCACCGTCTTCTTGAGAAGCGGATGCGTGAAGCGGCGTTCCACCTTCACGACGACGGTCTTGTCCTGCTTGTCGCTGACGACGACGCCCTGCAGAATGCGCTTCGGCATCGGTCTCTCCTCAAGCCTTGCCAGCTTCGGCCAGCTTCGCAGCCGCCGTGGTCTTGATCCGCGCGATGTCGCGACGGACCTCCTTGATGCGGCCCGTGTTCTCCAGCTGGCCGGTGGCCTTCTGGAAACGCAGGTTGAACTGCTCTTTCTTCAGCTTCAGGAGTTCGTCCTGAAGCTGGTCCTTCGACATCGCGGTGAGGTCGGAGAGCCTCTGCTTCTGTTTCATGTCGCCCTCCTTACTCGGCGATGCGCTGGATGAAGCGCGTCTTGATCGGCAGCTTCGCGGCCGCCAACGTCAGCGCCTCGCGAGCCGTGTCGACCGGCACGCCGTCGATCTCGAACATGATGCGGCCGGGCTTGACGCGGCACGCCCAGAATTCGGGAGCGCCCTTGCCCTTACCCATACGCACTTCGGTCGGCTTAGACGACACCGGCACGTCCGGGAACACGCGGATCCAGACGCGACCAGCGCGCTTCATGTGACGGGTGAGCGCACGGCGGGCGGCCTCGATCTGGCGAGCCGTCACGCGCTCCGGTTCCATGGCCTTCAGGCCGAACTGGCCGAAGTCCAGGTTCGTTCCGCCCTTCGCAGCGCCGCTGATGCGACCCTTGAACTGCTTGCGGAACTTGGTCTTCTTGGGCTGAAGCATTTCTGTGTTTCCTCAACCAATCCGTCAGGCCGCGTGATCGCGGCGACCGCCGGACCGCTGGCCACCCTCGTCGGCCATGCGCTTGTCCTGAGCCATCGGGTCGTGCTCGAGGATCTCGCCCTTGAAGATCCACACCTTGATGCCGCAGGTGCCGTAGGTGGTGAATGCCGTCGCCACCCCGTAATCCACGTCCGCACGCAGCGTGTGCAGCGGAACGCGGCCCTCGCGATACCATTCCTGGCGCGCGATTTCGGCCCCGCCAAGGCGGCCGGAGCAGTTGATGCGGATGCCTTCCGCGCCCAGACGCATCGCCGACTGAACGGCGCGCTTCATGGCGCGGCGGAACGCCACGCGACGCTCGAGCTGCTGGGCGATCGAGTCGGCCACCAGGGTGGCGTCGACCTCGGGCTTGCGCACCTCGACGATGTTGATGACGACCTCGGAGTTCGTCATCTTGGTGACGGACTTCCGCATCTTCTCGATGTCGGCGCCCTTCTTGCCGATCACGACGCCCGGACGAGCCGAGTAGATCGTGACGCGGCACTTCTTGTGCGGACGCTCGATGACGATCTTGGAGATCGCGGCCTGCTTCAGCGACTTCATCAGCGCCTTGCGGATCGCGATGTCCTCGTGCAGCAGACGGCCGTACTCGCCCTTGCTGGCGACCCAGCGGCTGTCCCACGTGCGGTTGACGCCGAGGCGCAGGCCGATCGGATTGACCTTCTGACCCATCTGTCTCTCCTCAGGCCTTGGCTTCGGTTTCGCGCACGATGATCGTGAGGTTCGAGAAAGGCTTCTCGACACGACCGGCGCGACCGCGGGCGCGGGCGTGGAAGCGCTTCATCACCAGCGCCTTGCCAACGAAGGCCTGGGAGACGACGAGATCGTCGACGTCCAGGTCATGGTTGTTCTCGGCGTTCGCGATGGCGCTCTCCAGGCACTTCCGGACGTCCTTGGCGATACGCTTCCTCGAGAATTCGAGATCGGCGAGCGCCGTGGCGACCTTCTTGCCCCGGATGAGACCGGCGACCAGGTTCAACTTCTGCGGCGACACCCGGAGCATCCGGGCGACGGCCTTCGCTTCATTATCCGGAAGCGCGCGGGGTGTTGCAGCCTTGCCCATGGCTTAGCGCCTCTTGGCCTTCTTGTCCGCCGCATGCCCGTAGAAAGTACGGGTAGGCGCGAACTCGCCGAACTTGTGGCCGACCATCTCCTCGGAAACGTTCACCGGGATATGCTTCTGGCCGTTGTAGACGCCGAAGGTGAGGCCGACGAACTGCGGCAGGATCGTGGAACGACGGCTCCAGATCTTGATCACCTCTGAGCGGGTCGAGGCCCGCGCGGCATCCGCCTTCTTCAGGAGGTAACCGTCGACGAACGGGCCCTTCCAAACGGAACGAGTCATCGTGGACCCCCTTACTTCTTCTTACGGGCGTGGCGGGACGACACGATGAAGGTGTCGGTCCGCTTGTTCGAACGCGTCTTCTTGCCCTTGGTCGGCTTGCCCCAGGGCGTAACCGGATGACGGCCGCCCGAGGTGCGGCCTTCGCCGCCGCCGTGCGGATGGTCGATCGGGTTCATGGTCACGCCGCGGTTGTGCGGACGCCGGCCGAGCCAACGCTGCCGACCGGCCTTGCCGATCGAGGTGTTCATGTGGTCCGGGTTCGACACCGCGCCGACCGTCGCGAAGCAGCCGCCATGGATCAGCCGCTGCTCGCCCGAGTTCAGGCGAACGATGACGTAACCCTGGTCGCGGCCCACGATCTGGGCGTAGGTGCCGGCCGAACGCGCCATCGCGCCGCCCTTGCCGATCTTCATTTCCACGTTGTGCACGATCGTGCCCACCGGGATGTTGCCGATCGCCATGGCGTTGCCAGGCTTGATGTCGGCCTGCTCGGCCGAGATCACCTCGGAACCCACTGCCAGGCGCTGCGGCGCCAGGATGTAGGCGACCGTATCGTCGGCGTAGCGCAGCAGGGCGATGAAGGCCGTGCGGTTCGGATCATACTCGATCCGCTCCACCTTGGCCGCCATACCGAGCTTCTCGCGACGGCGGAAGTCGACGATGCGGTAGGTCTGCTTGTGGCCACCGCCGCGGAAGCGGACGGTGATGCGACCCGTGTTGTTGCGGCCGCCCGCGGAAGACTTGCCCTCGGTCAGCGTCTTGACCGGCTTGCCCTTGTAGAGCTCGCTGCGGTCGACGATGACGAGCTGGCGAAGGCTCGGCGTAGTCGGCTTGAAGGTTTTGAGCGCCATTGTTCCTTACCTCTCGCTCAAAGCCCGGTCGTGACGTCAATCGACTGACCATCGGCCAGGGTCACGACGGCCTTCTTCACGTCCGACTGCGTGCCGACCGTGCCCTTGAAACGCTTCACCTTGCCCTTGCGGACCAGCGTGTTCACGGCCTCGACCTTCACGTCGAAGAGCTTCTCGACCGCAGCTTTGATCTGCGGCTTCGAGGCGTCCTTGCGAACCTTGAAGACAACCTTGTTCTGCTCGGACTGGTTGGTCGCCTTTTCGGTGATCACCGGGCCGAGGATGATGTCGTAGTGACGCGGATCGGTGCTCATTTGAAGCGCGCCTCCAGCGCGTCGACAGCAGCCCTGGTCAGCACGAGAGTCTCGCGCCGGAGGATGTCGTAGACGTTGATGCCCTGGATCGGAAGGACATCGATGTTCGGGATGTTCCGCGCGGCGAGCGCGAAGTTCTGGTTCAGCTCGGCGCCGTCGATGATCAGCGCGTTGCCGAGGCCCATGGCGGCGAAGCGATCGCGCAGCGCCTTGGTCTTAGGCTCGGACACGGAGGCTTGGTCGACGACCATGATGCCGCCGTCCCGGGCCTTGGCCGAGAGAGCGTGGCGAAGCGCCAGCGCGCGCACCTTCTTGGGCAGGTCGTGCTCATGCGAGCGAACGACCGGACCGAAGGCGCGACCACCGCCGCGGAACTGCGGCACGCGGGCCGAGCCGTGGCGGGCGTTGCCGGAGCCCTTCTGCTTGTAGAGCTTCTTGCCGGTGCGCCAGATCTCGGCGCGACCCTTGGTCTTGTGCGTGCCGGCCTGCCGCTTGGCGAGCTGCCACAACACGTAACGCTGGATCAGGTCCTGGCGCGGCTCGAGACCGAAGATCTCGTCCGAAAGCTCGACCGAGCCGGCGTCGCCGCCCTCGAAGTTCTTGATATCGAGCTTCATCACGCGTTCTCCTGACCTTCGGTCGCGGGAGCCGCCGTCTCGGAGCCGTTCGGAAGCCGGAACGCGCCGGGCTTGGGAGCTTCGGCCGGGAGAGCGCGCTTAACCGCGTCCCGCACGAAGATCCATCCGCCCTTGACGCCCGGGACCGCCCCCTCGACGAGGATCAGACCGCGCTCGACGTCCGTCTGCACGACACGCAGGTTCTGCGTGGTCACGCGCTCGACGCCGAGATGACCGCCCATCTTCTTGTTCTTGAACGTCTTGCCAGGATCCTGGCGACCACCCGTCGAACCCAGCGAGCGGTGCGAGACCGACACGCCGTGGGTGGCGCGCAGGCCGCCGAAGTTCCAGCGCTTCATACCGCCGGCGAAGCCCTTACCCGTCGTGGTGCCCGTCACGTCGACGAACTGGCCAGCGACGAAGTGGTCCGCCGTGATTTCGGCGCCCACCGGGATCAGCGTGTCCGTGGACACGCGGAACTCGACGAGCTTGCGCTTCGGCTCCACCTGGGCAATCGCGAAGTTGCCGCGCTCCGCCTTGGAGACGTTCTTGACCTTGGCCATGCCGGCGCCGACTTGCAGCGCGGTATAACCGTTCTTGTCCTCCGTCCTGTGCCCGACCACCTGACAGTGGTCCAGCTTGAGGACGGTGACCGGCACATGTTCACCTGCATCCGTGAAGATGCGGGTCATGCCGAGTTTCTGGGCGATGACGCCTGACCGCATGGTGTGGTCCCCGTGTCCCGCTCTGGCCTTAGAGCTTGATCTCGACATCGACGCCGGCCGCCAGGTCGAGCTTCATCAAAGCATCGACGGTCTGGGGGGTCGGGTCGAGGATGTCGAGCACGCGCTTATGGGTGCGGATCTCGAACTGCTCACGCGACTTCTTGTCGACGTGCGGTGAGCGGTTCACTGTGAATTTCTCGATACGCGTCGGAAGGGGAATGGGCCCCCGCACCTGCGCTCCGGTCCGCTTCGCGGTCGAGACGATCTCGCGCGTCGACGAGTCGAGCACGCGATGATCGAACGCCTTCAGGCGGATTCGGATGTTTTGGCCGTTCATTGTCGTCTGCCCTCGGGCTGATCCCGTGCGGATGGTCGGCGCGCTCGCGAGGTCGCGAACGCGCCCTTATCGTTACGCGATGATGGTGGCCACCACGCCGGCGCCGACGGTGCGGCCGCCTTCACGGATGGCGAAGCGCAGCTTCTCCTCCATGGCGATGGGCGCGATCAGCTCGACTTCCATGGTGACATTGTCGCCCGGCATCACCATCTCGGTGCCCTCGGGCAGCTTCACCATGCCGGTCACGTCCGTGGTGCGGAAGTAGAACTGCGGCCGGTAGTTGGTGAAGAACGGGGTATGGCGACCGCCCTCCTCCTTGGT
>NZ_JBFUKI010000016.1:0-90499 GCF_056400925.1 Alsobacter sp. P4_H11
CGTCAGCACACTCCGGTTCGGTCCAAACAGGCGAAAGCCTCCAACGACCAACACCCTGGCGCGGGGTGGAGCAGCCCGGTAGCTCGTCAGGCTCATAACCTGAAGGTCACAGGTTCAAATCCTGTCCCCGCAACCAAAGCCCCTCATACCCAAATGCAAAAACGCCGCCCAACAATGGGCGGCGTTTTGCGTTGCGGATCGCCAATCCGTCTCGTAGGCCAGGTGGATGTCTCGAACAAGCGATGCAACAGCGGCAAAGCCCAAGCTAGGTCAAGCTTGATGGTTTTTGCGTCTATGTTCTGCTGTTGTCGTCTGTTCTTTGCTAAACTTCGTTTTTGGCTGAAAACCGAGAAACTATCCGTTCATTCTAACAAATATTACTGGTCAAACATTACATCGCTTTAACCGAGGCGCGGGCAGGTTGATCATGCAACAACCTGAAGAAGCATCATGCGCGTGTTCAGCTTTAGCCTGGGTCTCGTTCTGGCGGCGGCCGGCGGGTACCTCACCGTCGGCGAACATCTTGCCGGAAAAAGCGCCGACGCGGCGTTGAACGCCCGGTTGACCACCATCCGCGCGCCGCTGGACGGCATGCTGCAGCTGAAGGTCAAGGCTGTCGGATCCCGGGTGGCCGAAGGCGAGACGCTGATCGAGATTCAGGATGGCAGGTTCGACGCAACCCGGCTGGTGGATCTCGAACGAGACCGGCTCGCCACCGCGGCTGAGATCGACCGCAACGCCAGCCAGCGCCAGACGACGGACAACGCCAAGGCCGGCCTGCTCGAACAGGCCCGGCTCTATCGGGAAGGCCGGATACGGCAGCTCGAAGCCAAGGTGGCGGAAGCGCGCGCGATCGGCGACGCCGCCGTGGCGCGCCAACGCGAGGCCGACGCGACGCTGAAGCGCGCCAACGATCTCAACGACCGCGGAGTCCAGACCGCCTCGGCGCTCGACAAGGCTCGGGCCGCGTCTGACGTCGCCCTGCAGGAGATCGAGAGCTCGCGCCAGCGCCGCACCTATCTGGAGGCCGAGCTCGCCTCGGCCCGCAACGGCGTCTTCATTGGCGACAGCTACAACGACGAGCCGTTCTCGGTGCAACGCCTGCGCGAACTGGACTTCAAGACCGCCGAACTCACCGCCGAACGCGTCCGGCTCGACACGCGCCTGCGGCAGGCCGACGAGGCCGTGGCGGCCGAACGCGTGCGCGTCAACCGGATGTCGCAGGCGCGGTTGAACGCTCCCGGCGCGGGCGTGACCTGGGACTATCTCGTGGACGATGGCGAACACGTCCGCCGCGGGCAGGATCTGGTGCGCCTCGTCGACTGCTCCACCATCGTGGTGACAGCCAGCGTCACCGAGTCGCTCTACAACACCCTGCAGATCGGCGCCCCGGCGCGCTTCCGGCTCTACAATGACGGACGCGTGTTCAACGCCAGCGTGGTGCGGCTCGCGGGCGCCGGGGCGGCGGGGCTCTACGGCAACATGGCGGTCGCGCCCAGCGCCGAGCACCTGAAGCACTATGACGTCACCTTGCTGGCGCCGACGCTGGCCCGCGACCCCGAGCTGGGCTGCGCGGTCGGCCGCACGGGACGCGTGATCTTCTCGGATGGGCCGATCGAGGAGGTGAGGTCGTTCCTGGCCGGGCTCGGCATCTGATGTTCTCGGCCCCGTCCCTCGTCTCGAGCCTCGGTCTCACGCTCACGCTGCTCGGGCTGGCGCTCGTCGTGTTGCCGATGCTCGATCGCGAGGATTGGCGGGCCCGCAGCGTGCTGCTGGGCCTGTCGGTCGTGCTGGCCTGGCGCTATCTGGTGTGGAGGTTCACGGCGACCATCCCGGCCTTCGCGTTCGAGCCCACCGTGGTGCTGGCCTGGGCTTTCGCGCTGCTCGAGGGGCTCACGATCGTGTCCTCGACGAGCGCATTCCTGATCCTGTCGCGGACGCGGCGACGCAGCGCCGAGGTCGACCGGAACCTCCGATGGTGGGGGAGCCAGCCGCCGCGCGTCGACATCTATATCGCGACCTACAACGAGGAAGCCTCCGTGCTGGAGCGCACGATCGCGGGCGCGGTCGCGAGCGCCTACCCGGCCGCGCGCATCTTCGTTCTCGACGACGCAAGGCGGCCCTGGCTCGCGGCCCTGTGCGCGCATTACGGCGTGGACTACGTCACCCGGCCGGACAACGCCCACGCGAAGGCCGGCAATTTGAATCACGCGTTCTGGCGGCGGCGGACGGACCCGGACGCCCCGGAGCTGATCGCCGTGCTGGATGCCGACTTCGTGCCGCATCGCGACTTCGTCAGCCGCTGCGTCGCGCTGTTCGGGCAGGCCCGGACCGGCCTCGTGCAGACGCCGCAGCACTTCTTCAACGAGGATCCGCTGCAGCATAATCTGCATATCGGCCGGGGCTACCCCGACGAGCAGCGGTTCTTCTTCGATCATCTGGAGGCCTCGCGCGACGCCTGGGGCATCGCGGTGTGCTGCGGCACGTCCTCGATGGTGCGCGCGGATGCGCTCGCGGCCATCGGCGGCTTCCCGACCGAGAGCGTGACGGAGGATTTCCTCCTGACCATCAAGCTGGCGGAAGCGGGCTGGGACACCGTGTACCTGAACGAGGCTCTCACGGAGGGCCTCGCCCCCGAGGGACTGCAGGAATACATCGTGCAGCGCGGCCGCTGGTGCCTGGGCATGATGGAAATCGTGCGCGGCGGCTACACGCCGTGGACGCGCCGAAGCATTAGCTGGCGGCAGCGCTGGAGCGTCGGCGACAGCGCGCTGTTCTGGATCAGCACCTTTCCGTTCCGGCTGGCCAGCATGCTCTGCCCGCTGCTCTACTGGTATTTCGGCGTGACGGTCGTGAACGCCACCGTGGAGGACGTGATCGCCTTCTACGTCCCGTTCAACGTCGTTACCCTGCTGGCGCTGAACTGGATCTCGGGCGGCCTCGTGGTGCCGATCCTGAACGACGTCAGCCAGCTCCTCGCAGCCTGGCCGATCACCAAGGCGATCTGGATGGGGCTGACGCAGCCGGGGCCGCACAAGTTCAAAGTCACGGCGAAGGGCGGGGACCGGTCGCGCCCGGTCGTGCAATGGCCGATCATGAAGCCGTTCCTGATCCTGATGGGGCTGACGCTGGTCGGCCTCGTGTCGTCGTCCTGGCGCGAGATCAACTACGACCAGATGGCGGGCGACGGCATGTATGTCGTGCTGTTCTGGACCTTCTACAATCTGCTCGTTCTCATCGTGGCGAGTTGCGCCTGCATTGAGGCGCCCCGCGGCGACGCCCCGGATGCGTTCAAGGCCGAGCCCGCCCGCGTGCGCCTCGATGGCCGGGACTACCGGCCCTGGTTGGTCAGCCTCGGGCTCGGCACGGCCGAGTTGCGCGGGCTGCCGCCCGCCCCGGTCGGAACGCGCCTCGCGATCGACATCGCCGACGTGGGCGTGGTGAACGCCACGGTCGCCGGGCAGGGCGCGACGGCGGATCGGACCAGCCTCGCGCTGGAGGCGAGCCCCGAGCAGATCGGGCCGCTGCTCGTGCGGCTGCATGCGGCCAAGAACACCCCGAGCACGACGCGGGGGAGCCTCCCCATCATGCTGCGCCAGTTCGCGCGCGAGCTTTACGTCCGCCACGTGCGGCAGGGATAGGAGACAGCGATGTCCAACACCGGGCGGGCAAGCCTTCGAACCTACATCGTGTATGCGGGCGCGATCCTGATCTTCGTGCCGTTCCTGGTGTCGGCTGGGCTGTACTCGCGGGAGCTCTCGCAGCAGGGCCAGCAACAGATCGCCAACCGGCTCAGCAACCGTGCGAACGCGGCCGCGAGCCAGCTCGGCGAGCGCCTGCACGAGCTGTGGCTCGACGTGAGCGGCCTCAGCGGCGTGCGGCTGGACGAGCAGGAGCGGCTTCGGGCCGACCTGACCCTGGTGGGCAGGCTCGGCGCCCGGTTCAGCTGGATCGGCGTGGCGGACGTGGAGGGCAAGGTCTTCGCAGCCTCGCAGGGCATGCTTGAAGGGCAGAGCGTGGCTCAGCGGCCGTGGTTCCGGCAGGGCCTCGAGGGGCCGTCCGCCGTGGACGTGCACGAGGCGCAGTTGCTGGCGAAGCTCCTGCCCAATCCCACCGGCGAACCCTTCCGCTTCGTGGATCTCACCGCGCCGCTGCGCGGCCCGGCCGGGCAGACCGTGGGGGTCATCGGCGCGCATGTGGACTGGAACTGGGTGAAGGACACGCTGGCGCGGCTGCGGTCGCCCGGCATCGAGCTGCTGCTGGTGTCGCGGGACAACCGCGTGCTGTACGGGCCGGCCGATCTGCAGGACAAGCAGCTCGACGCCACCGCGCTCGCGAGCGCGCAGCGTGGCGGAACCCTCACCCGCATCGAGCGCTGGCCCGATGGGCGCGACTACATCACCACCGTGGTGCCGACCGTGGGCTACGCGGACCTGCCGAGCTTCGGCTGGAGCCTCGTGGCCCGGCAGGACCTGGCGTCCGCCACGCAGGTGATCGGCGATCTCACGGCCGGGTTCTGGAAGATCCTCGGAACCGGCTTCGTGATCTCGTTCCTGTTGCTGTGCCTGTTCGCCGGGTGGCTCGCGACGCCGATGCGGCGGCTCTCGGGCTTCGCGGAGGCGCTGGCGGCGGGTGATGACGCCGGATTCCCGCATGCGGAAACGCGCTACGACGAGGCGGCCCGGCTCTCCGCCGCGTTGACGCGGCTGCAGGCGCTGCCGCGTGGGCCCGACGACCGGTTCAAGGACGCGGCGTAAAGGCGGCGGCTTCGGCGGACAGGGCCATCGCGAGGGAGCTCACTTGCTCTTGTTGTAGACGTCCAGGTAGACGGCGGCGAGCAGGACGAAGCCCTTCACGACCTGCTGCCAGAAGATGCCGATGCCCAGGATCGACATGCCGTTGTTCATGATGCCCATGAAGAACGCGCCGATCACGACGCCCATGACGCGGCCGGCGCCGCCCGACGCCGAGACGCCGCCAATGAAGCAGGCCGCGATGACGTCGAGCTCGAAGGAGTTGCCGGCGCTGGGCGTCGCCGAATTGAGCCGCGCCGCCACGATGAGGCCGGCGAGGCCGGCGAGCACGCCCATGTTCACGAAGGTCAGGAAGGCGAGGCGCTGCGTCTTGATGCCGGACAGGCGCGCCGCCTGCGCGTTGCCGCCAAGCGCGTAGATGCGCCGGCCGATCACCGTGCGGGTGGTTACGAAGTTATAGAACAGGATCAGCGCGCCCATGATGACGAGCACCACCGGCAGGCCGCGGTAGGAGGCGAGCAGGTAGGTGACGCCGAGGATCAGGGCGGCGAATACGAGGTTCTTGCCGATGAACAGCGGCGCGGGCTCGCGGTCAATCTCCTGCGCGCCGGCGCGGCTCCATTTGCGGAAGTCGAAGGCGAACAGCGCGGCCGCAATGGCGGCGCCGAGCAACATCGAGGTCCACTTGAAGCCCTGGGCCGTGGCGGTGATGAACTCCGGGATGAAGCCCTTGCTGATGTTCTGGAAGTCGTTGGCGAAGGGGCCGACGAACTGGCCGGCCAGCATGTTGCCGGTGAGGCCGCGGAAGATCAGCATGCCGCCGAGCGTGACGATGAAGGCCGGGATCGCCGCATAGGCGACGAACCATCCCTGCGCGGCGCCGATGAGTCCACCCAGCGCGAGCGACAGCAGGATCACCGGGAACCAGTGCACCTTAATGAAGATCTCGGTGCCCGGCAGCGTGAAGCCGACCATCAGCAGGGCCGCGATCGCGCCGACGAAGCCCACGATGGAGCCGACCGACAGGTCGATGTTGCCGCCTACGATCACGAACAGCATGCCGAGCGCCATGATGACGATGTAGCTGTTCTGCTGGATGAGGTTGGTGATGTTGACGGGCTGCAGCAGCACGCCGTCGGTCATGACCTGGAAGAAGACCATGATCACCAGAAGGGAGCCGAGCAGGCCGTATTCACGGATGTGGCTCTTCCAGGATGTCCCGGTTCCGGCCCCGGCGGGGGCCGCGCCCTGGGCGCTCGTCGCTTCGGTCATGCTGTCACCCTGTATTGGCGCATGATGGCGGCCATGATCTTTTCCTGGCTGGCTTCGCTGGCCGGCATTTCGTCCACGAAGCGGCCTTCGTTCATGACGTAGATCCGGTCGCAGATGCCGAGCAGCTCGGGCATCTCGGACGAGATCACGATGACGCCGCGGCCGCTCGCCGCGAGCTCGTTTATGATGGTGTAGATCTCGTATTTCGCGCCGACGTCGATGCCGCGCGTGGGCTCGTCGAGCATCAGCACCTGCGGGTCGGCGAAGAGCCATTTGCTCAGCACGACCTTCTGCTGGTTGCCGCCCGAGAGGTTCAGCGTCTTCTGCAGGATCGACGAGGAGCGGATGTTGAGCTGCTTGCGATAGCGATTCGCGACATGCGTCTCGGTCGCGTCGTCGATCACGCCCGCCTTGGCGACGCCGGGCAGGTTCACGAGCGAGATGTTGTGCTTGATGTCGTCGTTGAGGATCAGGCCGAGCGCCTTGCGATCCTCCGTCACATAGGCGAGGCCGGCAGCCACGGCCTTCTGGATGGAGCTGACGTCGATCGGCTGGCCGCGCATGGTGGCCTGGCCGGTGATGTTGTGGCCATAGGCTCCGCCGAAGATGCTCATTGCGAGCTCGGTGCGGCCGGAGCCCATCAGGCCCGCGATGCCGACGACCTCGCCGGCGCGCACCTTCAGGTCGACGCCCTTGATGACCTTGCGGCCGGCGTGCTGCGGGTGTTCGACCTGCCAGTCGCGGATCTCGAACAGCGTGTCCCCGATCTTGGGCTCGCGTGGCGGGTAGCGGTCCGACATCTCGCGCCCGACCATGCTCTTGATGATGCGGCCTTCGCTGATCTCCTCGGTGCGGCAGTCGATGGTCTCCACCGTGCTGCCGTCCCGAAGGATCGTGATGCTGTCGGCGACGCGGGCGATCTCGTTGAGCTTGTGCGAGATGATGATGCAGGTGAGGCCCTGGCGCTTGAACTCGAGCAGCAGGTCGAGCAGCGCGGCGCTGTCGGTCTCGTTCAGGCTGGCGGTCGGCTCGTCCAGGATCAGCAGCTTGACGCGCTTGGCCAACGCCTTGGCGATCTCGACCAGCTGCTGCTTGCCAACGCCGATATTGGTGATCAGCGCGTTGGGGGATTCTTTCAGGCCGACCTTCTTCAGGAGATCGCGCGTGCGGCTGAAGGCTTCGGACCAGTCGATCACGCCCATGCGGGACGGCTCGTTGCCGAGGAAGATGTTCTCGGCGATCGAGAGCAGCGGAACCAGCGCGAGTTCCTGGTGGATGATGATGACGCCCAGGTGCTCGCTGTCCGAGATGGACGAAAAGCGGCGTTCCTCGCCCTGGTAGACGATGTCGCCCTCGTAGGAGCCATAGGGGTAGACGCCGCTCAGGACCTTCATGAGGGTCGACTTGCCGGCGCCGTTCTCGCCGCAGATCGCATGGATCTCGCCGGCCCTGACCACGAGGTTGACGTTCTTGAGCGCCTTGACGCCGGGGAAGCTCTTGGAGATGCCCCGCATCTCGAGAATTGGGTCTTCCATGTCTCGCGCCCGACCGGAGGGGATGAAGCATCCGGCCCAGGGGAGGCCCGGGCCGGCAAAGTGTCGGGCCGCTCGCGTGAGCGGCCCGGGATCAGGGCTTACTTGAACTGCTCGGCCTTGTAGTAGCCGCTGTCGATCAGGGTCTCTTTCCAGTTCGACTTGTCGACCGCGACGGGCTTCAGCAGGTAGGACGGGATCACCTTGACGCCGTTGTTGTAGGTCTTGGTGTCGTTGATCTCGGGCTTGGAGCCCGACAGCACCGCGTCCACCATGCCGGCCGAGACCTTGGCGAGTTCGCGCGTGTCCTTGAAGATCGTCGAGGTCTGCTCGCCCGCGATGATGGACTTCACGGAGGGGACTTCGGCGTCCTGGCCGGAGATCACCGGCATCGGCATGTCCTTGGAGCCGTAACCGACGCCCTTCAGCGAGGCGATGATGCCGATCGAGAGGCCGTCGTAGGGCGACAGAACCGCGTCGACCTTCTTCTGCGTGTAGAAGGCGCTCAGCAGGTTATCCATGCGCGACTGGGCGACGGAGGCCTCCCAACGCAGGGTGGACACCTTGTCCATGCCCATCTGCTTGGACTGGACGACCAGCTTGCCGCTGTCGATGTAGGGCTTCAGCACCGACATCGCGCCGTCGTAGAAGAAGAAGGCGTTGTTGTCGTCGGCCGAGCCGCCGAAGAGCTCGATGTTGAACGGGCCCTTGCCGTCCTTGAGGCCGAGCGCCTTCTCGATGCTCTGGGCCTGCAGCACGCCGACCTGGAAGTTGTCGAAGGTCGCGTAATAGTCGACATTCGCCGAGCCGCGGATCAGGCGGTCATACGAGATGACCTTGATGCCGGCGTCGGCGGCCTTCTGCAGCGCGCCCGACAGCGTGGTGCCATCGATCGCGGCGATCACCAGGACTTTCTCCTTCTTCGTGATCATGTTCTCGATCTGGGCGAGCTGGTTCGGAATGTCGTTATCCGCGTATTGCAGATCGACCTTGTAGCCCTTGGCGGTGAGCACCTTGGCCATGTTGTCGCCGTCCGCGATCCAGCGCGCGGAGGACTTGGTCGGCATCGACACCCCAACGGTGCCCTTGTCCTGCGCCATCGCGCCGGACGCAAACAGCGCCGCGCCAAGAGCAACGACGCCGAAAATCGACTGAACGCCCTTCATGCATTTCTCCCAACGTTCTTGTCATGGCCTTTTCGGCCATCGCCCCTCTTTTGGAGCACGTCCCAATTTCATGCAACGGAAATCAAGAACCGGATTGACCGACGGTTTCGGGCGGTTCCGCTGCCTGGAGCCGCGATAGTACCGACGTGAACGAGCGCTGCAACTTACTTCGTCCGAAACTCCCTAAGATGACAGTTCAGACCCGGGCCATACCTGCGCCGGGCCGAAAAGCGCTTCATTCGACGGTGTTTTCCCTGTCCGCGTCGCCGCACCCGCGCTATTCCTCGGACCGGGCGCGCGAAGACGCCGAACCGGAGAGGCGACGATGTCCGACCAGAAAACCGGCATGCGCAAGGGGCTTGCGCAGTATGGCGACGCGGCGTTCTCGCTGTTTCTCCGCAAGGCCTTCATCAAGGCGATGGGCTACTCGGACGATGCGCTGTCGCGGCCGATCATCGGCATCACGAACACCTACTCGGCCTACAACGCCTGCCATCGCAACGTTCCGGACCTGATCGACGCGATCAAGCGCGGCGTGATGCTGGCGGGCGGCATGCCGCTGGAATTCCCGATCATCTCGATGCACGAGAGCTTCTCGCATCCGACCAGCATGTTCCTGCGAAACCTGATGTCGATCGACGCCGAGGAGATGATCCGCGCGCAGCCGATGGACGCCGTGGTGCTGATCGGCGGCTGCGACAAGACAGTTCCGGCGTTGCTGATGGGCGCGGCGAGCGCCGACGTGCCGGCCATCCTGACCGTGACGGGGCCGATGATCACGGGCTCGCACAAAGGCGAGCGGCTGGGCGCCTGCACGGATTGCCGGCGCCTGTGGGGCCAGCACCGGGCGGGCGCGATCGACGGCGACGAGATCGAGGTGATCAGCGGCAAGCTGGCGCCGGGGCCGGGCACCTGCATGGTGATGGGGACGGCCAGCACCATGGCGCTGTGCGCCGAGGCGCTCGGCATGATGCTGCCGGGCGGCGCCGCGATCCCGGCCGTGGACGCGGACCGGCTGCGGCACGCGGAGGCCACCGGCGCGCGGGCCGTCGCGCTTGCGGCCGAGAAGCTGCGGCCGGCCGACATCATGACGCCGGCGGCTTTCGAGAACGCGCTGCGGGTGCTGCAGGCGATCGGCGGCTCCACCAATGCGGTGATCCACCTCGTCGCGATGGCGGGGCGGCTCGGCATCGAGCTCGACATGGCGGGCTTCGACCGCATGGGGCAGGAAACGCCCGTGCTGGTGGACCTGAAGCCGTCGGGCCAGCACTACATGGAGGACCTGCATCGCGCCGGCGGGCTCGCGACGGTGCTGCGGGAGATCCGCGACCAGGTGGATCTCGACTGCATCACGGTGTCGGGCCGGTCACTCGGCGACGAGTTGGAGCGTGCGCCAGCCGCGTGGGACCAGGCCGTGGTGCGGACTGCGGCCGACCCCATCCATGCGGGCGGCGGTTTGCGGGTGCTGACCGGGAGCCTTGCGCCGAACGGGGCCTTGATCAAGCAGGCCGCCGCCACGCCGGAATTGCTGCAGCACGAGGGGCGGGCGGTGGTGTTCACCTCGCTGGAGGACATGGCCGAGCGGCTGGATTCCGACGCGCTCGACGTCGCGGCCGACGACGTGCTGGTGCTGCAGAACGCCGGGCCGAAGGGCGCGCCCGGCATGCCGGAGGCGGGCTACATCCCGATCCCGCGCAAGCTCGCGGCGGCGGGCGTGAAGGACATGGTGCGGATCTCGGACGCCCGCATGAGCGGCACGGCCTTCGGGACGATTGTGCTCCATATCAGCCCCGAGGCGGCCGAGGGCGGGCCGCTCGCGCTGGTGCGGGACGGCGACCGGATCCGGCTTGACGTCGCGGGCGGGCGCATCGACCTGCTGGTCGACGAGGTGGAGCTCGGCCGCCGGCGGGCGCAGTGGCGGCCAATGGCGGCCACGCCGGAGCGCGGCTACGCCAAGCTCTACTTCGACGAAGTGCTCCAGGCCGAGCACGGCTGCGACTTCAACTTCCTGCGGGCGAAGCCGCTGGAGCGGTGAGCCTGCTCACCGCTTCTGCATGAAGGCCATGAAGCGGGCCTGCGTCTCGGGCAGCCGGCGCAGGCGGTCGAACTCGGCCGCCTCCGCCGCAATGGTGTCGAGCACGAGCGGGCCGCGCGCCTTGCGCAGCAGCGCCTTGGTGGCCAGCACGGAGGCGGCCGGCAGGGCGGCGAGGACGGTGGCGCGCGCGAGGGCGCGCGGGAGGGCCTGCCCATCCTCCACGGCCTCGTTCACCAGCCCGTCGCGGGCGGCGCCCACGCCCGAGAACTCCTCGCCGAACAGCAAGAGCTCGGAGGCGCGCTTGGCGCCGGCGGCCTGCGGGAGCAGCAGCGTCGACGCGCCCTCGGCGCAGATGCCGAGCGGCACGAAGGGCAGCTTGAAGCGCGCCGAGCGTCCCGCATAGGCGAGGTCGCAATGCAGCAGCATGGTGGTGCCGATGCCGATCGCGAAGCCCTCCACGGCGGCGACCACGGGCTTTTCGAAGCTCGCGATGGCGCGCAGGAAGCGGATGGCGGCGTGGTCGGCCGATCCTTCCTGGCGGGTCATGAAATCCGCAATGTCGTTGCCGGACGTGAAGCACATCTGCGCCCCGGTGATCACCACGACCCGGACGGCGTCGTCGGCCGCCGCGGCCGCGAGGCCGTCGATCAGGCCCCGATAGGCTTCGTCGTTGAGCGCGTTGCGGCGCTTGGGCCGGTTGATCTCGAGCTGCAGGAGGCCGGGCGCGGGGGTGGAACGGCGGATCGTGTCGGTCATTGTGGGCCCCTTGATCAGAACGCGGCGGCGGCGAGGCGCTGCTTGGCCTCAGCATATTCCTCGCGCAGGCGGGCGACGAGGTCGGCCGTTGACGGCACGTCGTCGATGAGGCCGACGCCCTGGCCCGCGCCCCAGATGTCGCGCCACGCCTTGCCGGTCCCCGACGCAAAGTTCATCGCGTCCTTGCCGGCGGTGGGCAAATTGTCGGGGTCGAGGCCCTGCGCGGCGACGCTGGGCTTGAGGTAGTTGCCGTGCACGCCGGTGAAGAGCGGCGTGTAGACGATGTCGGCCGCCGAGGAGTCGACGATCATTGCCTTGTAGCGTTCGTCCGCGTTGGCCTCGCGGGTGGCGATGAAGCGCGTGCCCATATAGGCGAGGTCGGCCCCTATCGCCTGCGCGGCCAGGATCGAGCGGCCATTGGCGATGGAGCCCGAGAGGATGATCGGGCCGTCATAGAATTTGCGGATCTCGCCCACGAGCGCGAAGGGGCTGAGCGGCCCCGCATGGCCGCCAGCGCCGGCGCAGACCAGGATCAATCCGTCGACGCCCTCGGCCAGCGCCTTCTCGGCATGGCGGATCGAGATCACGTCGTGGAACACGAGGCCGCCATACGAATGCACACGTTCCACCACGCGGCCCGGCGCGCGCAGGCTGGTGATGATGATCGGCACCTCGTGCTTCACGCAGAGGTCGACGTCGTGATCGAGCCGGTCATTGGAGGCGTGGACGATCTGGTTCACGGCGAAAGGCGCGACCTTGCGGGCCGGGTCATCGGCTTGCGCCTCCGCGAGCGCGGCCTTGATGCGCAGGATCCAGCCTTCCAGCTCCTCCTTGGGGCGGGCGTTGAGAGCCGGGAAGGAGCCTACCACGCCGGCGAGGCACTGGGCGATCACGAGGCTCGGGTTCGAGACGATGAACATAGGCGACGCGATCACGGGCAGCGTCAGGCGGCCCTGCAGGAGCGACGGGATCGGCATGGGTGAGGGTGCTCCGGCGCCGGCTTCGGCGTGATGGTCAGGTGTTGATGAGGCCGCCGGCGTCCGCCGTGAGCCCGAGATGGTGGTCGGCGTCGCCAAACAGCGTGTCGATCATAGTCAGCCGCTTGAAGTAGTGGCCGATCTGGTACTCCATCGTGACGCCGACGCCGCCATGCAGCTGCACGGATTGCTGGCCGATGAAGCGGGCCGAGCGGCCGATCTGCGCCTTGGCGCCCGAGATGGCGGCGCGGCGTTCGCGCGGGTCGGAGGAGCCGGCCATCATGGCGGCGAGCATCGCCATGCTGCGGGCCTGCTCCAGCGCCACCACCATTTCGGCGGCGCGGTGCTGCAGCACCTGGAAGCTGCCGATGGGCGTCCCAAACTGCTGGCGAGTCTTGAGGTACTCGACGGTGGATTGCAGCGAGGCCTCCATGGCGCCCACCGCCTCGGCGCAGAGCGCCGCGATGGCTTCGTCCACGACCTTCTCGATCACTGGCAACGCGCCGGTCGGGTCGCCCAGCACGGCGTCCAGGCCGACCCGCACGCCCGTGAGCGCAATCTCGGCGGCGCGCTGGCCGTCCTGCGTCGGGTACCCACGGCGGCTGACGCCGGGCGCGGAAGCGTCCACCAGGAAGAGGCCAATGCCGGAATGGTCACGCGATGCGCCGCCCGTGCGGGCCGAGACGATCAGCGTGTCGGCGGCGTCGCCGTGCAGCACGAGGCCCTTTTGGCCGTCCAGCACCCAGCCGTCGCCGTCCTGCCTCGCGGTCGTGGCCACGTCGAAGAGGTCGTAGCGGGCCTGCCGTTCCGCATGCGCGAAGGCGAGGCGGCGTTCGCCGGCCGCCACGGCCGGCAGGATGGCGGCCTGCTGGGCGGCCGAGCCGGCGTGGCGGATGAGGCCGCCGCCCAGGATCACGGTGGCGAGGTAGGGCTCGACCACCAGCGCGCGGCCGAACGCCTCCATGACGATCATGGTCTCGACCGGGCCGCCGCCAAAGCCGCCCTGCTCCTCGGAAAAAGGCAGCCCGAGCAGGCCCAGCTCGGCAAACTGCGCCCACACGGCCCGGCTCACGCCCTCGTCGGACGCGACGATCTGCTTGCGGGCATCGAAGCCGTAGGCGTCCGCCAGCAGGCGATCGACGCTGTCCTTCAGGAGGCGCTGCTCTTCGGTGAGATCGAAATCCATGTCAGAGCCCCAGCACTGCCTTGGCGATGATGTTCTTCTGGATCTCGTTCGAGCCGCCGTAGATCGAGACCTTGCGGGTGTTGAAGTAGTTGGGGGCGATCATGGCGGCCCAGTCGGGGCCGACCGGCGGCTCGTTGGACCCCTCCTCCGAATGCGGATCATAAGGCATCGCGTAGGGGCCGATCACGTCCAGCAGGAGCTCGGTGGTGGCCTGTTGCAGCTCCGAGCCCTTGATCTTCAGCACCGAGGAAGCCGGGTCCGGCTTGCCGCGCTCGCGCCGGCCCTCGGCCGCGACCACGCGCATCTGGGTGATCTCCAGCGCCTTCAGCTCGATCTCGACGGCCGCGAGCTTCTCGCGAAAGCGCCTGTCCTCCATCAGCGGACGCCCGCCCGACACCTCCACGGCCGCGAGCTGCTTGATGCGGCGGATGCGCTCCTTGGAGACGCCGACGCGCGCGATGCCGACGCGCTCGTTGCCAAGCAGGAACTTGGCGTAGTCCCAACCTTTGTTTTCCTCGCCGACGAGGTTCTCGAGAGGCACGCGCACGTCGTCGAAGAAAACCTCGTTGACCTCGTGCCCGCCGTCGATGGTCTGGATCGGCCGCACGGTGACGCCGGGCGTCTTCATGTCGATGAGCAGGAACGAGATGCCCATCTGCTTCTTGGCGGCCGGGTCGGTGCGCACGAGGCAGAAGATCCAGTCGGCGTGCTGGGCCAGCGTGGTCCAGGTCTTCTGGCCGTTGACGACGTAGTGGTCGCCCTGTCGCTCGGCCTTTGTTTTGAGCGATGCGAGGTCGGAGCCGGCGCCGGGCTCGGAAAATCCCTGGCACCACCAGTCGTCGATGTTGGCGATGCGGGGCAGGAAGCGCTTCTTCTGCGCGTCGCTGCCGAAGGTGTAGATCACGGGCGCGACCATGTTGACGCCGAAAGGCAGCGGCTGCGGCGCGGGGGCGAGCTGCATCTCCTCCTGAAAGATGTACTGCTCCACGGGCGTCCAGTCCGTGCCGCCCCACTCGCGCGGCCAGTGCGRCACGGCCCAGCCCCTGGCGTTGAGGATGCGCTGCCAGGTGACGAGATCGTCCTTGGTGGGATGATGGCCGGAGGTGATGCGCTCGCGGATCTGCGGGGGCAGCGCCTCCTTGAAGAAGGCGCGCACCTCGTCCCGGAAGGCGAGTTCCTTGGCGGTGAAGCGCAGGTCCATGGCGGTTCCCCTATGAGGCCGTTCGGCCACGTTGGATTTAGTTTACACGTAAACCATTCAGGCGAAAGCCCCGTCAGGGCGCGGCTTCCTTGCGGAGTTCGGCCCGCGAGAGCTTTCCCACCGGCGTTCGCGGCAGGGTGGCGCGGAACTCCAGCGCGGCCGGCATCTCGTGCTTGCCGAGCTTGTCGGCGAGAAACAGCCGCAGGTCATCCAGCGAGAACGGTTCGGCGTTGTCGCGCAGCGTGACATAGGCCTTTGCGGCCTCGCCCCGGTAGTCGTCCGGGACGCCAACCACCAGGCATTCGGCCACGCCCGGGTGCTCGTAGATCGCCTGCTCGATCATCTGCGGATAGACGTTGAAGCCGCCCGAGATGATCATGTCCTTCTTGCGATCGACGATAAAGAAGAAGCCGTCCTCGTCCATGTAGCCGACATCGCCGGTGAGGAAGCGGTCGCCCACGAAGGCCGCCGCGGTCTCGTCCGGGCAGTTCCAGTAGCCCTTGGTGACGTTGAGGCCGCGCACCCGCAATTCGCCGACTTCGCCGGCCGGCAGCGCGCGCGTGGGGTCGTCGAGCGCGACGATGTCGAGCTCGACGCCGGGCAGCGGGATGCCGATCGTGCCGGGCTTGGAAGGGCCGTTCTCGGGCAGGTTGGTGCCGGCCGGGGACGTCTCGGTCATGCCCCAGCCGCCCACCAGCTTGTGGCCGGTGAGCCGCTCGAACCGGCGCGCGACCTCCACCGGCAGGGGCGCGCCGCCCGAGGCGCAGTGCGTCATGCCCGAGAAGTCGACCTTGTCGATGCCCGGGTGGTTGGCGAGCGCGATCCACATGGTGGGGACGCCCGGAAACGACGTGGCGCGCTCCTGCTCGATGTCGCGGATGGTCTGCTCCACGTCGAAGCGGCTGCGCAGCAGGATGGTGTTGCCCCGGTCGATCTGGCGCAGGAGGATCGTCGTGAGCGCGTAGATGTGGAACAGCGGCAGCACGCCGATGACGCGGTCCTGCCCGGGGCGGGAGAGGCCCTGGCCCTCCAGCCAGGCGTTGTACATCGACACCGCGGCCGTGAGATTGCCGTGCGTGAGCATCGCGCCCTTGGGCACGCCGGTGGTGCCGCCCGTGTATTGCAGCAGCGCGACGTCCTCGACGCCGGGCTCCGGCCAGGAGGCGGGCGGGACGGCTTCCGCCGTGAAGGCCGAGAAGCGGACGACGCCCGGGCGGTCCGGGATCTCGGTTCCGGCGCTCTCGCCCCATCGGGCGTCCTCGCCCACGATGACGCGGTCCACCGCGCCGGCGTCCAGCAGCCGCAGAGCCATCGGCAGGAGCGGGCCGAGATTGGTGGTCACCAGCGTGCGGGCGCCGCTGTCCGTGAGCTTGTGCGCGAGCGTGCGCTCGGCGTCGAGCGGGCTGAGATGCGCGATGCGCGCGCCGGCCCGCGCCGCGCCGAAGAATGCGACGGGGTGCCAGGGCGTGTTCGGAAGGTAGAGCGCGACCGTCGCGCCGGGGCCGAGCCCGGCCTCGTGGAAGCCGGCCGCGGCTTCGCGCACGTGCCGTCCGAGATCCGTGAAGCTGATGTCGTGCCCGCGAAACGCAATGGCGGGGCGGTCGCGGTAGGCCGCGACAGCACGTTCGAGCAGGGCCGGAAGGGTGGTGCGCGCAATGGGCGCGTCCCAGCGCGCGCCGGGCGCGTAGGACTTTTCCCAGGCGAAGGGACGGCCGGCCGTCACGCGCGCTCTCCCGTCCTCATGCGCCCTCCCAGGCCGATGTTCCGCACTGCGAAATCAAGTTTCGCATCTTGACGGACAGGCTAGAAGTGTGGCGCACTCCCTGTCAACGGCTCACGGCCACGGCCAGAAGGAGCATGGATGCCGGAGAGGGACGCCAGCGCCGAAGGGGAGAGCGACCGCAAGTTCGTGGTCGCGCTGGCGCGTGGCCTCGACGTGCTGCGGGCGTTCAAGCCGGGCGACGGCCTCCTGGGCAATCACGAGATCGCGGCCCGCACGGGCCTGCCCAAGCCCACCGTGACGCGCCTCACCTACACGCTCACGCGTCTCGGCTACCTCACGGCCGTGCCGCGCTTTGGCAAGTACGAGCTGGCCCCGGCCGCGCTGGCCCTCGGCTATGCGGCGCTGGCCAATCTGGGCGTCCGGCACGTGGCGCAGATCCCGATGCAGGAGCTCGCCGACCACGCGGGCGGCGCGGTGGCGCTGGGCGGGCCGGACCGCAACAGCATGATCTATGTGAGCCAGGCGCGCGGCGAATCCGCCTTCACGGTGCGGCTCGATATCGGCTCGCGCATCCCCATGGCGACCACCGCGATGGGACGCGCCTATCTGGCGGCGTTGCCCGCCCATGAGCGCGAGCAGCAATTGCTGCAGATGGCGCCGCGCTACGGCGCGCGCTGGCCGCAGGTGCGCGACGGCGTGGAGCGGGCGCTGGAGTTTCATGCCCGGCGGGGCTTCACGATATCGGTCGGCGAGTGGCAGGACGACGTCCATTCGGTGGGCGCGCCCTTCATCCCGCATGACGGCAGCCGGCCCATGGCGTTCAACTGCGGCGCGCCGGCGTTCCGCTTCACGCGCGACAGGCTCGAAAACGACATCGGGCCGCGCCTCGTCGCCCTGGTGCGAACCGTCGAGGCGACGCTCAACGGGGCCTCGCCCCGCCCATCTCAACCAGAACAACGAGGCCGCCAAGCGGCCCGCGCCCAAACGGGAGGGAACCCTCATGCAATCGTCCCCGAGGAGGCCGGCTGACGCAGCATCGGCCGGCGCCACGACCCTGCTGACGGGGCGCGCATGAGCGGCGCCGAGCCGCTTCTGCGGGTGGCCGACATTCGTGTCACGTTCGGCGGCATCACGGCGCTGGACGGCGTCAGCTTCGACCAGCGCGCCGGGCACGTTCTCGGGCTGATCGGGCCCAACGGCGCGGGCAAGACCACGCTGTTCAACTGCCTGAGCCGGCTCTACCACCCCACCTCGGGCGACATCCGGCTGGAGGGCGTGAGCATTCTCGGCCGGGCCGCGCACCGGATCGCCGAGATCGGCATCGGGCGGACCTTCCAGAACGTCGCGCTGTTTCCGCGCCTGTCCGTGCGCGACAACGCGCTGGTGGGCGGCCATGCGCGCAGCCGGTCGAGCATGTTCGGCGACGCCCTGCGGTTGCCCGCCGCCCGGCGCACCGAGCGTGCGCTGCTGGAGAGCGTTGATGAGATCCTGGCGTGGCTCGGCCTGGAGTTCGTGGCGGACGTGCCGGTGGGCGGCTTGCCGTTCGGCACGCAGAAGCGCGTGGAGCTGGCGCGCGCGTTGGCCACGCAGCCGAAGCTTCTGCTGCTGGACGAGCCGGCCGGCGGCCTCAACCACGACGAGGTGCACGAGCTTGGCCGGCTGATCCGCCGCATTCGCGACGAGCGCGGCGTGTCGGTGCTGCTGGTGGAGCACCACATGGGCCTCGTGATGTCGATCGCCGACCGGGTGGTGGCGCTGAATTTCGGCCGCAAGCTCGCCGAAGGCACGCCCGCCGAGGTGCAGCGGGACCCGGACGTCATCCGCGCCTATCTGGGGGACAAGGCGGCATGACGGCCTTGCTGGAGGTGAAGAACCTGAAGGCGTCCTATGGCGCCGTCCAGGCGCTGCATGGGCTCGACTTCACCCTCGACGAAGGCGGGGTCACGACGCTGCTGGGCGCCAACGGGGCGGGCAAGACCACGACGCTGCGAGCGCTCTGCGCAATGATCCGGACCAGCGGCGACATCCTGTTCGAGGGGCGGTCGATCGCGGGGCGCTCCACCGAGGACGTGGTCCGGCGCGGCATCGCGCATGTGCCGCAGGGGCGCGGCACCTTCGCGCGCTTCTCCGTGGAGGAGAACCTTGAGCTCGGGGCCATGACCCGGCGCGACAAGGCCGGGATCCGGGACGACATGGACCGGATGTTCGCGACCTTTCCGATCCTCGAGAAGCGCCGTACGCAGCAGGCCGGCACCCTGTCGGGCGGCGAGCAGCAGATGCTGGCGGTGGCGCGCGCCCTGATGCTGCGGCCGCGCCTCATGCTGCTCGACGAACCGTCCTTCGGGCTCGCCCCGCTGGTGGTGCGCGAGCTCTTCGAGACGCTGGGGCGCGTGAACCGCGAGCAGAAGGTCAGCATGCTGATCGTGGAGCAGAACGCCGATCTCGCGCTCGACCTGGCCGATCAGGCCTACCTGATCGAGACCGGCCGCATCGTGCTGTCGGGCCCATCGGCGGCGCTGCGGCAGGACGAGGGCGTCCGCAAAGCCTATCTGGGGTACTGACGGATGGATCTTCTCCTGCAGCAGATCCTGGCCGGAGTGGCGAGCGGCGCGATCTACGCCTGCATGGCGCTGGCCGTGGTGATGATCTACCAGGCCATCGACCACCTGAACTTCGCCCAGGGCGAGATGGCGATGTTCTCGACCTTTATCGCCTGGCAGCTCATGCAGTGGGGCGCGCCCTATTGGGTCGCTTTCGCGCTCACGCTCGCGATCTCGTTCGTGGGCGGCGTGGCGATCGAGCGCGTGGTGTTCAAGCCGCTGAAGGACGCGCCGGTGCTGAGCCACGTGGTGGTGTTCATCGCGTTGTTCGCCATCCTGAACAGCGTCGCGGGCTTCCTGTGGGACTTCACCGTGAAGCCCTTCCCGAGCCCGTTCGGGTCCGGGCCGTTCCTCGGCTCGCGCCTCATCGGCGCGCATCAGGCGGGAATGATCGGGGCCACGCTGGTGATCCTCGCCTTCCTGTACGGCTTCTTCCGCTTCACCCGCATCGGGCTCGCGATGCGGGCCGCGGCGGCCAACCCCGAGTCGGCGCGGCTGGTCGGCGTGCGGGTCGGCTGGATGATCGCGCTCGGCTGGGGCATGGCGTCGGCCATTGGGGCCATCGCCGGGATGCTGATCGCCCCGGTGGTGTTCCTGGAGCCGAACATGATGCTCTCGATTCTGCTGTACGGCTTCGCCGGAGCGGTGCTGGGCGGCCTCAACAGTCCCGCCGGGGCGGTGCTGGGCGGCTTCGCGGTGGGCGTCGTCGAGAACCTCGCCGGCACCTACATCCCGGTGATCGGCGGCGAGCTGAAGCTCCCCATCGCGCTGTTCCTGATCGTCGGCGTGCTGGTCGTGAAGCCCAACGGCCTGTTCGGCCGCGTCAGCGTGCAGAGGGTCTAGGATGACGATCGAGCACAGCGCCGACATCCTGCCCGGCCGCGAGGCGGTTTCCACTCGCGAGGCGGCTCCTGGCCGTGAGGCGCAGCCCCGCGCCGGCGGGATCGCGAGCTCAGCTTGGTTCGGGATCGCGGTGGTGGTCGCGCTCGCGATCGCGCCGCTGTTCCTGAAGAACTTCGTCACCTTCCAGCTCACCATGGCGCTGGTCTACGCCATCGCGATCCTGGGGCTGAACCTGCTCACGGGGATCAGCGGCCAGTTCTCGCTCGGCCATGGCGCGTTCTACGCGGTGGGCGCCTACACGGCCGCGATCCTGATGGAGAGCGTGGGGCTCGGCTATGCGTGGACGCTGCCGGTCGCCGGCGTGGTGTGCTTCGCAGCCGGCTTCCTGTTCGGCCTGCCGGCCCTGCGGCTGGAGGGCGTCTACCTCGCGCTCGCCACCTTCGCGCTCGCGGTGGCGACGCCGCAATTCCTGAAGCTCGGACCTCTGGAGCACTGGACCGGCGGCGTGCAGGGCGTGATCGTCACCAAGCCGGACCCGCCCTTCGGCCTGCCGATAAGCCAGGACCAGTGGCTGTTCTACTTCACGCTCGCGGTCGGGCTGCTGCTCTACTGGGCGGCCCGCAACCTCGTCCACAGCCGCAGCGGCCGGGCGCTGCTCGCCATCCGCGACAACCCCATCGCGGCGCGCTCGATGGGGGTGAACACGGCGCTCTACAAGTCGCTCGCCTTCGGGGTGAGCGCCGCCTACACGGGCGTCGCCGGAGCGCTGGGCGCCATCGTGGTGCAGTTCGTCGCGCCGGACAGCTTCACCTTCGCGCTGTCGGTGTCGCTGTTCGTCGGACTCGTGGTCGGCGGCGTCGGCTGGCTGCCGGGCGCGCTGGCGGGCGGCGCCTTCGTGATGTTCATCCCCAACCTCGCCGAGCACGTCTCCAAGGGCCTCTCGGGCGCGGTCTACGGCGTGCTGCTGATCCTCATCATCTATGCGGCGCCGGGCGGCGTGGGCGGTCTCGCCCGCTCGCTCGGCGCGCGTTTCTCGCAACCAGGGCGCAGACCCTGATCCGAACACTCACCGGGAGGATTTCGACCATGGCCAGAACAGCTCAACGACTTGGCTTCCTAGCGGCGACGCTCGGGATCGCGGCGCTCGCGGCCGCCCCCGCGTGGGCGCAGAAAAAATACGACGCCGGCGCGACCGACACGGAGATCAAGATCGGCAACATCATGCCGTATAGCGGGCCGGCTTCCGCCTACGCGCTGATCGCCAAGACACAGAAGGCCTATTTCGACAAGGTCAACGCCGAGGGCGGCATCAACGGCCGCAAGGTCAACTTCATCTCGTATGACGACGGCTATTCGCCGCCCAAGACTGTGGAGCAGGCCCGCAAGCTGGTGGAGAGCGACGAAGTGCTCTTCATCTTCCAGCCGCTCGGCACCGCCTCCAACGCGGCCATCCAGAAATACATGAACGCCAAGAAGGTGCCGCAGCTCTTCGTCGCCACCGGGGCGACGCGCTTCGGCGACAACCCGAAAACCTCGCCCTTTACGATGGGCTGGCAGCCGAACTACCAGTCGGAGGGGCGCATCTACGCCAAGTACATCCTGGACAACAAGCCGGACGGCAAGATCGCGGTTCTTTTCCAGAACGACGACTACGGCAAGGACCTGCTGAAGGGCCTGAAGGACGGGCTCGGGGCCAAGGCGTCGATGATCGTGGCCGAAGCGGGCTACGAGGTGTCGGAGCCCACCGTCGACTCCCAGATGGTGAAGCTGCAGTCCTCCGGCGCGGACGTGTTCGTGAACGTCGCGACGCCGAAATTCGCCGCGCAGGCGATCCGCAAGGCGGGCGATCTCGGCTGGAAGCCGCTGCACATCGTCAACAACGTGTCGAACTCGGCCGGCTCGGTGATGAAGCCCGCCGGGCTGGACAACGCCAAGGGCGTCCTTTCCACCGCCTACCTGAAGGACGCCACCGACCCGACCTGGAAGGACGACGCCGGCATGAAGGAGTGGACGGCCTTCATGGACAAGTATTTCCCGGACGGCGACCGCACGTCGAGCTTCACGGTCTACGGCTACGCGTCGGCGCAGACGCTCGTGCAGGTGCTGAAGCAGGCCGGCGACGACCTGACGCGCGACAACGTCATGAAACAGGCCGCGAACCTGAAGAACGTGTCGCTGAACGTGCTGATCCCCGGCATCACCATGAATACGAGCCCGACCGACTTTTTCCCCATCGAGCAGATGCAGATGCAGAAGTTCGACGGCGAGAAGTGGCAGCTGTTCGGGCCGGTGATCAGCGGCGAGCTGGGCGGCTGAGCGGCGTCCAGCGTCTTACCCCATCCGGTCGACCTCTCCGCCGACATCCCCGGGCCTGGCCCGGGGATCAACGCATTGGAACATTGCATCCGCAACGCCTGGCTTGTTCATGATCGCCAGCGCAAGCAGCCTCCCGCCAATCGACGTGGTCGCGCTTTGAAAAGAGGCAATTCGCCTGGATTCTAGGCGCCTATAATGTCAAGCTTCAGCTTATCCGGCTGGAGCTCTCCCCCACACGGCGCTCCCGGGCCAGATCCGGCCCAGCCGGTCAGGCCGCCCCGGCTTGGCACGCGGCTTGTAAGTGAGCCGGCAGCAGGGAGAAGTGCGTGAAGGGCTCGACGCTCGAACTCGTGAAGGTGACCAAGCGCTACGGCCAGACCACGGCCGTGGACGCGATCGACCTCAAGGTCGAGGGCGGCGCCTATTGCTGCCTGCTCGGGCCGTCCGGCTGCGGCAAGTCCACGACGTTGCGCATGATCGCCGGCCATGAGGCCGTGACGGGCGGGGACGTGCTGCTCGGTCCGCACAACGTCACCGACCTGCCGCCCGCCCAGCGCGGCACCGCGATGATGTTCCAGAGCTACGCGCTCTTTCCGCACCTCACCTGCGTGGACAATGTCGCGTTCTCGCTGAAGATGCGCGGGATCGACAAGGAGACCCGCCGCGCCAAGGCGATGGAGTTGCTCGATCTCGTCGCCATGACCCCCTATGCGGAGCGCCTGCCGGCGCAGCTCTCGGGCGGCCAGCAGCAGCGCGTGGCGCTCGCGCGGGCGCTGATCACGGAGCCGCAGATCCTGCTGCTCGACGAGCCGCTCTCGGCGCTTGACCCGTTCCTGCGCATCAAGATGCGGGCCGAGCTGAAGCGCCTTCAGAAGGAGCTCGGCATCACCTTCGTGCACGTCACCCACGGGCAGGACGAGGCCATGGCGCTCGCCGACCTCGTGGTGGTGATGAACCAGGGGATCATCGAGCAGGCGGGGACCCCACGCGAGGTCTTCAACGCGCCGCGCACCGCCTTCGTGGCCCGCTTCATGGGCGGCCACAACGTGATCGACGTGCCGCAGGGCCAGATCGCGGTGCGGGCCGACCGGCTGTCGCTGACCCCGCTGGAGGGCGCGACCGCCCTGGTGGGCTCGGCCATGCCGGCCGTGGTGCGCGATGTCGAATATCAGGGCAGCTTCGTGCAGGTCGGCCTCGAGGCCGGCCAAGCGAACGAACTCGCGGCCCAAATCAGTGAAGCGGCGTTCGACGCCATGCCTCTCCAGCCCGGCGACCGGGTGGCGGTGAGCTGGGTCGAGGCCGACGCACACAGGCTTTCAACCGTGGCCTGAATGGCCAGGGATCACACAGGAGAGGGGCGTATGACGCAAGAAATAAAGGACGGGGCCCAGGGCCTCTCCCGCCGGTCGGTGCTGAAGGGCGCCGGCGCGGCAGCGGGCGCGGCCGCCGGTTCGGGCGCGATCACGGGCTTCCCGGCCGTCTGGTCGCAGGAAAAGAAGGTGCTGCGCTATCTCGGCACCGCCGTGAACCAGTCCGACGATATCAACAAGCAGCTGTTCAAGGACACCGGCATCACGCTGGAATACATCTCGGCGACCACCGATGACGTGACCAAGCGCGTGATCACGCAGCCGAACTCCTACGACATCCTGGACACCGAGTATTTCAGCCTGAAGAAGCTGATCCCGTCCAAGAACATCCTGGCGCTCGACGCCAAGAAGATCAAGGAATTCAACAACATCACCCCGATCTTCACCAAGGGCGAGCTGCCCAACGGCAAGAAGATCGGCGACCAGGGCACCGCGCCCAAGAAGGTGATGTTCCTGGAAGGCAAGGACTCGACCGCCTTCGCGAAGGGCGTCACCGAGTGGGTCACGCTGATCCCGACCGTCTACAACGCCGACACGCTGGGCATCCGCCCCGACCTGATCAAGCGCCCGATCGAGAGCTGGAAGGAGCTGCTGAACCCCGAGTTCAAGGGCAAGGCCTCGATCCTCAACATCCCGTCCATCGGCATCATGGACGCCGCCATGGTTGTGGAAGCCTCCGGCCTCTACAAGTACCCCGACAAGGGGAACATGACGAAGCAGGAGATCGACCTGACCATGAAGGTGCTGACGGAGGCCAAGAAGGCCGGTCAGTTCCGCGCGTTCTGGAAGGACTTCAACGAGTCCGTGAACCTGATGGCCTCGGGCGAGACCGTGATCCAGTCCATGTGGTCCCCGGCCGTCACGGCCGTGCGCTCCAAGGGCATCCCGTGCGTGTTCCAGCCGCTAAAGGAAGGCTACCGCTCCTGGGCGTCGGGCTTCTGCGTGTCGAAGGGCGTCACCGGCAAGAAGCAGGAATGGGCTTACGAGTTCGTGAACTGGTTCCTGTCGGGCTGGGCCGGCGCCTATCTCAACCGTCAGGGCTACTACTCGGCCGTGCTTCCCACCGCCAAGAAGTTCATGTCCGAGGACGAGTGGGGCTACTGGATGGAAGGCAAGGCCGCCAAGGCCGACATCAAGGCGCCGGACGGCTCCCTGCTCGAGAAGGCCGGCTCCAAGCGTGACGGCGGCTCCTACGACGACCGCATGGGCAACGTCGCCTGCTGGAACGCCGTGATGGACGAGAACGACTACATGGTCCGCAAGTGGAACGAGTTCATCGCCGCTTGACCGCCGACCGACCCTGACCGCGCGCCCCTCTCCCCGGCAACGGGAGAGGGCTGGGGTGAGGGGACCGTGTACGTCTCGCCCGGCCCCTCATCCGGCGCTTCGCGCCACCTTCTCCCCGTCCCGGGGCGAAGGGATCAACCCGGAGTCTGCTCGCTTCATGGCGACAAAGGACAAACCCTTCGCCCTCCCGGCCTGGGCGCAGGCGGCGCCGTTCGGCGTCGTGTTCGCGTTGTTCTTCATCATCCCGCTCGCCTTCGTGGTGATGGTGAGCTTCTGGGACTACAACGACTACGCGATCCTGCCGGGCTTCACGGTGCGCAGCTATGTGGAAACCTTCGAGGGCTGCTACGACCAGCTGCCGGAGCTTTGCACGATCCTGAAGACCTATGTGTCGACGGTGAAGTTCTGCTTCCTGGTCTGGCTCTTCACCCTCGTGATCGGCTTCACGATCGCGTATTTCCTGGCCTTCCACGTCCAGAGCGTCACCACGCAGATGACGCTCGCGATCATCTGCACGATCCCGTTCTGGACCTCCAACGTGATCCGGATGATCTCGTGGATCCCGCTGCTCGGCCGCAACGGGCTGGTGAACCAGGGGCTGATCAAGCTCGGACTCATCAAGGAGCCGCTGGAATGGCTGCTCTACTCGGATTTTGCCGTGGTGCTGGCCTTCGTGCACCTGTTCACGTTCTTCATGGTGATCCCGATCTTCAACAGCATGGCGCGCATCGACAAGCGCCTGCTGGAGGCCGCCTATGACGCTGGCGCGACCGGGTGGAAGACATTGTGGAACGTCGTGATCCCGCTGGCCAAGCCCGGCATCGTGATCGGCTCCATCTTCGTGATCACCATCGTGATGGGCGACTTCGTAACGGTCGGCGTCATGGGCGGCCAGCAGATCGCCTCCGCGGGCAAGATCATCGAGACCCGCCTCAACGCCCTGCAATTCCCGCCCGCGGCCGCCAACGCGGTGATCCTGCTGGCGATCACGCTGCTGATCATCACGGCGCTGAACCGCTTCGTCGACATCCGGAAGGAACTGTGATGCGCGAGGGCCGGTCCGCATCGTTCTATTGGCTGGCTGCGTTCTTCGTCGCCTTCGTGCTGTTTCTGTATGGCCCGATGATCGCGATCGTGCTGCTGAGCTTCCAGGGCCCGACCGGCGGCATGACGTTCCCGATGAACGGCGTCTCGCTGCACTGGTTCGGCAAGCTGTGGAGCGGCGGCGGCATCGTGGACATCAAGTCCGCCTTCTCGCGCTCGCTGAAGCTCGGGCTCGTCGTGATGGCGCTCACGATGGTGCTGTCGACGCTGGCGGGACTCGCCTTCCGCAAGAAGTTCTTCGGCCAGAACCTGCTGTTCTACGTCACGGTCGCGAGCCTGATCGTGCCGTCCATCGTCACCTCGCTCGGCATCGCGCTGCAGTTCCGCATCCTCGACGACGCCATCAAGGCCTATGCGCCCGCCTTCATCTCGGACGAGTGGACCACCGGCATGGGGCTGTTCTCGTCAGCGCTGGGCGCGCACCTCACCTGGACGCTGCCCTTCGGCCTCTTGATCATGTTCGCGATCTTCAACCGCTTCGACGGGCGCTTCGAGGAAGCCGCGCGCGACCTCGGCGCGACGCCGTGGCAGACGTTTCGGCATGTGGTGCTGCCCATCACCCTGCCGTCGCTGGTGGGCGTGGGGCTGTTCGGCTTCACGCTGTCGTGGGACGAGATCGCCCGTTCGTCGCAGACCATCGGCGAGAAGAACACGCTGCCGCTGGAGTTGCAGGCGCTCACCACCACGGTGACGACGCCCGAGATCTACGCGCTCGGGACGGTGACGACGGGCGTGTCGTTCCTGGTGATCGGGCTTGCGCTCGGCTCCATCCTGCTGCTGCGCGCCCGGCAGGCGAAACAGGGTTCCGACGCCGGCAAGGGCATGGTTTAAGCAAGCCATGCGCATCGCAGTCATCAATCCCAACACCACCGCCAGCATGACGGCCACGATCGGCGCGGCCGCCCGCGCGGCGGCGTCGCCCGGCACCGAGATCCTGGCCGTGAACCCGGAAACCGGCCCTGCCTCCATCGAGGGCTATTGGGACGAGGCCTATTCGGTCCCCGGCCTCCTGGTCGAGATCGCGCGGGCCGAGCGGGCGGGCGTGGACGCGCACATCATCGCCTGCTTCGACGACACCGGGCTGGAGGCCGCGCGCTGCGCCGCCGCCGCGCCCGTGATCGGCATCGGCGAGGCGGCGTTTCACCTGGCGAGCCTGCTCGGGCATCGCTTCTCGGTGGTCACCACGCTGTCGCGCTCGATCCCGGCAATCGAGACCAACCTGATGAAATACGGCCTTGACCGGCGCTGCGCCCGCGTGCGCGCTTCCGAGGTGCCCGTGCTGGAGCTCGAAAACCCGGCGTCGGACGCGGCGAGCAAGATCTCAGCCGAGATCGAGCGCGCCAAGCTGGAGGATCACGCCGAAGCCATCGTGCTCGGCTGCGCCGGCATGGCGGACCTCGCGGCGCGGTTGTCCGCCAAGCATGGCCTGCCGGTGGTTGACGGCGTCGCCGCCGCCGTGAAGCTCGCCGAAGCGCTCGCCGCGCTCGGCTTGCGCACCTCCAAGATCGGCGGCTACGCTCCGCCGCTCCCCAAGGGCTTCGCGGGCGGTGCGCCCGAGGGAGCGCCGGGGCGCTCTTAACTCTCGCGACCGTCATTCCCGGCCGGAGCGGCCAAGCCGCGGATGGGAAGGAAATCCAGAGCCGCCGCGCTCACCCCTGGATCCCCTTCCCGGCGCTGCGCGCCGCCGGGGATGACGGCTAACGATGCGGAAATTCTGCTCAATGACCGACCTCACCATCCGCACCATGACGCATGACGACCTCGCGCTGGCGCTCGATTGGGCCGCCGCCGAGGGGTGGAATCCCGGGCTGGCGGACGCCGGCGTGTTTCGGGCGGCCGATCCCGAGGGCTTCCTGATGGCCTTGGTGGGAGAGGCGCCGGCGGCATCCATAGCGGTGGTGCGCTACGGCGAGAGTTTCGGCTTCCTGGGCCTCTATATTGCCGCGCCGGCCTTTCGTGGGCAGGGGATCGGCTGGCGTCTGTGGCAGGCCGGCATGGCGCATCTGGAGGGCCGGACCGTCGGGCTCGACGGCGTCGTGGCGCAGCAGGCGAACTACCGTAAGAGCGGGTTCGAACTGGCGTGGCGCAACGTGCGCTATGAGGGGCTGTCGCGGTGCGACATGCCGTTGGACCCGCGGCTGCAGCGGATCGGGCAGGGCATCCTGCCATCGGTCCTCGCCTATGACGAACCCTGCTTCGGCGCGCCGCGCCCGGATTTCGCAGCGCGCTGGGTGAGGGGCGAGGGCCGGACGGGCTACGCGCTGATCGACGAGGGCGAGTTGCGCGGCTACGGCGCAATCCGGCCGGGCCGCGACGGGCACAAGATCGGGCCGCTGTTCGCGGACGACGCCGAGACGGCCGAGCTCATCTTCCGGGCGCTCGCCTCCGAGGTGAAGGGCGAGGCGATTGCGGTCGATCCGCCCGAGCCGAACGGCGAGGCGCTGGACCTCGCCGAGCGCTTCGAGCTGTCGCCCGTGTTCGAGACTGCGCGTATGTATCGAGGCCCCGCGCCGGCGCTGCCGGTCGGGCGCATCTTCGGGGTGACAACGTTCGAGCTGGGGTGAGGAGCCGCAGCCGGAACCCTCTCCCGCGCAGCGGTGGAAGTCAGCACGCGGGTGCAAAAGCCCCAGCAACGGTCGCCGGCGTCACACAGTCTCTCAACCGTCATCCCCGGTGACCTGCGAAGCAGGTCGGGAAGGGGATCCAGGGGCAAAGGCGCTCACCCCTGGATCCCCTTCCCGGCGCTACGCGCCGCCGGGGATGACGGAGAGAGTGAGCCTCCCCCAACCAGGTTGTTGAGGCTGCGGCTACTTCAGCCCCGCCATCGCCCGATAAACCTCGACCACCTGACTGTCGTCTTGCCCGCCCAGCCCCTGCGCGGAGGCGGACAGAAAGAGCTGGTGCGCCAGCGCGGCGAGCGGGGTGGCGCTCTTGGAGGCGCGGCCGGCGTCCAGCACGATGCCGAGGTCCTTGACGAAGATGTCCACCGCGCTGGTGACGCGCGGCTCGTCTTCCAGCATGCGCGGGCCGCGGTCCTTCAGCATCCAGCTCGAGGCGGCCGAGCCGCCCAGGATCTCCAGAAAGATCTTGCCGTCGATGCCGGCCTTCTCGGCGAGCGCCAGCGCCTCGGCGGCGGCCGCGATGTGGACGCCGCACATGAGCTGGTTCACGGTCTTCACCGCGGAGCCCTGCCCGGGCTCCTGGCCGACATGGAACAGCTTGTCCCCCAGGGCGGAGAGCAGCGGCTTCGCGCCGTCGAACACGGCCTGCTGCGCCGCCGCCATGATGGTGAGCGTCCCGGCCGTAGCTCCGACCACGCCGCCTGAGACCGGCGCGTCCACGAAGGAGCGGCCGGTGGCCGCCACCCGGTCGGCAACCGCCTTGGCGGCGGCCGGCGGGCAGGTCGCCATCAGGATCACGGTGGCGCCCGGGGCGAGCGCCTCCAGCGCGCCGGCGTCGAACAGCACGCTCTCGGCCTGGGCGGCGTTCACCACCATGAGGACGAGCGCGTCCGCGCCTTGGGCCGCCTCGCGGGCGGAGCCGGCCGGCATGCCGCCGGCGCCTTCCAGCGCCTCAACGGCCTCGCGCCGCATGTCAAAGCCGCGCACGCGGAACTGCCGCTTCACGAGGTTTTGCGCCATGGGAAGCCCCATGGCGCCGAGGCCGACGAATCCGACGATCATCCGTTTACTCCTTCACCGCGCCCGTCATGGCCGAGACGTAGTGCTCGACGAAGAACGAGTACAGGATCACCAGCGGCAGCGAGCCGACCAGGGCGCCCGCCATCAGCGAGCCCCAGCGATAGATGTCGCCATCCACGAACTCGCTCACGATCGCGACCGGCACGGTCTTGTTGGAGGTCGAGGACAGGAAGGTGAGCGCGTAGATGAACTCGTTCCAGCACAGCGTCAGCGAGAAGATGCCGGCCGAGATAAGCCCCGGCACGGCCAGCGGCAGGATGATCTTGGTGAGGATCTGCATGCGCGTCGCGCCGTCGATCAGGGCGCATTCCTCGAGCTCGTACGGGATCGTCTTGAAGTAGCCCATCAGCAGCCAGGTGCTGAACGGGATCAGGATGGTCGGGTAGCACAGCACCAGCGCCATCGGGCTGTCGAAAAGCCCATAGGCCTGGATGATGGTCGCCAGCGGGATGAAGAGGATCGAGGGCGGCACCAGATAGGCGAGGAAGATCGCCGCGCCGACCCACTGGGCGTAGCGGTAGCGGATGCGCACGATCGCGTAGGCGGCCATCACGCTGGCGATCAGCGACAGGAAGGTCGCCAGCACGGACACGTACATCGTGTTCCAGAGCCAGGTCGGGTAGTTGCTCTCGAACAGCAGCTTGTTGATGTGCTTGAGCGTCGGCTTGACGACGAAGAAGGGGTTGAATCTCTCCATGTCGATCAGCTGCTCGTCCGGTTTGATGGCGGTGATCACCATCCAGTAGAACGGGAAGATCAGCACGATCATGATGAGCGCGAGCGGCAGGTAGACGGTCACCAGCTTGCGCTTGGTGGAGTCCAGGTAAGTCATGCCCTCCCGGTCGTCCGTCAGGGGGGCGCGGGTGGCGACGTTCACGGCTGTTTCAGTCATGGCCGCCTCGGAGCTCGGGGAAATGGATGAAAGGCATGGGGGCGGCGCTCATGAGTCCTCGCCTCCCTGTTGCCATTTGCGGCTCTGCAGGCCGAACCACGAGACCATGATGGCGAAGAGCAGGAACGGCACCATGGCGGTCGCGATGGCGGCGCCTTCGCCGAGGTTTCCGGCCAGGATCGCGCGCTGGTAGGAGAGCGTCGCCATGAGGTGGGTGGAGTTCACCGGGCCGCCGCGCGTCATCGCCCAGATGAGCTGGAAGTCCGTGAAGGTGAACAGCACCGAGAAGGTCATCACCACCGCGATGATGGGCGTGAGCAGCGGGAAGGTGACGAAGCGGAAGTTCTGCCACTTGCTCGCGCCATCCAGCGTCGCCGCCTCGTAGAGCGAGGGAGACACGGTCTGCAGCCCGGCCAGCAGCGTGATCGCGATAAAGGGCACGCCGCGCCAGATATTGGCGAAGATCAGCGACGCGCGGGCGTTGTTGGGGTCGCCAAGGAAGTTGATGTTGTAGTCGATGATCCCGAGGTGTCGCAGCGACCAGGAAATGATCGAGAACTGCGAGTCGAAGATCCACCAGAACGCGATGGCGGAGAGCACCGTCGGCACCACGAAAGGGATCAGCACGATGGAGCGGATGGCCGCCTTGAAGGGCAGGTTCTGGTTGAGCAGGATCGCCAAATAGAGGCCGACCACGAATTTCACCAGCGAGGCCACGATCGTGTAGACGAGCGTGTTGAACACCGAGAGCCAGAACACGCCGTCCGAGTCCCGCCACCAGGGCAGGCCGAGCCACTCGTAGTTCTCCAGGCCGATAAAGACGCCGGAACGGCCGATCTTGGCGTCCGTGAAGGACAGCCACACGCCTTTCGCCAGCGGGAAGGCCAGAAACAGGATCAGGATCGCGGCGGCGGGCGCCATGAACCAGAAACCCAGCCAATTGCGGTTGATGCGAAGCCTGTCCCACCATGTCGGGTGACGGACGGCCGGGGCCGGAACGCGGCCAGCCACGCTGTCGCTCATACTTGTGTTCTCCGTGGGGTCGGCAAGCCGCTTCTGGGCTGGTCGCCTCGGGTACGGACGCTCGATCGTCCCGCACGGCGGGCCGGAACGCGCCGGGTCCTCCGACCCGCCGCATTCCGCCCGCCGCCAGGATCATGCCGCGCATGGCGTCAGGCCGGCGCGCGAGCGCCTCAGCGGAACAGCCGCTGCGCCTGCCGCTCGGCCACGCGGATGGAACCCTTCAGGTCCTCGCGGCCCGTGCAGTAGTTGGCGAACATGTCGACCACGATGAAGTCCGCTAGCGCGGCCGCGGCCTTTTCGCCGATGGAGCCGACGCCGCCGGCCGTGAGCGTGCGCTTGGCGGCGTCACGGAACACGGTGTTCTTCGGGTCCTTGGTCCAGACCGGGTTGTTGTCATAGGCGTTGAGCGGGTGGGTGAGGTAGCCGGCCGCCGCCTCGAGCCACGGATTGTAGTTCTCGGCCTCCAGCATGTAGGCCATCAGGGCCTTGCAGGCCTGCGGGTACTTGGTGAAGTTGAACGCCAGCAGCGGGAAGGCGAGCTGGAACTCGGTCGGCTTGCCGACCGGCCCGATCGGCCACTGCGCGTGGTTCATGTCTTCCGCGATGGCCTTCATGCCCTGCGCGTTGGCGGCGGCGTAGATCGAGATGCCGTTGCCGGTGAGGTGCACGTCCCCCGAAAGGAAGGCCTTGTTGTTGGACGAGTCGTTCCAGGAGGCCGTGCCGGGCGTGAAGGTGTCGTAGAGCGCCTTCACGTATTCGAGCGCCTTGGCGGTCTCGGGCGAGTTCAGGATGACCTTGTCGTCCTTGTCGACCAGGTAGCCGCCATGCGACCAGAGCGCCCAATGGCACCAGGAGTTGCCGTCTCCGGTGGCGTGGCCGAGGGCGAAGCCGACCGGGAAGTTGTTGGCCTTCATGGCCTTGCAGAGCTCGAGGAAGCCGCCCGTGTCCTTGGGGAATTCCTTGAAGCCGGACTTGTTCATCGACGAAATGCGGTAGTTGATGTAGCCGCCGTTGAACGCCACCGGGATGGCGACCCACTTGCCCTGGAACTGGCCGTAGGCCTGCGCGGCCGGCACCCAGCCGCCGTATTTCTTGCCGAGATAGTCCGCGACGTCCTCGACCGGCAGGCACTTGGCCGGGAAGAGCTGCGGCAGCGAGAAGAGGCCCCAGACGAGATCCGGGCCCTGGCCGGTGTTGGCCGCCACGGAGGCCTTCGGCTGGATATCGTCAAAGCTCTCGTTGGAGATATTGACCTTGACGCCCGTCGCCTTGGTGAAGGCTTCGATCATGGCCATGAACTGCTTGTCCTCGGCCTCCACGAAGCGCTTCCAGCGCAGCATGTTCAGCGAGGCGCCGGCTTCCGGCTTCCACTGGTTGGTCTGAGCCCAGGCCTTGGCGAAATCCAGGAGGCCGGCGGCCCCCATGGCGCCGAGCGCGGCGCCCCCCTTGATCAGCGAACGGCGATTGAATGCGGACATTGGTTTTCCTTCCCTTTGGCGATTTTTTTGAGCCGCTTCGTGCGGTCTTCCGTTTGGCCGGCGACCCGGCGTCTTTGGGCTCGGCGCGAGATTTTCCGCCGTCGCCCTCAAGCAAAACGCCGCGCGAACCTCTCGGCGCGCGCGGCGGAAAATCAGCTGATCCGGGCGCCCGATTGGGCGTCGAACACGTGGACGAGGTTCGGATCCGGCGCGATCCGGATCGTCTCGCCCGGCTTGGCGGTGATGCGCTCGCGGAAGATGCAGACCAGCTCCTGCGTGCCGATCTTGGCGACGACCTGGGTCTCGGACCCGGTCGGCTCCACAACGACCACCTCGGCCGGCAGGCCGTTGTCGGCGAGCTGGAAGTGCTCGGGGCGGATGCCGTAGACGACCGGCATGCCGTCCGAGCCGGCCGGAGCCGTGTTCAGCGGGTAGACGCCGCCGGTGTCCGCCTCGAAGCTCGGCTGCGAGCCCGCGCGGATCTTGCCCTTTACGAAGTTCATGGAGGGCGAGCCGATGAAGCCGGCGACGAACAGGTTGGCCGGGCGGTCATAGAGCTCCAGCGGGGCGCCCATCTGCTCGACGATGCCGTCATGCATCACGACGATCTTGTCGGCCATCGTCATGGCTTCGATCTGGTCATGCGTCACGTAGACGGTGGTGGTCTTGAGCCGCTGGTGCAGCTCCTTGATCTCGGTGCGCATCTGCACGCGCAGCTTGGCGTCGAGGTTGGAGAGCGGCTCGTCGAACAGGAACACCTGCGGGTCGCGCACGATGGCGCGGCCCATGGCGACGCGCTGGCGCTGGCCGCCGGAGAGCTGCCGGGGATAGCGGTCCAGCAGCTTCTCGAGGCCGAGAATGCCGGCCGCCTTGCTGACGCGCTGCTCGATCTCGGGCTTGGGCGCATTCCGCAGCTTCATCGAGAAGGCCATGTTGTCGGCTACCGTCATGTGCGGGTAGAGCGCGTAGTTCTGGAACACCATCGCGATGTCGCGCTCTTTCGGCGGGACGTCGTTGACGACGCGGTCGCCGATGCGAACTTCGCCGCCGCTGATGTTCTCGAGGCCGGCAATCATGCGCAGCAAGGTCGACTTGCCGCAGCCGGACGGCCCAACGAGAATCACGAACTCGCCGTCCTCGATCTCGATGTTTACCCCATGAATGACCTGGGTCGAGCCGAACGCCTTCCGCACGTCGCGGATTTCCACGGACGCCATATAGTCCTCCCTGTCTCGCCACGGGACTGAGCCAACGTGTCGGCGAGCGTTTCTTCGTTTGCGCCGCGGGCAGCCGTAGAGGCTTGCCCCGCAACGCGCGCGGCGGCATCATTGCATGCGGTGCACGGAAATCAAGGACGGGCTGTTTACTGCACATCAATCGATTGAATTTATCTCACGCCCGGTGTGAACTGCCGTTTCTTTGGTCAAGCCCGGCGGATCGGCCGGGAAGAACGCCCCGCAGGGGGCGCGGGAGGATGTCGTGAAGAGCAACGAGGTACTGGTCACCGGCCGCATGATGCCGCTCGTGATGGAGCAGCTGGAAAGCCGCTTCACGCTCCACAAGCTGCACGAGGCGGCCGACCGGGACGCCTTGCTGGCCGAGGTCGGACCCCGTATCCGGGCCGTCGCGACGGGCGGCCACGTCAAGACCGACGCGAGCCTGATGGCCAAGCTGCCCAAGCTCGAACTCGTGGCGAATTTCGGCGTCGGCTACGATTCGGTGGACGCCGCCTGGGCGGGCCAGCACGGCATCGTGGTCACCAACACGCCTGACGTGCTCACCGAGGAAGTGGCCGACACGTGCCTCGGCCTGCTGCTGATGACGGTGCGCGAGCTCTCTGCCTCCGAGCGCTACCTGCGCGCCGGGCATTGGGAGAAGCAGGGCGCCTATCCGCTCACCCACAACACGCTGGCGGGCAAGACCGTTGGCATCCTGGCGCTCGGGCGCATCGGCAAGGCCATCGCCAAGCGCTGCGAGGCGTTCGGGCTGAAGATCGTGTATCACGGCCGCTCGCAGCAGAAGGACGTGGCCTACCCCTATTATCCGACCCTGGTCGGCATGGCGGAGGCCTGCGACATCCTGATCAGCGTGGCGCCGGGCGGCGACAGCACGTTCCACATCATCGACGCCGAGGTGCTGCGCGCCCTGGGTCCGAAGGGCGTGCTGATCAATATCGGCCGCGGCTCGGTGGTGGACGAGGGCGCGTTGATCAGCGCCCTGCAGAACAAGGTGATCGCCAGCGCCGGGCTCGACGTGTTCGAGAAGGAGCCGCACGTCCCGGCCGAGCTGATCGCCATGGACCACGTGGTGCTGCTGCCGCATGTCGGCTCCGCCTCGCACCACACGCGCGGCCTCATGGGCCAGCTGGTGGTCGACAACATCACGTCGTTCCTGTCCGGCAAGGGCCCGCTCACGCCCGTGGCCGAGACGCCCTGGCCGCCCAAGGGCTGAGGCCTCGCAGCCTCCGTTTTACGCCTGATCCTGTCGCGCTCGATCCTTGTCGGATTGAGCGCGACCCGTTTAACGGGTACATGGCAGGGAGAGGCTGAGGCGCGGCTGGGAGTGATGCGGATGCGGATGACGGCGGTTGTGAACGGGACGGCGAAGCGCCGGGCGCTGCTGGCGTTAGCGCTTGCAGTCTTCGGGGCGTGCGGGTCGCTCTTGCTGCCGGCGACCGCCAGCGCGCAGGCGAACGGCGTCGCGGTGATGTCCGGGACCTGGGAATTGTCCAATCCCAAGACCGCGCGCAACTGCCGGGTGCATCTGGGGTCCGAGAGCGGCCTCCATGGCTACCAGCTCGGCTCGCCGCCGGCGTGCCGGGTGGCGCTGCCGCTGCTCGCGCAAGCGGCCGGCTGGAACCTGAGCGGCTCCATCGTCACCATCGTGGATTCGGCCGGGAAGGTGCTGGTGACGTTCGAGCGTGAGGCCGCTGGCCCCGGCTACGTGGCGTCGACGGACGGCCTGACGCTGAAGCCGGTCGGCAATGCGCGTGCGCCCGCGGCCGAGCCGGCGCGCGCCGCCACGGGCCCGGCCGCCACGCCCGCGCCCAAGGCCGGCGCCGGCGTGCCGCCGCCCCCTCCGCCGCCCGCCTCCGTGTCCCCCAACGTGACGCCGCAGAGCCTCGCGGGCCTCTACGGGGTCGCGCGCGAAAAGAACAAGCCGCTCTGCTCAATCGATCTCACGATGAAGCCGGCCCGCAAGGCCGGTCTCTACGGCGCGCAACTCTCGGGCGGCTGCATCGACTCGGGCCTGAAGATCTTCGAGCCCATCGCGTGGCACACCGGCAATGGCCGCCTCTACCTCGTCGCCAAGAAAGGCCACGAGCAGGGTTTCTCGGTGATGCCGGACGGCGGCTGGCAGAAAGACCCACCCAGCGGCGCGCAGCTGTTCTTGAAGAAGCAGTAAGGCCGTGAGCGTCCCCTCTCCCCGGCACGGGGAGAGGGACAGGGTGAGGGCCTTCGGCCTGGAGCTCACGACCGTCACCCTGCAGCCTGGCGACGCCGCCCTCACCCCAGCCCTCTCCCTGTTCCAGGGAGAGGGGGCCGCGCCAGCGTCTTGATGTCAGGCGATCTTGCCGCCCAGCTCATCCTCAATGTGCACGCGGATGATCTCGTCGAAGCTGCTTTCGGCCTTGAAGCCGAGCGCCACGGCCCGGCTCGGGTCGAGCTCCCGCGCCCAGCCGGACACGATCTTGTTGATGGCGGCGTCGGGCTCGCGCTTGATCCTGGCCACGACCTTGTCGCCCGCCACGCGGCGCAGCGCCTCGATCTGCTCGCCGACCGTGCAGGAGAGGCCCGGCATGCTGAGGTTGCGGCGCGGGCCGATCTTTTCGCCGTCGATCTCGGCCGCGTGCACCAGGAAGCCCACGGCCGAGCGCGGCGAGGCGTGCCAGTGGCGCACGTCCTCGGAGACCGGCAGCACCGCCTCCTGGCCGGCCAGCGGCTCGCGGATGATGTTGGAGAAGAAGCCGGACGCGGCCTTGTTGGGCTTGCCGGGCCGCACGCAGATGGTGGGCAGGCGGATGCCGACGCCGTCCAGGAACCCCTTGCGGGTGTAGTCGGCCAGCAGCAATTCGCCGACGGCCTTCTGCGTCCCGTAGGAGGTGAGCGGCGTGGTGAAGAACTCGTCCGTGATCTTGTCCGGGAACGGCGCGCCAAACACCGCGATCGACGAGGTGAACACCACGCGCGGCTTGTAGGCGCCGCCGCTGCCCATGTTGAGCTGGCGGATGGCCTCGAACAGGTTCCAGCTGCCCGTGAGGTTGATGCGGTAGCCCTTGTCGAACTCCTGCTCGGCCTCGCCGGACACGATGGCGGCGAGGTGGAACACGATGTCGGGCTTGCCGGCCACCAGCTTCTCGGCCTCGCCCGGCATCGAGAAGTCCGACGCCAGCGTGGTCACGGCGAACGGCGCATTCGCCGGAGCCGTGGGCTCGATCACGTCGTGCAGGGTCGCCTTGGTGATGGGTTTGCCGGCCAGCTTGCCGTCGCGCACCAGCCGCTCGGTGAGCTTGCGCCCGACCATGCCGGCCGCGCCGATGATGAGGATGTGCATGGGGGTTCCTCCCGTGTTCGTGTGCTTTTGCGCGGCCATCTGGCCGTCATCATCAAATCCGCGATCTCGCCGTCATCCCCGGCCGGAGCGGCGCAGCCGCGAAGGGGAAGGGGATCCAGAGCCGCCGCGCTCACCCCTGGATCCCCTTCCCGGCGCTGCGCGCCGCCGGGGATGACGGCGGAGAGATCGCCGCCAGTTATCCCGTCACTGCTTCGCTCCGCTCGCAATGACGGCAGGGCGGCTAAAGCGCGAAGCCGCCGTCGACCAGGAAGATCTGGCCCGTCGTGTAGGAGCTCTCGTCGCCCGCGAGATAAACCGCCATGGCGGCGATCTCCTCGGGCTTGCCGAGCCGGCCGATCGGCTGGCGGTCGACGAAGGCCTGCCGGACCTTCTCGACCGGCTGCTTGGTCTCCTTCGCGAGCGTCTCGATGCGCTGGTCGAGCGAGGGGCTTTCGATGGTGCCCGGGCAGATCGCGTTGGCGCGGACACCTTTGCGGATGAAGTCCGCCGCGACCGCCTTGGTTAGGCCGATCACGGCAGCCTTGGTGGTTCCGTAGACATAGCGGTTCGGGATGCCGCGCACCGAGCCGGCGCCGGACGCGATGTTGACGATGGAGCCCGCGCCCTTCTCGAGCATGCCGGGGAGGAAGGCCTTGATCAGGCGGTGCATGGACCGGACATTGAGGTCGAACGAGAAGTCCCAGGCCTTGTCGTCGCATTCCAGGATGGTGCCGTGGTGCACGTAGCCGGCGGCGTTGCACAGGATGTCGATGGGGCCCACCTTCTCGGCGAAGTTGGCGACCTGCTTGTCCGACAGCACGTCCAGCTTGCGGCGTTTGGCGCGGGCGAGCCCGTCCAGCTTGGCGACGTCGAGGTCGGTCGCCCACACGGTGGCGCCTTCGGCCACATAGGCCTCCGCGATCGCGCGCCCGATGCCCTGTCCGGCGGCGGTGACGACCGCGACCTTGCCTTGCAGCCTCTTGGCCATTGCGTTCTCTCCCTCAGTTCCAGAAGTCGGTCTTGACCATGTGGACGATGGCGCGGTCGGGCATCTGCTCGACGGCTTCGACCCGGTAGCCCTTGCGGCTGTACCAGGCCACGTTGTGGGTGAGCGCCTGGCCGGTATAGAGGCGGATCGTCTTGCGGCCGAGCTGGCGCGCGCGCTCCTCGGCGGCCGCGAGCATCCGGGCGCCGGTTCCGCCGCGTTGGGCGCTCGGGTCGGCCGCCACGCTCCAGATCAGCAGGTCGTCCGCGCGGGGCTCGACGATGAGCGCGCCGGCGAGGCCATCCGGACCGTCGACCAGCCAGACTTCCCAGTCGCGCAGCACGGCCGCGTAGTCGGCCTGCAACGGGATCGGCTCGACGCCGAGCAAGGCCCGGTTCGGCGCATAGGCGGCGTGCTGCAGCGCGACGAGCGCATCGAGATCGTCCGGCGTCCCGCGCCGCATGCCGACGAGATCGTTCACGCGCCGCTTCCCCGCAGCGCAGCGAGGCTTTGGCGCTGCCGGCCGTCGGCATCGAAGTTTTCCGGCGCCAGCCAGCGCTCGAAAGTCGCCTTGCGGGAGGGCCACTCGCTGTCGAGCATCGAGAACCACGCCGTGTCGCGGCTGCGGCCCTGCACGATCATGTGCTGCCGGAACACGCCCTCGAAAGTGAACCCGAAGCGCTCGGCGGCGCGGCGGGACGGCGCGTTCAGGGCGTTGCACTTCCACTCGAAGCGGCGGTAACCGAGATCGTCGAAGACGTAGCGGGCCAGCAAATACTGCGCCTCGGTGCCGCCGGGCGTCCTTTGCAGGCTGGCCCCGTACATGATGTTGCCGACCTCGATCACCCGGTGGGCCGTGTCTATGCGCATCAGGGTCTCGTAGCCGACCGCCTTGCCGGTCGCCTTGTCGACGATGGCGAAGAACAGCGGGTCCTCGGACGCGGCCTTGCGCTCGATGTGCGCCTTGAAGCTGTCGAAATCCGGGAAGGGCGGCTCGAACAGGTACCGCCAGATGGCGTCCTTGCCGGCGCCGTGGGACTCGGCCCAGAGCGAATGCGTGTGCGCCGCAGGATCGAGCGGGACGAGATCGACGAAGCGCCCCGCGAGCGTGCGCCGCTCCGGGCGGGGCGCCGGATGGGTGTCCACCTCGGGGCCGATCGGGAGGCCGGAGGCGGGTGCTGGAACGGAGTCTGGCTGGTGCATGGACTCAATCTCTCCCTCTCCCGCAGGCGGGAGAGGGGCAGGGGTGAGGGCGGCAGGGAGCCTGGATGCGTCATCGGCGGAAGCGTCTGGGTGAATTCGCAGATGCGGAAACACCCTCACCCCTGCCCCTCTCCCGCGAGGCGGGAGAGGGAACGCGATCAATGACGCCTTAGTGGTTATCCCGCGGGACGCCCATGCTCTGGGCGACCTTCTGGTATTTCACGGCCGGCTTCAGCACCATGCCGGAGCCGAGCTGGTCCACCATGCCGCGCTGGATCTCCTGCCAGGGCGTCTGGCTGGCCGGCGACTTGTAGCCGCCATGCGCCTGCAGTTCGGCGCGGCGCTGGTTCAGCTCCTCGGCCGAGATGAGGATGTCGGCCGTGCCCTTGCGCAGGTCGATGCGGACGCGGTCGCCGGTCTTCAGGATCGCGAGCCCGCCGCCCGCCGCCGCCTCGGGCGAGGCGTTCAGGATAGACGGCGAGCCCGACGTGCCGGACTGCCGGCCATCGCCGATGCACGGCAGGGCGTGGACGCCCTTTTTGATCAGCGCCGCCGGCGGCTGCATGTTCACGACCTCGGCCGCGCCCGGATAACCGATGGCGCCGGCGCCGCGCATGAACAGCATGCAGTTCTCGTCGATCTCGAGCGAGGGGTCCTCGATGCGGTGATGATAGTCCTCCGGCCCGTCGAACACGATCGCGCGGCCCTCGAAGGCCTCGGGATCGTTCGGGTTGGACAGGTAGCGGTTGCGGAACTCCTCGGAGATCACGCTGGTCTTCATCACGGCGTTGTCGAAGAGGTTGCCCTTCAGCACCACGAAGCCGGCGTTGACCCGCATGGGCTTCTCGATCGGGTAGATCACGTCCGTGTCCTGCACGGTGGTGTTGCGGCAATTGTCGCCGATGCTCTTGCCGTTCACCGTCAGGGCGCCTTCGTGGATGAGGCCCTTCTTCATGAGCTCGTTCACGACCGCCGGCACGCCGCCGGCGCGGTGGTATTCCTCGCCCAGGTAGTAGCCGGCCGGCTGCAGGTTCACGAGCAGCGGCACTTCCAGGCCGTATTTCTGCCAGTCGAACACGTCGAGTTCGACGCCGATGTGGCGCGCGATGGCGTTGATGTGGATGGGCGCATTGGTGGAGCCGCCGATGGCCGAGTTCACCACGATGGTGTTCTCGAACGCCTCGCGGGTGAGGATGTCGGAGGGCTTCAGGTCCTCCCACACCATGTCGACGATGCGCTTGCCGGTCTCATAGGAAATCTGCCCGCGCTCGCGGTAGGGCGCCGGGATGGCGGCGCAGCCCGGCAGGCTCATGCCGAGCGACTCGGCCAGCGAGTTCATCGTGGAGGCGGTGCCCATGGTGTTGCAGTGGCCGACCGACGGGGCGGACGAAGCCACGATATCCATGAACTCCTCGTAGCCGATCTCGCCGGTGGCGAGGCGCTCGCGCGACTGCCACACGATGGTGCCGGAGCCGGAGCGCTCCCCCTTCCACCAGCCGTTCAGCATCGGGCCGCCCGACAATACGATCGACGGGATGTTCACGGTGGCGGCCGCCATGATGCAGGCCGGGGTGGTCTTGTCGCAGCCGGTGGTCAGCACGACGCCGTCCAGCGGGTAGCCGTAGAGGATCTCGACGAGGCCCAGATAGGCGAGGTTGCGGTCCAGCGACGCGGTTGGGCGCTTGCCGGTTTCCTGGATCGGGTGCACCGGGAACTCGAAGGCGACGCCGCCCGCGGCCGTGATGCCCTCGCGGACGCGCTTGGCGAGATCGAGGTGGTGGCGATTGCAGGGCGATAGGTCGGAGCCCGTCTGCGCGATGCCGATGATCGGCTTGCCCGACATCAGCTCTTCGCGAGTCAGGCCGAAATTCAGGTAGCGCTCGAGATAGAGCGCCGTCATGCCCGGGTTCTCGGGGTTGTCGAACCAGAGCTGCGAGCGCAGGCGGCGCTTGGCGCCTTCCATCACGGATTCGGCCGGCACGTCGTCAGTGGTGACGGACTGGTCGTGCTTGGCGGGCGCATGCGCGCCGTTGCGCGGCTCCTGCGAAAGCGGCGCGCCGCCCGTGCCGTTGCCCTTGTGGCCATTGTCGCCCGCCATCGCGTCTTCTCCCATGACTTCGCGTGTTTGACCGACTGCAGACGCCGATCGAACCGATTTGATTTCGGCGGCAGCATCGCCCCAAATGCGCACGGAAATCAACGCCCGATGCATGCGGCGGAAGCGGGGGGGCTGTGTGCGCACTGTTGCGCTTGGCCTCGCGGTGATGCATGCACGCGCAAGCCTCAGCCTAGATGCGCACCGGGGGAGACAACGCCGATGACCCTTCACATCACCGACTCCTTTGGCCGCATCGGCGAGGAGAACGCCTTCGCGGTTCTGGCGCGGGCCACCGACCTCGCCGCGCAAGGGCGCGACATCATCAACCTCGGCATTGGCCAGCCGGACTTCCGCACCCCGGAGCACATCGTCGAGGCCGCCATCAAGGCGCTGCGCGACGGGCATCACGGCTACACGCCCGCGACCGGCATCAAGCCGCTACGCGAGGCCGTGTCGGCCGACCTGCACAAGCGCTTCGGCGTCGATGTCTCGCCGGACTCGGTGCTGATCGTGCCGGGCGGCAAGGTCACGATGTTCATGGCCATCCTGATGTTCGGCGAGCCCGGCGCCGAGATCCTGTATCCGGACCCCGGCTTCCCGATCTACCGCTCGATGATCGAGTTCACGGGCGCCAAGCCCGTTCCGGTGCCGATGCGTGAGAGCAACGGCTTCGCGTTCTCGGCCGAGGAGACGCTGGGGTTGATCACGCCGCGTACGCGCCTGCTGATCCTGAATTCGCCCGCCAACCCGACCGGCGGCGTCACCCCCAAGGCCGAGATCGACAAGCTCGTGGCCGGCCTCGCCCGGTTCCCGGACGTCGCGATCATGTCGGACGAGATCTACGCCCAGATGACCTATGACGGGCTGGAGCACCAGACGCTGCTCGCCTATCCGGAGATCCGCGACCGGCTGATCCTGCTCGACGGCTGGTCCAAGACCTACGCGATGACGGGCTGGCGCATGGGCTACTCGGTGTGGCCGAAGCCGCTCTACGAGGCGGCCCGCAAGCTCGCGGTGAACTCCTATTCCTGCGTCAACGCTTCGGCGCAGTATGCCGGGCTGGCGGCGCTCACCGGGCCGCAGGACGCGGTGCGCGACATGGTGGCCGAGTTCGACCGCCGCCGGCGCGTGGTGGTGGAAGGGCTCAACGCCTTGCCGGGCGTCTCGGCCGTGACGCCGAAAGGCGCGTTTTACGCGTTCCCGAACATCGCCCAGACGGGCTGGAAGGCCAAGCCGCTCGCCTCGGCGCTGCTCGAGAAGGCTGGCGTCGCCACCATTGGAGGCCCGGACTTCGGCGTGCATGGCGAGGGCTATATCCGGCTCAGCTACGCCAACTCGACGGAGAACATCCAGCGCGCGCTGGTGCGGATGGGCGAGTTTCTGGAGCAGAACAAGCCGATCTAGGCGCGCGCAACTCTCTCCCGCGTAGCGCGGGAGATGTCGGCCCAGCCGACAGAGGGGGCGCCGGTGAAGCGCTCCCAAACCAGCGGCGCTCGACCACTCCTCCCTGCCCTCCCCCGCTTCGCGGGAGAGGGTTCCGGCCCCGCCATCCCGCGTTCACCTCCGCTTTCCGGACCGCCATGCGCCTTTCCGCCTCAGTCCTTCTCGCCGCTCTCGCGCTGCTCACCGCCGCTCCCGCGATGGCCCAGCAACCGCTGAGCGTGAACGTGCGCAACAAGTCCGTCCCGACGCTCTGCGCCGAGGACGACAACGTCTATCTCACCTTCCAGAACCCGAAGGTGCGCCACTTCCGCGTCGAGGCCCGCGCGCCGGCTGTCATCGGTTCCATCGTTCAGGACAGCCGGGCGCCGGACTTCACGAACTGCACCATCAAGGACCAGCCGCCCGGGCCTGAGGACAAGGTGGAGCGCATCGTCCTGTTCGAGGACGACGCGATGCAGCTCGTCGGCTACCGGCACTCGGAGTTCTGGCGCAAGGGCGACGTGCCGGTGCGGGTCGGGGAGCGCGAGGAGAAGGCGATCTATCTCCTGCAGCTCTTCAGCAAGACGCCGCGCGGCCCGTACGAGCACCTCGTGCTCTATCCGCTGGACGGCTACTGGCGCCTGCGCCCGCTGCCGCCGGCGCGGCTGGACGAGGTGGCGTATGGCACCTCGGTGCTGATCGGCCAGATCGACGAGAAGGAACGCCCCTTCGTGGCGATCCAGTCGATCCGCTTCACGCCGAAGTCCAAGACCTTCGATCTCACCTTCCCGGCGGGCGGCCAGGCGAGCGTGCGCGTCGCCAGCTTGACCGAGCAGGCGACCGCCGTCGAGGTGACGCTCGAGAACCCGGTCAGGCGAAAGCCCTTCGCGGCGGTGCGGTCGATGTATGTGACGGACGTGAACGCGGACTCGTCGCAAGTCGCGTGGCGCGCGCCCTCCGACAAGGGCTGGCGGCAAAAGCCCGTGATGGAGTTCCGCTCCGGCCGGGCGCACGACTTCTGGCTTGGCCGAGGCGTCACGTCCAAGCACAACACCAGCGCGCCGGACACGGCGCTGTTCGATTTCCAGCCGGAATAGCGGCTCAACTCAGGCTTGCGGGGGCAACAATGAGCGACGACGAAATAATCGTGAAGGACTGCAACGGCGCCCGGCTCCAGAACGGCGACACCGTGCACGTCATCAAGGACCTGAAGGTGAAGGGCACGTCCTCCACCATCAAGCAGGGCACCAAGGTGAAGGGCATCCGCCTCACCGACGACCCGGAGCACATCGAGTGCCGGGTGGACAACATCAAGGGCCTGATGCTGAAGACGAGCTTCCTCAAGAAGGTGAACTAGGCCGAGCCAGTAGGGCCATCAACGCAGGTGGGGATGAGCCCCAATCTCTCCGTCATCCCCGGCGGCGCGAAGCGCCGGGAAGGGGATCCAGGGCAGCCGCGCCTTTGCCCCTGAATCCCCATCCCGACCTGCTGCGCAGGTCGCCGGGGATGACTACTCAGGGGAGAACGGCCACGATCTCGTTTGTGCGGTGAACCGTGGCAAACTCCGCCGCCAGGGTGGCGAGGTGGACCGCTTGCACCGTATCGGCCGGGATCACGGCCCCGTCGAGGCCCGGCATGTCGAAGCACGCGCAGCCGTCGGCGGCCACGATCATGCGCCAGCCCATGTTGGCGCCCACCCGCACGGTGGTGGAGACGCACTGGTCCGTCGTGATGCCGAACGCGACCACATGCGTCGCTCCGAGCCGGCGCAGGCGCAGGTCGAGATCGGTACCGATGAAGCTGGCGTTGACGCTCTTGGTCACAAGCGCCTCGTCGCCCTGCGGGCCGAAGCCGGGCCGAAAGGCGTTGCCGGGCGCATCGGGGCGCAGCTTCGAGCCGGCTTCCACGGAGTCGTGCCGCACGTGAATGATCGGCATCCCGCGCGCGCGCCAGGCGGCGAGCAGCGCCAACCCGTTGCGGTCGCAATCCGGGTTGCTGCGCGGCGGAAACGCCGGGTCGTCGAACGCCTGCTGCATGTCGATCGGCAGCAGCACGGCGGTGCGGGGGAGGGTGAGCATCCCGATTGGTTAGCTGAGCTCGCGATGGCGATCAATCACCGCGCGATGGTCCCCCTCTCCCTGGAACAGGGAGAGGGCCGGGGTGAGGGTCTCGGGGCCGCGCGCAGTGGCTCAGGAGCCCTGCACGACCAGCCCTCACCCTGTCCCTCTCCCCTTGAGGGGGAGAGGGGACGCGCTCGGAAGCTCCGGCGCTTCACGCGGTCGGCTGCACCTTCGCGCTCTCGGCCGCCGCGTCGATGTTGGCGACGAGCTGGGTGTCGAGCCCCAACGCTCCGGCCAGGTCTCGCAGGAAGGCCGTCTCGGCCTCGTGGTCCGGATCGATGGTGAGGCGCGCGGCCGCGTAGACCTGCGCGGCGACTTCGGGGCTGCCGGCCTGGGCGGCGAGGTTCAGGGCCGTGGCCGGGCTGGCGAACTCGGCGTCCAGGAACTGCGCGGCGTCCGGCTCGGCCCCGAGCTGCTGGAGATTGCCGGTGATGTGCGCGCGCTCGGCGTCGTCGACCACGCCGTCGGCGGACGCGGCCGCGATCATGGCGCGGATCAGCAGTAGCGCGGTGGCGTTGTCCTGCCCGGCGTCGCCCGTGGTTCCGAAGGCGCTCTCGGCCGGCGCCTCGGCGATCTGCGGCTGGCCGCCCTGCTGGGGCAGGGACACCAGCGGCTTGCCCTGCTGGTAGTTCTGCCAGGCCTGGTAGGCGAGGCCGCCCACCAGCGCAAGGCCGCCCAGCTTGGCGGCGTCCACCGCGAGCCCGCGCCCGGCCTTGCTGCCGAGGAACAGGCCCGCGAGGCTGCCGAGGGCGGCGCCGCCGGCGAGCTGGTTCTGGCCCAGCATGTCCTTGGCGCGCCCGAGAAGGTCGCCACCGCCCGCGCCGGCGCCGGCCTGTCCGCCCGAAAGGCGGCCGAGAATGTCGTTGATGGCGGGCGACACGCCGGTTCGCTGGCCGGCGCCCTGGAGGCCCTGCGTGGCCTGCCCGAGCACCGAGCCGATGAGGCCGCCGATGCCGCCCTGCGCGGCTCCCCCGCCACCCTGGCCTTGGCCCCCGCCACCCTGCTGCAACTGCCCGAGCACATTGCCGAGCAGGCCTCCCAGCCCGCCCTGGCCGGAGCCGCCCTGCGCGGGGGACTGGCTGGCGGACATCATGGCGTCCAGCAGTTTCTTGGCGTCGAACATGGCTGCATCCCCTCTCGTGATCTGCGATCCAAGTGGGGACGCGCTTGCCGAATGTGAAGAACCGGCCGCGATGTTCCAGTCCAGCGGCGCTGGGAAACAGCGCCGCCGCTTGCGGTTCAGCAGGCCGTGAGGCGCGGCGTGCGCTCGACCTCAAGGTCGAACAACGGCCGCAGGCGCGTGCCGATGACGTTGCCGGCGAAGGCCGCGACCATCCACACCCAGCCATGCAGGCTGCCGGACGCGATGCCGGAGAAATACGCGCCGATGTTGCACCCATAGGCCAGGCGCGCGCCGTAGCCGAGCAGCAAGCCGCCCAGGATCGCGGCCAGGGCCGAGCGGAGCGGCACGCGCCAGGTCGGCGCATAGCGGCCGGCCAGCGCGGCGGCGAGCAGCGCGCCCACCACGATGCCGATGTCCATCACGGACGTGACATCGTTCAGGATGCTGTTCTGCAGCGCGGCCTTGTTGGCCGGGCTCGACCAATAGGGCCAGCTCGCGACGTCGGCGACGCCGAGCGAGGCCGTGATCTTGGAGCCCCACAGCGCGAATGCGGAGGTGATGCCCCACGGCTTGCCGGCCAGCGCCAGCGTGGCGAAGTTCAGCAGCGCCAGCGCGACGCCGCCCGCGACCAGCGGCCAGGGGCCGCGCAGCAGGCGGGCGAGGCCATGGCGGGGCGAGGGCTTCTCGGCCTCGAGCGCGCCATGACGCTTGCGCTCGAAATAGATCGTCGCCGCCGCGATGGCGGCGAACACCGCGAGGTTCACGGCCAGGGCCGCCCACGGGCCCCAGAGCTTCACGAGGGAGACCGGCGCGAAGCTCGGCTGCGCGGCCCACCAATGCAGGTGCGCGGCCCCGACCGTGGAGCCGACAATGAAAGCCGCCAGCGTGATCAGCATGCGGGTGGAGCCTCCGCCGACCGTGTAGAGCGTGCCGGACGCGCAGCCGCCGCCCATTTGCATGCCGATGCCGAACAGGAACGCCCCGAACACCACCGACACGCCCACGGGCGACACGAGCCCCTGCACGGGCTGGCCGAACAGGCTGCCGGACGCCAGCACGGGGAAGAACAGCGTGGTGGCGACCGCCAGCATGATCATCTGGGCGCGCAAGCCCGCGCCGCGCCGGTCGGAGATGAACACCCGCCAGGCGGACGTAAAGCCGAACGCGGCGTGGTAGAGCACCAGGCCCATGAGGGCGCCGAGGCCGTAGAGCGCGGCCTGCTTGGGGTTCACCACCGCGCCGATCGTGGCCGCGCCCGCCACGATCGCGAAGGCGGCGCCCCAGGCCGCGCCGACATTGGCGGGCGCGGCGGATGTCTGCCGGGCAGGCGCAGGCCCGGCCGGGGCAGGTGCAAAGGAGCTGATGCTCGACATTTGGGATGTCCTGGAACGGGGATCGGCCAATGGCCTCGACCCATATCTAGGTTCCACAGTCGATAACGTCAATTCATCTTAAAATACATATCGATGCTGTATTTAGTCGAGGCGCTTGATCTCGTCCAGCGTCCGACCGGCGCGGCCGCGGTAGCGGGGCAGCGTCCAACCCCGCAGCAGCGCTGCGCCGCGCACCAGGAACCCGGCGGTGAAACCGACCGCCACCGCAACTTCGCGGCTGACGCCCAGATGCGTGCTCGCCACGAAAGCGCCCGCGCCCACCAGCGCGGCCGTCACATAGACCTCGCGGCTGAGCACCACCGGCATCTCGCCGCCGAGCACGTCGCGGATCACGCCCCCGAACGTGGCGGTGACGACCCCCATCGCGACCGCGACCGTGGGGGCCACGCCCGCCCCGAGCGCCCGCTCGGCCCCGGCGACGGCGAACAGCGCCAGGCCGAGCGCATCGAACCAGAGCAGCAGGCGGTAGCGCGAGTGGGCGAGATGGGCGGTGAAGAACACCACCGAGGACACGGCCACGCAGGTGAGGAGATATTCGGGCTGGCGCACCCAGAACACGGGCGTCAACCCGAGCAGCATGTCGCGCAGGGAGCCGCCGCCGATGCCGGTCGCGACGCCCAGCAGCGCGAAGCCGACAATGTCCATCTGCTTGCGGGACGCGACCAGCGCGCCCGAGATCGCGAACACGATGATGCCCAGCCAGTCGAGGCCGGTCGCGACGGTGTTGAACAGCATGCGAAGCCTCCGGCCGGCTCCGCGTCAGCCCCGCAACTCGGCGGCGGCGCGCGACAGGCGGGTCACCGTGGCCCAGTCGCCCGCCTTCACGGCGGCGGCCGGGGCGATCCAGGAACCGCCGACGCATACCACGTTGGGGAGCGCCAGATAGGTCCTGGCCTTCTCGGCGTCGATGCCGCCGGTGGGGCAGAACAGGATGTGCGGCAGCGGCGCGCCGAGCGCCTTCAGGAAGGCCGCGCCCCCGGCCGGCTCGGCGGGAAAGAACTTCATGACGGTGTGGCCCATCTCGGCCAGCGTCATGGCCTCGCTCGCCGTGGAGGCGCCGGGCAGCAGCGGCGCCGTGCCGTGCGCGGCGGCTTCGGCCAGCTTCGGCGAACAGCCGGGGCTGACAAGGAACCTTGCGCCGGCCGACTCGGCCTCGCGCACCTGCGAGGGCGTCAGCACCGTGCCGGCGCCCACGACCGCGTCCGGCACATGGCGGGCGATCAGCTCCATGGCTTCCAGCGCGGCGTCGGTCCGCAGCGTGATCTCCAGCGCGGGCAGGCCGCCGGCAACCAATGCATGGGCCAAAGGAACCGCCGTGTGCGGATCGTCGATGGTGAGGACCGGCACCACGGGCGCGCGGCGCAGAATGGCGAGAAGAGCCGATTGGCGGGCTTCGGTCACGACGGGTCCTCCTGCGGGCGGCTGGGATGAGCTCAGATTTCGCTCGCCGCGGGCGCGCGTCAATGGCCGCGAGGCGAGGGGGGCAGCTTGCCGGGCGGCTTGGCGCTGCCTGCAATTCGTGCCATCTCTCGCAGGTTCAAACGATTAAGTCGAGGGTGGACGATGACCAAGGACATTGCCGGCGCGCTGCTGGATTCGTACCGGACCAAGGCCCCGATCGTGAGCGGCTCGCTGCCGTCGATCAGCCGCCAGGATGCGTTCGCGACGCAAGCCGCCGTCGCGCAGGGGCTCGGCGTCCAGGTCGGCGGCTGGAAGGTCGCGATGCCGGACGCCGTGTCCACGGCGGCCCCGATGTTCTCGGACGTGCTTCTCGGCAACGGCGCGCGCTACGCGCTGCCGCCCGGCGGGGCCGTGGTGGAGATCGAGCTCGGAGTCATCCTCACCAAGGACCTGCCACCCCGCCCCGGGCAGCCCTACACCCGCGAGGAGATCGGCGCGGCAATCGGCGACGCGCTGGTGGGGGTCGAGATGGTGGCCAGCCGCTACCGCGAAATGCCGCCGGAGGCGGAGCCCAACCGCTGGCTCGCGGACAACATGGGCAACGGCGCCTACATCTCGGGCGACGCCAAGCCGCTCAGCGCCATCGGCGACCCCGCCACGCTGGTGTGCCGCTACTGGGCCAATGGCGAGCTGCAGCACGAGAAGACGGGCGGGCACCCGGCCGGCGATCCGATCGGCTGGCTGGTGAACTGGGCCAACGCCCAGGAGGACACGCTCGGCGGCCTCAAGGCCGGCCAGCTCGTCACCACGGGCAGCATCTCGCCGCCCAAGCGCTTCACCGCGCCGACGCGGATCGAGGCCGAGCTCGACCGCATCGGGCGCGTCGTGGTGGAGCTGGTTTAGGCTTCGTCCTTCAGGCAGGTCCCGGCGCCGGGCCGATCAGGTCGGCGGCCGTCTTCAGGTCGCTGACCAGGGCCGCGAAGGCGGCCTCCTTCTCGGGGTCGGTCTGCAGCCGCAGAATGTAGGACGGGTGCGTGGCGATGACGCCCCAGCGCCCGTCCGGCAGCCGGAAGGGCTGGCCGCGCTCGCGCGTCACCGCGACGGCGCGGCCGAGCACGGCCTGCGCGGCCGAGGCGCCCAGCATCACGATCACTTCCGGGTCCACGGTCTCGACCTCGCGCTCCAGCCAGGGCAGGCAGGCGTGGATCTCGGCCGCGGCCGGACGCTTGTGGATGCGCCGCTTGCCGCGCGGCTCGAATTTGAAATGCTTCACCGCATTGGTGACGTAGGCGCCGTCGCGGCCGACGCCGGCCTGCGCGAGCGCCTGGTCGAAGATGCGGCCCGCCGGGCCGACGAAGGGCCGGCCTGCGATGTCCTCCAGGTCGCCCGGCTGCTCGCCGACCACCATCAGGCGCGCGGTTTCGGGGCCTTCGCCCGGCACCGTCTGGGTGGCCTGCTCCCAGAGCGGGCAGGCCCGGCAGGCTTTCGCGGCCGCCGCGATCGCGGGCAACCCGTGCGCGTCCGCGGCCGCCGCCTCGGCGGGCTCCGGGACCTCCGCGCCGCGCCGATGCACCGGGAAGGTGGGGGCCGCCTCGATCATCGCGGCGGTGCGGGCCGCGGCGCCGGCCACGAGGTCGGGGATCAGCGCCGCCTCGGGCAGGTTCTTCCAGAAGCGCTTGGGCATCTCGGCCCGCATCGCCTCGGTGTTCAGCCGGGCCGGGTTGAAGATGTTGGCGTAGTAGGAGCGCCAGAGCTCCTCGAGCGGGTCGCCCTGCGGCGACTGCCGCCGGTTCGCGCCGGGGCCGAACAGCAGCTCGTCGCCGGTCCAGTGGGCGGAGCGTTCCGGCGTCAGGATGGTCCAGCGCAGGCTGGCGAAGCGCTTCACGAAAAACGGCGAAGCCGCCTCGACGATGTGGTTGTCGGGCTCGTACCAGGCGACGTAGGCCTCGCCGTCCGGGCTGTAGATGTCCCTGAACCGCAGGAAGGCGTGCATCTTGTGGATGTCGCGCCGCACCGCCTTGGCGAGGTCGTGGAAGCGCATCACGTCCTGGTCGGACGCCACCGACATCAGGCGCGGCTCGTCGCACAGGCGCCAGAGCAGCTGGTAGATCAGCCGGAAGCGCCCCGGCTCGCGATGCAGCGCGACCGATTGCGCCGTGTCCAGAAACGCCCGCGACACCCGCGGCGGGGCGCGCAGCTCCCCCTCGGGCAATGGCGGCGCAGCAACCTCGCCAAAGAGGTCCTGGCCGGGCTCGCCGGGCTCCCACACCACGCGCGTCGGCGGGATCCCGGCGCGCAGAAAGCGGCGAGCCGCCTCGCGGAAGCCGGCGAAATCGATATCGCCGGCAAGCTGGACGCGGTGGATGTCGGGGTTTGGCTGGGGCATGGGGTTCGAAACTGCCTTGGCCGTCATTGCGAGGAGCGGAGCGACGAAGCAATCCAGGCGCCCGGCGTCAGCTGCGTTGCTCCGCTCCGCCCGCAATGATGGCGAGCGAACGCCGAAGCTCCAGCCGTCATCCCCGGCGACCTGCGGAGCAGGTCGGGAAGGGGATCTAGGGGCAAAGGCGCGGCTGCCCTGGATCCCCTTCCCGGCGCTTCGCGCCGCCGGGGATGACGGAGCACCGAGAGACTAAGTTCATGAATGTGAGGCTCATCACGCGGCGAACAGGTCGAGCTGCTGCGCGGTCGGTGGCTTCAGCCAGGCCTGCAGGTCGGTGCGGTCGAGCAGCTTGGTCGGCCGGTGGTCCGGCAGCACGATGAAGGGCGAGACCTTGCGGAGCGGCACCTTGAGCCGCGCCAGGTCGTCGCCGCGCAACGAGCGGACGCGGCGGGACGAGAGGATGCGATCCACCGTGCGCACGCCGAGGCCCGGCACCCGCAGCAGCTCCTCGCGGCTCGCCAGGTTCACGTCCAGCGGAAAGCGCTCGCGGTGCTTCAGCGCCCAGGCGAGCTTGGGGTCCATGTCGAGCGACAACATGCCGGCCTCGCCGCCGCTCACGATCTCGGCGACGTCGAAGCCGTAGAAGCGCATCAGCCAGTCCGCCTGGTAGAGGCGGTTCTCGCGGATCAGCGGCGCGGCCTTGAGCGGCAGGGCCTTGCTGGCGTCCGGAATGGGGCTGAAGGCCGAGTAGTAGACGCGCTTCAGCTTGTAGCCGCCATACAGCGCCGCGCTGGTGGTGAGGATATGGCCGTCGTTCGCGTCGTCCGCCCCCACGATCATCTGGGTCGACTGGCCGGCGGGCGCAAAGGTGCGCCCCTTGTGGCGCGGCTGTTCGTCGATCACGCCGCGGAGATGGCCCATGGAGCGGCGGATGTCGCCGATCTCCTTGCGGGGCGCGAGCTTCTCGAGGCTGTCGGCCTTGGGCAGCTCGATGTTGACGCTGACGCGGTCGGCCCAGCGGCCGGCTTCCTCCAGCAGGCGCGGGTCGGCGTTGGGGATCAGCTTCAGGTGGATGTAGCCCCGGAAGGCGTGCTCCTCGCGCAGCGTGCGGGCGACGCGGATCAGCTCCTCCATGGTGTAGTCCGGCGACTTGATGATGCCGGACGACAGGAACAGCCCCTCGATATAGTTGCGCTTGTAGAAGTTAAGCGTGAGCTTCACGACCTCCTCGACGCTGAAGCGGGCGCGCCGCACGTGGCTGGACGACCGGTTGATGCAGTAGAGGCAGTCGTAGATGCACGCGTTGGTGAGCAGGATCTTGAGCAGCGAGACGCAGCGCCCGTCCGGCGTGTAGCTGTGGCAGATGCCGCTGCCGCCCGAGGAGCCGATGCCCTTGCGGTCGAGCGAGTCGCGCTTCGCACCGCCGCTCGACGCGCAGGACGCGTCGTATTTGGCGGCGTCGGCGAGGATCTCGAGCTTGCTCTTCAGGTCCATGCGGCATCCTTCCGTTCAGCTCTCCAAGCTAGTGCGTTCGTGCTTCGTTCTCAATCGCCCAGGATGCGGCACACCGTCACGGCGCTGCGACAAAGACCGGGATCGGCGTTGAGGTCGCAAACCGAACCGGAGACGCGCGATGAGCAAGACAGCCGAAAAGTCGGATCCCAAGCTGTGGGAGAAGGTGAAGACCCACGTCCAGAAGAGCGACAAGGGCGGCAAGCCCGGCCAGTGGTCCGCCCGCAAGGCGCAGATGGCCGTGCAGGAATACAAGCACGAGGGCGGCGGCTACAAAGGCAAGAAAACGGCCGACAACCACCTGACCGAATGGACCGAGGAGAAGTGGGGCACCAAGTCCGGCCACAAGAGCGGCGAGACCGGCGAGCGCTACCTGCCCGAAAAGGCGCGCGAGCACCTGTCGGCCGCCGAGTACAAGCGCACCACGGCCAAGAAGCGCGCCGACAGCCGCAAGGGCAAGCAGTTCTCGGCGCAGCCCAAGGACATCGCGAAGAAGACCGCGAAGGATCGCCACCATGACGGCCCGGCGAAGCGCGCGGCGCCGAAGGGCGAGCCCACCAAGGCGCAGCTCTACGGGCAGGCCAGGAAGCGCGACATTCCGGGTCGCTCGCGCATGAGCCGCGACGAACTCGCCAAGGCGCTGCACGCGCACTGAACCCACCGGGAGAGCGCCGGCGCTCGCCTCAGCGCTTCACCGTGGAAGCGCGGACGATCAGCTCCGGCGCGATCAGCACGCGCCGGGGCGGCAGGTCGGGATTCTCGATGCGCTCGATCAGCAGCTCGGCGGCGCGGCGGCCCATCTCGGCGTGGTGATTGCGCACCGTCGTGAGGGCCGGGTACCACTGCGCGGCTTCCTGCACGTCGTCGCAACCCACGATGGAGAAGTCGACGCCGGCCTCGCGCATGCGGTGGCGCAGGCCGAGCAGCGCCCCGAAGGCCGTGAGGTCGTTGAAGCAGAACGCCGCCGTGGGCGGGTCGGGGAGGTCGAGCACGGCCTGGATGCCGGCGAGGCCGGTCTGGCGCGAGCCGTAGTCCATGTAGACCAGCGCGGGATCGAAGCGGAGCCCGCGCCGCTCCAGCGCGGCCCGGTAGCCGCGATGGCGGGCGCGGCCGGTCGAGATGGCGTCGTTGCCGCCGATCATCGCAATGCGGGTGTGGCCGAGGTCGACCAGGTGGCCGATCGCCAGATCCGCGCCCATCTCGTCGTCCGAGCCGACGAAGTCGAGGCCGACGCCGTCGATCTCGCGCGAGATCTGCACCACCGGGATGCGCGCCGCCGTGAGGTGGTTGAGGCTTTCGGCCGTGGCGCCGCCGGCCGGGCACAGGATCATGCCGTCGGGGCGGTATTCCTTCAGGGTGCCGAGCACCCGCTCCTGCCGCTCCAGGCTCTCCGCATAGGTGCCGAGCAGGATGGTGCGGCCGGCCTCGGCGGCAGTCTCCTCCACGGCCACCAGCATCTCGGCGAAATACGGGTTGGTGATGTCGTGGAAGCCGACCGCGATCATGTTGGTGCGCGCGGTGCGCAGGCTCGCGGCGCTGCGGTTGTAGATGTAGCCGAGCTCGCGCGCGAGCGCCTGAACGCGCGCCTTGGTGGCGTCCGCCACGACCGGGCTGTCGCGCAGCGCGAGCGAGACGGTCGCGGTGGACACGTCGAGCTTGCCGGCGATCACCTGGAGGGTGACGCGGCCGCGATCGGCACGGTCGACGACCTCGTCGATGCTCATGCGTTTGGACTTCCCGTTTCCCCCTCGGGCAAGCATGATGCCGCCGCCCGTTCGCCCTCGTCCATCGCGGCCCGGCGAGCGGGCCACCAACGGATGGCGCATGGCCATCACAAGACGCGGGAGAGCGCACAGTGTCAACGGAACGCGAGCGGATCGGCTTCATCGGCGTCGGGCTGATGGGCCACGGCATGGCCAAGAACATCGTCGAGAAGGGCTACCCCCTGACCGTGATGGGCCATCGCAACCGCAAGCCTGTGGAAGACCTCATCGGGCGCGGCGCCCGGGAGGCGAAGAGCCCGCGCGAGATCGGCGCGGCGTCGGACATCGTTTTCCTGTGCGTGACGGGGTCGCGCGAGGTGGAGGGGCTGATCCGCGGTCCGGATGGCCTCGCGGCCGGGCTGAAGGCCGGCTCGGTGGTGGTGGACTGCTCCACGTCGGACCCGACCTCCACGGCAGCGCTCGCGGCCGAGCTCGCCGCCAACGGGATCACGCTGGTGGACGCGCCGCTGTCGCGCACCCCCAAGGAGGCCTGGGAGGGCACGCTCGACACCATGGTGGGCGCCACTCCGGAGATCTTTGCTCGCCTGAAGCCGGTGCTCGACACCTGGGCGGGCCGGGTGATCCACATCGGCGGCACGGCCGACGGCCACCGCATGAAGCTGCTCAACAACTTCATCGCGATGGGCTACGCGGCGCTGTTCTCGGAAGCTCTCACGCTGGCCCAGAAGGTCGGCATCACGCCCGAGCGCTTCGACAGCGTGGTGCGGGGCGGCCGCATGGATTGCGGCTTCTACCAGACCTTCATGAAGTGGACGCTGGAGGGCGACCGCGACGCCCACAAGTTCACGCTCAACAACGCCTTCAAGGACATGCGCTACCTTGAGTCCATGGCGGACGCGGCCGGCCTCGCCAACCCGATGGGCAACGCCGTCAAGAACGCCTACGCGATCCCGGTCGCGGCCGGCAAGGGCGACGACTACGTGCCCATGCTGTCCACCCACGTGGCCGCGCTGAACGGCACGGAGCTGAAGCGCAAGGGGTAGATGTGTTCGGGAGGTTGGTCGCTTTTGCGGCTACGGCGCCGATCTTCCCTTCTCCCCGGGACGGGGAGAAGGTGGCCGAGCGAAGCGAGGTCGGATGAGGGGAGTGGATGGGCCAACCCTCACCCCAGCCCTCTCCCCGTGCCGGGGAGAGGGGGCAGATCGCGGGCGCGGGGGCGTTTCGTTAGTTTGTCGGCGGTGTTTGACGCGCATCAACGTGGACGTCGCAAGGGCCTGACACAACGGCGCGTCGTTCCCCTGGACATGCCGCCATGCCGATCCCGTCTTCGCTGATCCTCGCCGAGAAGTCCGTCCCGCGTTACACCAGCTACCCGACGGCGCCGCATTTCACGGCCGCGGTGGACGGCGCGGTGGCGCGACATTGGATGGGCGAGCTGCCCGCCGGCGCGAGTCTGTCGGTGTACCTGCACGTCCCGTACTGCCGGGCGATGTGCAACTACTGCGGCTGCAACACCAAGGTGGCGCGCAGGCAAGAGCCGCTGGACGACTACACCGAGACCCTGCTGGCCGAGATCGACGTTCTGGCGGACGCCACGGCGGCCCGGCGGGTCACGCACATCCATTGGGGCGGCGGCACGCCGAGCCTGCTTGGGCCGGAGCGGCTGGCCCGCCTTGCCGACAAGCTCGCGTCGCGTTTCGACCTCGGCGGCGTCGTCGAGCACGCAATCGAGCTCGATCCGCGCACCGTGGACCCGGCTCTGGCGTCCGGGCTCGCACGCATCGGCGTCAACCGCGCCAGCCTGGGCGTGCAGGACCTCAACGCGCATGTGCAGACCGCCATCGGGCGGGTTCAACCCTACGAGACCGTGGCGCGCTGCGTCGACATGCTGCGCGCGGTGGGCGTCGAGGCCATCAATCTCGACCTCATGTACGGCCTGCCGCACCAGAGCGTGGACGACGTCGTGCGCACCGCCGAACTCGCGGCCGGGCTCGACCCGACCCGGCTGGCGATCTTCGGCTATGCGCATGTGCCTTGGTTCAAGGCGCACCAGCGCCTGATCGACGCCGCCGCGCTGCCGGGCGCGGCGGAGCGGCTGCAACAGGCCGCCGCCGCCAGGGACGCGCTGGTAGGGCGCGGCTACGAGGTGATCGGCCTTGACCATTTCGCCCGGCCGGACGACCCCATGGCGATCGCGGCCCGCGACGGAACGCTGCGCCGCAATTTCCAGGGCTACACCACCGATGTCGCGGACGCGCTGGTCGGGCTCGGCGCGTCCTCGATCGGCCGGCTGCCGAAGGGCTACGTCCAGAACGCGCCCGACGTGGCGGGATGGCGGCGCGCCGTGGAGGCGGGCGAGCCGCCGGTGGTGAGGGGCGTGCCGTTCTCGGTGGAGGATCACGTCCGCGCCGGCGTGATCGAGCGGCTGATGTGCGACTTCGCGGTGGATTTCGGCGCTCTCGCCCAGTCGGCCTATGGCCACGAGGAAGCTCTCGACGACGCCATCGCGCCGCTGGAGGACCTGGAGCGCGACGGCGTGCTGCGTCTGGACGGGCGGCGCGTGGCGCTGACGGAGGCCGGCAAGCCGTTCATGCGGCTCGCCGCGGCGGCGTTCGACAGCTATCTGCGCAACGGGTCTGGGCGCCATTCGGCGGCGGTCTAGCGCCTGCGTTCGTGCAGCAGCAGGTAGAGGCCCGACGCCACCACGATCAGCGAGCCGATGAATGTGAAGCGGTCGGGAACGTCGCCGAAGAGCAGGTAGCCGAGCCCGGTCATCCAGAGCAGCTGCGTGTAGATGAAGGGCGACAGCACCGCCGCGGGGGCGCGCTGGTAAGCCAGGATCAGGAGGTAGTGCCCGAACCCGCCGAAGACGCCCGTCATCGCCATCCCGAACCAGACCCACGCGTCCGGCGGCTCACGCCAGAACCAGGGCAGAAGCGGCGTCAGGATCACGACGCCGGCGAGGCCCGAATAGAACAGCGTGGTCTGCGGCGAGTCATAGGCGGCGAGCCGGCGAGTCGCGATGTTGTAGAGCGCGTAGGTGACCACGTTGAGCATGCACAAGGCCACGGCCCAGTGCATGCCGAGCCCCGGCCGCGTCACCACGAGCACGCCCATGAAGCCGACCACGATGGCCCCGAGGCGGTGCGCGCCGACCTTTTCGCCGAGCATCGGCCCGGCCAGCAGCGCCACCAGCAGCGGCGTCGCGAAGGCGATCGAGATCGTCTGGGCCAGCTGGAGATATTGCAGGGCGAAGAAATTCGCGGCCGTGGAGGTGAAGAGCAGCAGCGAGCGGACCACCTGCAGGCCCGGCCGGGTGGTGCGGCTGACGCCCGGCCGCGTGATCGGGTTCAAGAAAAAGAACACGAGCACGACATTGGACATGTAGCGCGCCCAGGTCGTCTGCACGGACGGGATGGCGTGGTTGAGCCACTTGGCGGTGGCGTCCAGCAACGAGAAGCACAGGAACGCGCAGCAGATCAGCAGGATGCCGACGAGCCGCTCACGCGCTTTTTCGTCCTGTGGTGTCGCCCCCGCCGTCATGCCGTCCCCGATCTGGCCGCCACGGCAGACTAACCGCATTTCTAATCGATTGATGATCCCGTTCGGCGGGGCACCCCTGCACTGCGCGGAGGCGGGCTCTTACGCGCGCCGGTCGGGCTGCCAACGGCGGAGCAGGGCCGCGCAGCCGAGCGCCACGGCGGCGTAGAGCATGAGCCCGGCGGCGCAGATCAGCGCCACGGCGGCGAAGAGCCTCGGCACGTTGAGGCGATAGCTCGCCTCGACGATGCGGTAGGCGAGGCCGGCGTCGGTGCCGCCCGAGCCCGCCACGAACTCGGCCACGATCGCGCCGATGAGGGAGAGGCCCCCGGCGGTGCGCACGCCCGCCAGAATGAACGGCACTGCGCTGGGCAGCTCCAGCAGCAGCAATCTTCGCCAGGGCGAGGCCCGGCCCAGCGCGAACAGGTCGGCGAGATGCGGATCGGCGGAACGCAGGCCCGCCATGGCGCCGGCCAGCACCGGGAAGAACGCGACGATGAACACCGACAGGTAGATGGTGGCGGTCGGCCCCGCATAGATCACCAGGATGGGCGCGATCGCGACCAGCGGGGTCACCTGCAGGATCACCGCATAGGGCGAGAAGGCGAGGGCGGCCCAGCGCGAGCGCGTCAACAGGATCGCGAGGGCGACGCCGCCCACCAGCGCGGCGGCGAAGCCGGTGATCGTCAGCCTGAGCGTCACCGCCAGCGCGGCGAAGAGCAGCGGCGCATCCTCGGCGAGGGCCTGCGCGATGCGGCTGGGGGCCGGGAGCTTGTAGGGCGGAATGGCGTAAACGCGCACCAGCGCTTCCCAGGCCATGGCCGTGAGCGCGAGCACGCCGACCGGAAGCAGCACGGATGCGAGCCGGTGGGCCGGCTTGCGCATCAACGCACGCCCTCGCCCTGCGCCTGGGCGAGCGCAGCGGACGCCTGGGCGCAGAGATCCAGATAGGCCTGGTCGCGGCGCAGCGCCTCGGTCCGCGCGGCCGGGAGGGTCACGGCGATTTCGCGCAGGATGCGGCCGGGCCGGCGGGTCATCACGGCCAGGCGGGTGGAAAGGTAGACGCTCTCGTAGACCGAGTGGGTGACGAACACGACCGTGCAGCCCGTCTCGCGCCACAGCCCGAGCAGGTCGTCGTTGAGCCTGAAGCGGGTGATCTCGTCCAGCGCCGCGAAGGGCTCGTCCATCAGCAGCAGCCGGGGCCGGGTGATCAGCGCGCGCGCGATGGCGACGCGCATGCGCATGCCGCCGGACAACTCGTGCGGCAGCGCCTGCGCGAAGTCCGCTACGCCGACGCGTCCGAGCTCGGCCTGGATGCGCGAGGCCGCGTCGCGCCGGGAGACGCCCGCGAGGCGCAGCGGCAGCCAGACATTGTCCGCCACGCTCGCCCAGGGCATCAGGGTGGGGTCCTGGAACACGAAGGAGAGGCCGCCCTCGCCGGCGGTCCGGGCCGTGGTCTCGATGGCGCCCTCGGTGGGCGTCTCCAGCCCGGCGATCATCCGCAAGGCCGTGGTCTTGCCGCAGCCGGACGGGCCGAGCAGCGACAGGAACTCGCCCTCGCGGATCGCGAGATCGAGCCCCGCCAAGGCGATGACGCCCGTGTCGAAGGTCTTGCCGACGCCGGCGAGGCGAACCAGCGGGGCCATGCTCAGGGCTTGCCGGCCGCGGATGTGAGCCTGGCTTTCTCCGCCAGTCCGACGCCCTTGTTGACGAAGGCGAGGCTGTAGGCCTTGGCGAGGTCGAGGCCCGGCTTCAGCACGCCGGCCTTCACCATCTTGCCGTAGAAGCTCGCCATGCGGGCGTCCGTCATCGCGCCGACGCCCTGCGTGAGCGCCTCGCCGGAATCGACGATGCCGTCCTGCTTCATGCGGTCGATCGAGAAGGCGATCAGCTCCTTGGAGATGTCCGGGTTGAGCTTGCGGATCAGCGCGTTGGCGGCGGCGTTGTCGCCATGGAGGTAGTTCACCCAGCCCAGGATGGAGGCCTCGACGAAGCGGCGCACGAGGTCGGGATTGCCCGTCACGAGGTCGCGGCGGGTCTCGATCGTGGTGGCGTAGCTGTCGAAACCGTAGTCGGCGAGCAGGAACACCTTGGGGTCGAAGCCGCCCTGGCGGCGGATGGCGAGCGGCTCGGAGGTGGCGTAGCCCTGCTGGGCGGAGCGCTTGTCGGCCAGGAAAGGCGCGGCCGAGAAGGCGTAGGGCTTCACCTGCTCGTCGCGGAAGCCGTACTCGGCCTTGAGCCACTGGAAGCTCGACGCGACCGTCTGCTTGGACAGGAACAGCGTCGCGTTCTTCAGGTCCGCCAGCGTCTCGAAGCCCTGGCCCGGGTGGGCCATCAGCACCTGCGGCTCCTTCTGGAACAGGGCCGCTACCACCAGGGTCGGGATGTCCTGCTCCATGGCCGCGAAGGCCTGGATGAGATTGCCGCCCATGTAGAAATCGAGCTTGCCGACCGGCAGCAGCAGCCTGTTGTTCACCTGCGGGCCGCCCGGCGCAATCGTTACGTCAAGGCCGTAGCGCGCGTAGGTCCCGTCCGCGAGCGCCTGGTAGAAGCCGCCATGCTCGGGCTGCGGCAGCCAGTTCGTGCCGAACGTTACCTTGTCGGCCGCCCGCGCGGGCGCGGCGAGCAACGCCAGGACGGCGAGGCACAGGCTGAGGGCGCGGTAGACCAGCATCGGGGAGCTCCGGGGGCATCGGCCCGGAAGCAATATACCGCGCCGCAGCAAGCGTCACCCGGAGCGCGACGGTTTCGAGCCTGGGAGGGACATCCTCCCGTCATTGCGGGCGGAGCGAAGCAATCCAGCTGATGCCGGGCCGGGAGGCGCAGAGCCCTACGCCCTGCGCTTGGATTGCTTCGTCGCTGCGCTCCTCGCAATGACGGAGAGGGGTTTCTTCAAGCAGCGCGGCGCAGGCCCTCGTCGCCGGCCGCCATGGCGGCGACCAGGAGGTCGAGGTCGGGCTTGGGCGCGAGGGCGCCGGTGGGGCTGACGAGGCCGCGGGCGCCCCGCAACGCGTCGGGCTTCAGCTCCAGGCCGAGGAAGCGCTCGCGCTCCACCGGGCCGGGCATCCAGAGCGCGCTGGTGACGTCCGCCGAGAAGCCGAAGCGCTCGTAGTAGGGCGCGTCGCCGACCAGCAGCACCGCCTCGTGGCCGGTCGCGGCCGCGAGCGTCAGCGCGGCGCGCATCAGCTTGCCGCCGAGGCCCTCGGAGCGCACGGCGCCGTCCACCGCGAGCGGGCCGAGCATCAGGGCGGCGCGGCCCGGGCCGGCGCTGACGTTCCACAGCCGCACGGTGCCGACCAGCCGGCCGCCGCGCTCGGCCGCCAGCGCGAGCGCGGGCAGGCGGCCTTCGCGCAGGCGCTCGCAGGTCTTGAGCGTGCGGGCCGGGCCCAGCGCGGCGTCGAGCAGCGCCTCGCGGGCGTCGAAATCCGCGGCGGTCTCGGGACGGATCTGCAAGCCCGTGAGGGCGGCGTCGGAAACGTGAATCATGGCCGTGCTCCTTCCCCGCCCGGCTGGCGCCGGAACGGATCGAATCCAGTGAAGGTTCGTGGGGAAGCTGGGCCCGCAGTCTCCGGAGGAGACGCACGGACCCGAGACGCGGGCGCGGGGGAGTGCGCGCCGAGGCCTGCCGGGCGGCAGGCCAGCCGCAGCCGCCGGCGCGGGGCCGGCGGCTGGCTCAGATCACGTAGGATCGGAGCGGAGGGAAGCCGTTGAACGCGACGGCCGAGTAGGTGGTCGTGTACGCGCCCGCGCCTTCGATCAGCACCTTGTCGCCGATCGAGAGGCTCACCGGGAGCATGTACGGCTCCTTCTCGTACATCACGTCGGCCGAGTCGCAGGTCGGGCCGGCGAGCACGCAGGGGACCATCTCGTCCCCGTCGTGACGGGTGCGGATGGGGTACCGGATCGACTCGTCCATCGTCTCGGCGAGGCCGCCGAACTTGCCGATGTCCAGGTAGACCCAGCGAACCTCGTCCTCGTTGTCCGACTTCTTCGAGATCAGCACGACTTCGGACTCGATCAGGCCGGCGTTGCCGACCATGCCGCGACCGGGCTCGATGATGGTCTCGGGCAGGCGGTTGCCGAAGTGCTTGGAGAGAGCCCGGAAGATGGAGTCGCCATAGCGGCTCACGCCCGGAACTTCCTTCAGGTACTTGGTCGGGAAACCGCCGCCGAGGTTCACCATCGAGAGGCTCATGCCGCGCACCGCGCACTCGCGGAAGATTTCCGCGGACGAGGCGAGCGCCTGATCCCAGGCTTCCGTGTTGCGCTGCTGCGAACCGACGTGGAAGGAGACGCCATAGGCCTCCAGCCCGTTGCGGTGCGCATGCTCCAACACGTCCGCGGCCATCTCGGGCACGCAGCCGAACTTGCGGGACAGCGGCCACTCGGCGCCGGCGCCGTCGCACAGGATGCGGCAGAACACCTTGGAGCCGGGCGCGGCGCGCACGATCTTGTCGACCTCGGCGACGCAATCGACCGCGAAGAGGCGGATGCCGAGCGAGTAAGCCCGCGCGATGTCCCGCTCCTTCTTGATCGTGTTGCCGAACGAGATGCGATCGGCGGTCGCGCCGGCCGCCAGCGCCATCTCGATCTCGACCACCGAAGCGGTGTCGAAGCACGAGCCGAGCGTGGCGAGCAGGTGCAGCACCTCCGGCGACGGGTTCGCCTTCACGGCGTAGAACACCCGGGTGTCCGGCAGGGCGCGCGCGAACGCGTTGTAGTTGTCCCGCACGACATCGAGGTCGAGGACCATGCAGGGTCCATCCTCACGGCGCGTACGAAGGAACTCACGGATGCGTGCAGTCATGGCACGAATCTCCCAAGGCTGCCGAACGCCAGTCAGGCGCTCGAAAGGTTGAAGCCCCGGGTGTCGGTCCCACGACGCGGCGCTTTGGAGACGCCGACGCCGGGTGAGGACACCCGATGATGCTGCCTTGGATTGGACTGGGGAGACCCCATCCGCACGTCGGGCAAAGAAGGACAAGCCTCTTCGGTGATCCGACCTTTGGAGGGCCGGACGAGACCAAAAAAGCCCGTTCCGTCGTTGCTTTAAGTCACGTCCCCCGGGGAGAGCGGGGTACGCCGGTTTTCCCTCCGGCTGCTGGTCAGGGTTCGGAACGCGGCATTTCTGCCGGGATCATCGCCAATGGGGTTCCCACCTCATTGGTCCCGATCCTGTCCCGGGCGGCTGTCCGGCCTCTTGTCCGGATGCCCACCGACCAGCACGCGACCACAGGCACGTGCGTAATTGGGCGAGGGGATACATAGGGACGTTCGCCCCCCTCCGCAATAGTTTTTTTCGGCTCTCCGCAAATTGCTGACAGGGGGGCTAAGTCTCTGATATTGGGAAAGGAAGAGCACCGTGGGGACGAGCTTCCAGCTGCAGCCGGCCAGAGCCGGCCGGCATGGCCGCGCAGGAGCCCGGTTCCGCGGTCCGGATGCAGGGTTCCGGCCCTGTTTTCGCCGCCCGTTCTCGCTCGTTTGTCCCGCCTCAGAGTTCTCGCCAGATGCCCCTCTCCCGTCGTCACTTCATCGCCCGGCTCGGCGGCCTCGGGGCCGCCATCCTGGCGGCTCGCCCGGCCCAGGCCCAGCCGGCCCCGGCGTCGCCCGGGCCCCAGCCGAACCAGCCGCGGTTCGGCTTCGACGACGTGATCCGCCGGGCGCGCGACCTGTCGGGCGCGCCATACGACGCCAATCCGCCGCCGCTGCCCGAGTCGCTCGCCAAGCTGGACTATGACAGCTACCGCGACATCCGCTTTCGGCCGGACAAGTCCTTGCTGGGCGGCAATGGCGGCCAGTTCCGCATGCACATGTTCCACCCGGGGTTCCTGTTCAACCGCCCGGTGGTGGTGAACGTGATCCGCGACGGCGTCAGCGCGCCCGCGCCCTATTCTGCGTCCCTGTTCGACTATGGCCGCAACAAGCTCGGAAACCTGCCGGTCAATCTCGGCTTCGCGGGCTTTCGCCTGCATTACCCGCTGAACGATCCGCGCGTGCAGGACGAGCTGATCTCGTTTCTGGGCGCGAGCTATTTTCGGTTCCTCGGCCGCAAGCAGCGCTACGGCCTGTCGGCGCGCGGGCTCGCGATCGGGGTGGGGGCGAAGGAGACGGAGGAGTTCCCGGTGTTCCGGGAGTTCTGGATCGAGCAGCCGGGCCCCGATTCGGACCGCGCCGTGATCTATGCGCTGCTGGACGGGCCGTCGCTGACGGGCGCCTACCAGTTCTTCGTCTACCCGTCGAACGAGACGGTGGTGGACGTCTCCATGCAGCTCTTCCCGCGCAAGCGGATCGAGCGCATCGGCATCGCGCCGCTGACCTCGATGTTTTTCGTGGGCGAGAACGACCGCCGCTTCAACGACGACTTCCGGCCCGAGCTGCATGATTCGGACGGGCTGCTGATGCATACCGGCGCGGGCGAGTGGCTGTGGCGGCCGCTGCGCAACCCCAAGGAGATCAGCTTCTCGGGCTTCATGGACGCCAATCCGCGCGGCTTCGGGCTGATGCAGCGCGACCGCACCTTCGAGCATTACCAGGACATCGACCTCGGCTACGAGGCGCGCCCGAGCTACTGGGTGGAGCCGCGCGGCAACTGGGGCGAGGGCCGCATCGAGCTGATCGAGATCCCGACCGGCGACGAGACCAACGACAACGTCGTCGCCTACTGGACGCCGAACGCCGTGCCGGAGCCGGGCCAGAGCCTCAGCTGGGGCTATCGCATCACGGCCGTGACGGACGACTACAAGCTCCATAGCGGCGGCGCGGCCTACAACACCTGGCAGACCTCCGCGCGGGCGCTGGGCGCGCCGGAGCCTCCGGCGCCGGGCTCGCGGCGATTCATCATCGATTTCGCGGGCGGCGACCTCGGCTACTACCTCAATGATCCCGAGAAGGTGCAGATCGTGCCGTCCGCTTCGGCCGGCCGCATCGTGCGAACCTTCCTGGTGCCGAACCCGAAGACCGAGGGCTTCCGCGCGGGCATCGACGTGCAGCTCGAGAAGGGGCAGACTGCCGATCTTCGCGCCTTCCTGCGGTCTGGCGGGCGCGCCCTGACGGAGACCTGGACGTTTCCCTGGAAGGCCGAATAATCGTCGGGTCCAGGTTGGCGGGTGTGCGGCCGCACGCTCGTCCGGCGTCTTTCGGCCACGATGCTGCGGGATGACTCCCGCGATTTTCCTCCCACCGAGCGTCGCCGGCCCGTTGCGGAACCGCCGGCTTCGCCCAATATGGCTGCCCCATGAGCCTTGATCGTCGGACGTTTCTTCAACTCACCGCCGCCATCCAGACCGCAGCCGCGCTCGGGGTGGGCCCCGCGCAGGCGCAGAAGGCCGATGGCCTCGCGTTCGGGCCGGCCGAGCCCTTCAGCTGGGAGGGCCTGAAACGCCAGGCGAAGGAGCTCGCGGCCAAGCCCTATGAGAGCCCGCCGCGTCCCGATCCCGAGATCGTGCGGCAGATCGACTACGACGCGCATGGCAAGCTGCGCTTCAAGCTCGAAAACGCGCTCTGGGGCGAGGGCGGCAGCGTCTACCCGCTCAGCTTTCAGCACGTCGGCCTCTACTTCCAGAAGACGGTGCGCATGCACCTGATCGAGAAGGGCGCCTCGCGGGAGATCAACTACAACCCGAACCTGTTCATGGGCGGGCCGGACCACGTCGCCCGCAAGCTTGGGCCCGAGCCTTCCGCCTTCGCGGGGTTCTGGGTGCACGAGAGCCGCAACGACGCCGGCTGGAAGAAGGCGGAGCCGTGGGCGACCTTCCTGGGCGCCTCGTATTTCCGCGCGGTGGGCGAGCTCGGCCAGGTCGGCCTGTCGGCGCGCGGCCTGGCGCTCGGACCCGGCACCGCGAGCCCGGAGGAATTCCCGGACTTCATCTCGTTCTGGTTCGAGCCCGCGCCGACCGAGAACGACCCCGTGATCGTCAACGCCCTGATGGACAGCCCGAGCCTCACCGGCGCCTACCGCTTCGCCATGCGGCGCGGCAAGGGCGTGGTGATGGACATCGACGCCAGCCTGAACCTGCGCAAGCCGGTGGAGCGCATGGGCATGGCGCCGCTCACCTCCATGTATTGGTTCTCCGAGACCGTGAAGCCGACCGCGATCGACTGGCGACCCGAGATCCACGATTCGGACGGCCTGGCGGTTTGGAACGGCAAGGGCGAGCACTTCTGGCGGCCGCTCAACAATCCGAGCCGCATCATGGTGTCGAGCTTCGTCGACCAGGCGCCGCGCGGCTTCGGCCTGTGCCAGCGCGACCGCAATTTCGAGAATTATCAGGACGGCGTGAAGTACCAGCTTCGCCCGACCGCCTGGGTGGAGCCGCTGGGCGACTGGGGCGAGGGCGCGATCCAGCTCACCGAGATCCCGACCGACGACGAGATCCACGACAACATCGTGGCCATGTGGGTGCCCAAGGACCCGACCGCGGCCGGCAAGACCTACGACTACCGGTACCGCCTCCACTGGCTGGCGGACGAGCCCTACCCGTCGCCGCTGGCGCGCTGCATGGCGACGCGCCTCGGCAATGGCGGCCAGCCGGGCCAGCCCCGCCCCAAGGGCGTGCGCAAGTTCATGGTGGAGTTCAAGGGCGACGTCCTGTCGAAGCTGCCCTTCGGCACCAAGCCCGAGGCGGTGCTGTCGGCCTCGCGCGGGCAGTTCTCCTATGTCTACACCGAAGCGGTGCCGAACGAGATCCCGGGCCACTGGCGCGCGCAGTTCGACTTCACGGTGGACGGCAAGGACCCGGTGGAGATGCGGCTCTACCTCAAGCACGGCGACGAAGTGCTGAGCGAGACCTGGCTGTATCAGTACCACCCGTTCTGAGGCAGCCACTGGTTTTGACGTTTGCTCAATGCCCCTCATCCTGAGGAGACATGCGCCTTCGCATGGCGTCTCGAAGGACGAGGAATCCAGTGTGCTCCATCTGTCTTACATGCTGGAGTCCCTCGTCCTTCGAGACGCATCGCCAAGGGGCGATGCTCCTCAGGATGAGGGGATTGTGGCTTTGGATCCCGCGGTAAGGGTTCACCAGTCGAGCCAAGACCCAAGGTCGGCGCTCGGGCCAACCGCGAACCACGCCACGGCCGAAACGTTACAACATAACATCCCGCTTGCGCGGCCTGAGTGTTATGTTGTAACACTTGAGCCCTGAGCCGGTCCCCTCCGCCCGGCTGGAGTTCCCCCCGGTGGCCCACGCCCATCCTCATCCTCAGCCTGCTCACGCGCCGTTCTCGTTGCTCCGTCTTTCGGTCGGGCAGCGGCTGGTGGGCGCCGGCGTGGTGGTGGCGTTGATCTGGGCGCTCGTGTTCTGGGCGGTGGGCTGATGAGCGCGATCCGCTTCAACGACCTGACGCTCGGCTATGACCGCCACCCCGTGGTGCATCACCTCGACGGCGAGGTCCGCTCGGGCGAGTTGCTCGCCATCGTGGGGCCGAACGGCGCCGGCAAGTCGACGCTGCTGAAGGGCATCGCGGGCGCGCTCGCGCCGTTGTCGGGCTCGGTGGGGCTCGACCGCAAGGCGACCCGCATCGCCTACCTGCCGCAGGCGGCGGACGTGGACCGCAAGTTCCCGATCAGCGTCTATGACGTGGTGTCGATGGGCCTGTGGCGGCGCACCGGCTGGCTCGGCGGCGTCGGCCGCCAGGATCGCGCCGCGATCGAGCACGCCATCGCGGCGGTCGGGCTCACGGGCTTCGAGGATCGCGCCATCGGGGCGCTCTCGGGCGGGCAGATGCAGCGCGCCTTGTTCGCCCGCCTGCTGCTTCAGGACGCCGGCGTGATCCTGCTGGACGAACCGCTCACCGCCATCGACGCCAAGACGGCGGCCGACCTGCTCGACCTCGTGCGCCGCTGGCACGCCGAGGAGCGCACCGTGGTGGCGGTGCTGCACGACTTCGAGGTCGTGAAATCCGTGTTTCCGCAGACCCTGCTGGTCGCCCGCGAGGCCGTGGCCTGGGGGGCGACCGCCGACGTGCTGACGCCCGACAACCTCCTGAAGGCGCGCCGCATGCTGGAGGCGCCGGACCGCGCCGCCGAGCGCTGTTCGCGCGCCGCGTAGCATCGAGTTCAGTTCCGTTCGACGACGACCCGCCGGCAGGCGGGCGGGAGACGCTCGTGTTGTATGACGCCCTGATCGCTCCCTTCGTGGAATTCGAGTTCATGCGCCGCGCGCTGGCCGGATCGGTCGCGCTCTCGCTGGGGGCCGGGCCGCTCGGCGTGTTCCTGATGCTGCGCCGGATGAGCCTCGTGGGCGACGCCATGGCGCACGCGATCCTGCCGGGCGCGGCCACCGCCTACCTGCTCACCGGGCTGTCGCTGGGCTGGATGACGGTGGGCGGGCTGGCGGCCGGCCTCGCGGTGGCGCTGCTGGCCGGCGCGGTGGCGCGCACCACCGCGCTGGAGGAGGACGCCTCTTTGGCGGCCTTCTACCTCCTGTCGCTGGCGCTGGGCGTGACGCTCGTCTCGGTGCGCGGCACCAGCATCGACCTGCTGCACGTGCTGTTCGGCACCGTGCTGGCGCTGGACGACGCCACGCTGCTGCTGCTGGCCGGCATCGCGTCCGTCACCGTGCTGGCGCTGGCGGCGCTGTTCCGGCCGCTCGTGATGGAGAGCGTGGACCCGGGCTTCCTGCGGTCCGTGAGCCGCATGGGCGGGGTGACGCATCTGGCGTTTCTCGGGCTTGTGGTGCTGAACCTCGTAGCCGGTTTCCACGCGCTCGGAACGCTGCTGGCCGTGGGCATCATGATGCTGCCCGCCATCGCGGCGCGGTTCTGGACGCGCGACGTCACCGGCCTGATCGGCGTCGCGACCGGGATCGGGATCCTGTCCGGGCTCGCCGGGCTGCTCGCCTCCTACCATCTGGGCCTGCCGAGCGGGCCGACCATCATCCTGGCGGCGGGCGTCGCCTACCTGTTCTCGCTGCTGTTCGGGACGGAGCGGGGCTGGCTGCCGCGCCTCCTGCCCCGGCGGCATCTCGAAGCCTGAGGAGCCCCCATGCTCGTACGTCGTTCCGTTCTGACCCTGGCCCTGGCGGCCGGCCTGGCTGGCTTCGCGCCGGGCGCCCGGGCGCAAACCGCCCCCAAGCTGCCCGTGGTGGCGAGCTTCTCCATCCTGGCCGATTTCGTCCGGCAGGTTGGCGGCGACCGGGTGCAGGCGGCGACGCTGGTGGGCCCCAACGGCGACGCGCATGTCTACCAGCCGACGCCCGCGGACGCGAAGACGGTGTCGGGCGCGCGGCTGATCGTCGTTAACGGCCTCGGCCTGGAAGGCTGGATCGCCCGGCTGGTGAAAGCTTCCGGCGCCAAAGGCGCGGTGGTCACGGCCGCGGCGGCGGTCGCGCCTATCGCCGGCGAGGAGCCGGCCGGCAAGGCGACCCACGCCCACGCGGCCGATCCGCATGCGTGGCAGGACGTCGCCAACGCCAGGCTCTACGTGGCGGCGATCCGCGACGGGCTCGTGGCGGCCGATCCTGAGGGCCGGCCCGACTACGAGGCGCGCGCCACCGCCTATCTGGCGCAGCTCGACGCGCTCGACGCCGAGATCCGGGCCGCGGTGGCGCGCATCCCGGCCGAACGCCGGCGCATCATCACGACGCATGACGCCTTCGGGTATTTCGGCCGGGCCTATGGGGTGACATTCATCGCCTCGCAGGGCGTCTCCACCGAGTCGGAAGCCTCGGCGGCCGACGTGGCGCGCATCATCCGGCAAATTCGGGCCGAGAAGGCCCCTGCCGTGTTCCTCGAGAACGTATCCGACCCGCGCCTGATGCAGCGCATCGCCAAGGAGAGCGGCGCCCGCGTGGGCGGCCGGCTCTACTCCGATGCGCTTTCCGAGCAGGGCGGCCCCGCGGGGACTTACATCGACATGATGCGAAACAATATAAGGGAGCTGAGCGCGGCCCTTTCGAGCTGACCGTCGCCCGCTTCCGCTCGTCCGAGATCCGCCCACCCGTTCGCGAGAGTTCACGACCATGTCCGACAAGATCCCCGTCACGGTGCTCACCGGCTATCTGGGCGCCGGCAAGACGACGCTTCTCAACCGCATCCTCACCGAGCAGCACGGCAAGAAATACGCCGTGATCGTCAACGAGTTCGGCGAGATCGGCATCGACAACGACCTCGTGGTCGGGGCCGACGAGGAAGTGTTCGAGATGAACAACGGCTGCATCTGCTGCACCGTTCGCGGCGACCTGATCCGCATCATCGAGGGGCTGATGAAGCGGCGCGGCAAGTTCGACGCCATCATCGTGGAGACGACCGGCCTCGCCGATCCGGCCCCGGTGGCGCAGACCTTCTTTGTCGACCAGGACGTCTCCGACAAGGCCCGGCTCGACGCCGTCGTGACGGTCGCCGACGCCAAGTGGCTGACCGAGCGCCTCAAGGACGCCCCCGAGGCGAAGAACCAGATCGCCTTCGCGGACGTGATCATCCTCAACAAGACGGATCTGGTCTCGGCCGAGGAGCTCGCCGAGGTCGAGGCCCGCATCCGCGCCATCAACCCTTACGCGGTGCTGCACAAGACGCAGCGCGCCGCCGTGCCGCTGGACGCGGTGCTGGGCCGGAACGCCTTCGATCTGGATCGCATCCTCGAGATCGAGCCCGCCTTCCTGGAGGAAGGCGACGGCCATCACCACCATGATCACGACCACGCGCATGACCACGAGTGCGGGCCCGGCTGCGACCATGACCATGGCGGCGGCCTAAAGCACTATCACGACGAGCACATGCAGTCGGTGTCCATCAAGCTCGGCGAGGTCGATCCCGAGAAGTTCATGCCGTGGATCAACGACCTGACCCAGCGCGAGGGGCCTAAGATCCTGCGCTCCAAGGGCATCCTGGCTTTCAAGGACGAGCCCAAGCGCTTCGTGTTCCAGGGCGTGCACATGATCCTGGACGGCGACCTGCAGCGTGACTGGAAGGCCGGCGAGGAGCGCCAGTCCCGGCTGGTGTTCATCGGCCGCGACCTGGACCAGGAGATGATCCGCGCCGGCGCGCTCGCCTGCGCGGCGTAGAATACAATTGTCGCCGTCATCCCCGGCGGCCTGCGTAGCAGGCCGGGAAGGGGATCCAGGGGGGCCTTGCGCCGCTTCTGCCATGGCCACTGGATCCCCTTCCCCTCCGCCGCTGCGCGGCTCCGGCCGGGGATGACGGCCGCGGGGCGACGCGGCGGTCACCGTAGCGTCGAGCGAGCGCAAGGGCGCGGGAGCAGGTGTTTCGAGGCTTCTCCTCCCGCTCTCCGGAGGCTAAACACACGGCATGTCCTCAGCACCGCCCACCATCACCAGCCTCACCCAGTTCGTCACCGAGCACGCCGCCGGCGACCATGTGGTGGCGGCCGCCTATCTCAAGCAGACGCCCGTGCTGGCGCTGGCCGACGGCGGCATCCTCCTGATCCACGGCGAGGGCGTGGCGCAGCGCGTCGAGGCGCATCCGGCCGCCGGCATCCTGACGGCGGCGGCGGATGGCGCCGCGATCGTGACGGGCGGGGACGACGGGCGCGTTGTGCGGACCACGCCGGATGGCAGGTCGGAGCAGATCGCGGACGAAAAGGGCCGCTGGATCGACGCCCTGGCGCTCAGCCCGAGCGGCGCGGTGGCGTGGTCGGCGAACAAGACCGTTTCGGCGCGCGACGACAAGGGCCGGGTCAAGACCTGGACCGCCCCCAGCACGCCGCAGGGGCTGTGCTTCGCCCCCAAGGGCTACCGGCTGGCGGTGAGCCACTACAACGGCGTGAGCCTGTGGTTTCCCAACACCGAGGCGGCGCCCGAGCGGCTGGAGTGGAAGGGATCGCATCTCGACGTGACCTGGTCGGCGGACGGGCGCTTCGTGGTGTCGTCCATGCAGGAGAATTCCCTGCATGGCTGGCGCCTGCCCGAGAAGGCCGACATGCGGATGTCCGGCTACCCGTCGAAGACGCGCTCCTTCGCGTGGTCGCACGACGGCGCGTGGCTGGCGACGTCGGGCGCGGACGCCGCCATCGTGTGGCCGTTCTCGTCCAAGGAAGGCCCCATGGGCAAGCCGCCGCGCGAGTGCGGCGTGCGGCCCGCCAAGGTGTCGCGCGTGGCGTTCCACCCCGGCGCGCTGGTGCTGGCGATCGGCTACGAGGACGGTTTCATCCTGCTCGTGCGCCTCAACGACGCCGCCGAGCTGCTGGTGCGCAAGGGAGACCCCGACAACGGCGCGGTGACCGCGCTGGCGTGGGACCGGCGCGGCAAGCAGCTGCTGTTCGGCACGGATGGCGGTGCGGCCGGCGTGCTGACGCTGCCGGCCTGATAATGCTCGCCGGGCTCCTCGATCGCTTCCGAAGGCCCAAGCCCGATCCCGAGGATGTCGCGCGCGTGCGCGCCTGGGTCGTCGCCGCGCTCGGGCTGCGCGAGGGCGACCAGGTCACGATCAGCGAAATCGAATGCGCCGATCCGGCCTGCCCGGGGCTGGAGACCGTGGTGCTGGTGATGCGCGCCGGGGAAAAGACCAGGGCGGTGAAGATCGCCGGCAGCCTCGTCACAATAACACAGCCTATGGTTGCAAAGTCCTTCACTGGTTGAGTCCAGTATCTTGTAAATCTTTGTTCAAATTCGATGAGTATTGAATTCCCCATGGAGCAGGGGGATTTCAGCGTGCAGGGTATCAAGATTGGGGGTCACCCGATTTCACCGGCGTCCATCGTGGCGGTCGAGGGTGGTTACCGCATCGAGCTTCAGACCTACCTGGTTGTCGCCCTAACCTTGGTGACGATGGTGATGTGCGGCTCCATGTTCCGCACCGTGCTCGGGATTTCGGTGCTCGCGCTGGTTCTGGTCGAGGGCCACGCCTACCTGAAGGACCGGCTGACCGTGCGGGTGCGGCTGCGCGACCATCGGACGTTATGTCTGCCGTGCCTCACCAAGCGAGACCTTCAGCTCACGCTCGCGCGCGTCCGCAGTCTTGCGCCTGCGGTCGAGGTCAAGTCGGTCGCGCCGGAACGCGTGCCCGGCTGAGACGTTTCCCGCTGCAATGAAGCGGGGCCCCGATGCTGTCGCGCACCCTGGCGTTCGCGATTGGCCTTCTCGGCGCGGTCGCGGGCTCGCAGATCCCGGAATTCGGACAACAATACCGCCAGCGCCTCGGCGGCGCGATCGATGAGCTGCAGGGCGCGCTCAGCCGGTTCGACGCGGATGCGCGCGCGGTGCAATTAGCCCGCCCCGACGCCATCGCGCGGCTGCAGGGCAATCCTGACAGCCTGGCGCAGGCGCGCGGCAAGGATCTCGCCTTCACGGAGCAAAGGCTCGCCGCCCTGGAGCGACAACGGGAGCGGATGCGCGACGCCGGCCCGTTTGGCCGCGTCGCCGTGTTGGCGCGCGACTCCGACACGCTTGTGATGCGCGGCGCCTTCCAGACCTTCGAGCCGGCGGTCCCGGTCACGGCCGAAGGCGCGGTCGCGGCCGGCTTAGGTTTTCTGGCGAGCTACGGCCTGATCCGCCTCGCCGCGACGCCCTTCAGGCGTCGGCGACGGGGCGGGAAGGTGAGGCTGTCGCTTCCGAAAGAAACAATGTAAGTCGCCGCTTTTTGCAATCCCTAGCAGCTAGACGGTTGTATCCTCAGTGCTTCATGTTGATTGGACACTTAGAGCGGGGGGCAAGAAGCATGTCCAGATCTCTTCATGTGATGTATCGATCAGTCCATGGACGGATTCGCGCAAATTTCAATTGGGACATTATTTCGAAACGCTCAGCAGTTCTCGTTACTGCGGCTGAATATAAATTACAAGAATCGGGCGATTCTGCACTTGGGCGTACCCATCTCGGCGCTGCAAATGTTTATGTTACAAACATCGGTGTTCACGGTGAGGCTGGCGAACCTGGCGGTGTTGAATTCTATCTTCATGTCGACTGGAGCGAGCCGCTTCAGGTCATGGTGACGATCACCGTATTCGATGAAGTCCTTTCCTACGAACGGGGAAACTGACAGTCGGAACTGCAAACCCGTTGGCTGCGCCTCGATTACGCGCAGCCAACGCTCCTATCGCATTTCCTACCGCACCAGCACGTTGCGGAACTGCCAGGGATCGGCCGTGTCGATGTCCTCCGGGAACAGGCCCGGGCGGTTCACCAGCGGCGTCCAGTCCGTGTAGACGCCCACGACTGGGCCGAGATAGGGCGTCTGCACTTCGAGGCAGCGGCGGAAGTCCATGTCGTCGGCCTCGACGATGCCGGCGTTCGGGTTCTCCAGCGCCCACACCATGCCGGCCAGAACGGCCGAGGACACCTGCAGGCCGGTGGCGTTCTGGTAAGGCGCGATCCGGCGGGTTTCCTCGACGGAGAGCTGCGAGCCGTACCAATAGGCGTTCTTGCCGTGGCCGTAGAGCAGCACGCCGAGCTCGTCGATGCCGTCGACGATCTCGTTCTCGTCCAGGATCTTCCACTCGGGCTGGCGCACGCCTTCCTGGCCGAACATCTCGTGCAGCGACAGCACGGCGTCGTCGCACGGATGGTAGGCGTAGTGGCAGGTCGGCCGATACACGGCCTTCCCGCCGGCGTCCCGCACCGTCAGGTAGTCGGCGATTGAGATCGACTCGTTGTGCGTCACCAGGAAGCCGTACTGGGCCTGCGCGGTCGGCGTCCAGGAGCGGACGCGCGTGTTGGCGCCGGGCTGCAGGAGGTAGATCGCCGCGCCGCAGCCGGTCTGGTGGGTGCGGCCGTTCTCGGGCATCCATTTCTCATGCGTGCCCCAGCCGAGCTCGGCCGGCTGCAGGCCTTCGGACACGAAGCCCTCGACAGACCATGTGTTGACGAAAACCTGGCGGGGCTTCGGCTGCTTGGCGCGCTGCGTGTCGCGCTCGGCGATGTGGATGCCCTTGACGCCCAGGGCCTGGGCGAGCTTCGCCCAGCCGTCCTTGGTGGTCGGCTCTTCGCCCGCGAGGCCGGTGTCGGCCTTAAGGTTCAACAGCGCCTGCTTGACGAACCAGGAGACCATGCCGGGGTTGGCCCCGCAGGTCGACACGGCCGTGGGGCCGCCCGGGTTGCGGCGGCGCGCGTCCAGCAGCGTCTCGCGCAGCGCGTAGTTGGAGCGGCTCTCCGGGCCCTTGCTGGAGTCGAAGTAGAATCCGGCCCAGGGCTCCACGACGGTGTCGATGTAGAGCGCGCCGATCTCCCGGCAGAACTCCATGATGTCGACCGAGGAGGTGTCGACCGAGAGGTTGACGCAGAAGCCCTGGCCGGGGCCGGCCTGCAGCAGCGGCCCGAGCAGCGCCTTGTAGTTCTCCTGCGTGACCGGCTGGTGCAGGAACGTCACGCCGTGCTTGTCGAGCAGCGCCCGATCCGTATCGACCGGGTCGATCACCGTGAGCTTCGACTTGTCGAACTCGAAATGGCGCTCGATGAGCGGCAGCGTGCCGCGGCCGATCGAGCCGAAGCCGATCATCACGATGGGGCCATTGATGCGGCCGTGCACGGGGTGCGTGGTCACGATGGGGAACCTCCTGGTGGTCGAAACGGCGTCCTATCACGGCCGCGCCACCCGGATGTGACGCCGGCGGCCGCCGGAAAGCGGCAGTTCAAATCAAGCGAACGCCTCCGCGTCAATGGGAGAGGCGCAAACCCTTCTCCCCGAAACGGGGAGAAGGCGCCGCGCAGCGCCGGATGAGGGGAGATGGCAGGCTTCAAATAGCGGAGAATCCCCTCATCCGACCTCGCTTCGCTCGGCCACCTTCTCCCCTGTCGGGGGAGAAGGGATCAGCCCACCGGGCGCTCGTCCGCGATCACCTTGCCGTCATTGGGAAGGCTGCCCGGCGCGACGAGCTCGATCCGGGCGCGCAGCTTCGTGAACGCCTGCACGCTTTCGCCCAGCGCGCCCACGAGCGCATCCGAGCAGGTCGCGGTCTCGCCCTTGACGGTGAACACGTCCTGCTCGTTCTCGCGCGTTACGACGGCGCGCAGCCGCGCGATCTCCGGGTGGCGTTTCGCCACCTCGGCGATCTGCTCGGGGCGCACGAAGAGGCCCTTCACCTTGGCGGTCTGGTCGGCGCGGCCCATCCAGCCCTTGATGCGCATGCCGGTGCGGCCGCACGGGGAGGGGCCGGCCAGCACGGCCGAAAGGTCGCCCAGCGCGAGGCGTATCACCGGATGGTGGGGATCCAGCGACGTGACCAGCAACTCGCCGACCTCGCCGTCCGGCACGGGATCGCCAGTGCCGGGCCGCACGATCTCGAGGATGAACTCCTCGCTCACCACCAGCCCTTCGCGCGCCAGCGTCTCATACGCGATCACGCCCACGTCGGCCGTCGCGTAGGCCTGGTAGGCCTCCACGCCCCGGCTTCGGAGATGATCCCGCAGCGACGGCGGGAAAGCCGCGCCCGACACCAGCGCCTTGCGGATCGAGGACGCGTCGCGGCCGCCCTCGGCGGCCTTGTCGAGCAGGATCTTGAGGAAGTCCGGCGTGCCCGTATAGGCGGCTGGACGCAGGTGCTCGATCACGTCGAGCTGCTGTTCGGTATTCCCCGGCCCGGCCGGGATCACCGGGCAGCCCAGCGCGCGGGCGCCGCTGTCGAGAATGAACCCGCCCGGCACGAGGTGGTAGCTGAACGTGTTCAGGACGATGTCGCCGGCGCGAAAGCCTGCCGCATGGATCGCCCGCGCGGCGCGCCACGGATCCGGGCCCTGGCCCTCCGGCTCGAAGATTGGGCCGGGGGACGCAAAGATGCGCCCGAAGGCGCCGATCGGCTCGGCCAGGAAGCCCGCGAAGGGTGGGTCCGCCTTCTGGCGGCCAGGCAGCTCGGACTTGCGCAGCACCGGCAGCTTGGCCAGCGCGGCGCGACTGGTGACCGTCGCGGGGTCCACCGCGCCAAGATGCGCCGCCCAGCCCGGGGCGGTGAGAGCCTTGGCGACGACCTGCGGCAGGCGCGAGAATTGATCCGCCTCGCGCTCGGCCGGTGAGCGGGTTTCCAGGGCGTCGTAGTGGTCGGACATCGAACCCTCTCGTTCCGTCACGCCAGCCAGCGCTTGCGGCGCTTGTAGCTCTTCACGTCGCGGAAGCTCTTGCGGTCGGCGCCGGCGACGCCGAGGTAAAATTCCTTGACGTCCTCGTTCTCGCGCAGAGCGTCCGCGGCGCCGTCCATCACGACGCGGCCGGTCTCCAGGATGTAGCCATAGGTGGCGTAGCGCAGCGCGATGTTGGTGTTCTGCTCGGCGAGGAGAAAGCTGACGCCCTCCTTCTGGTTCAGCGTGCGCACGATCTCGAAGATCTCCTCCACGACCTGCGGAGCGAGGCCCATGGAGGGCTCGTCGAGCAGGATCATCTTGGGGCGGGACATCATGGCGCGGCCAATGGCGCACATCTGCTGCTCGCCGCCCGAGGTGTAGCCCGCCATGGAGCCCTTCCGCTGCCGCAGGCGCGGGAAGTAGTCGTAGATCAGCTCCATGTCGCGCTTGATGGCGGCATTGCCGTCGCGGCGCGTGAAGGCGCCGGTGAGGAGGTTCTCGTCGATGGTGAGGTGGCCGAAGCAGTGGCGGCCCTCCATCACCTGGATGCAGCCGCGCCGCACGAGGTCGTTGGGCGTGAGCTTGTCGACGCGCTTGCCCTCGAACTCCACCGTGCCCTTGGTGACCTCGCCGCGCTCGGCGTGGAGCAGGTTGGAGATCGCCTTCAGGGTCGTGGTCTTGCCCGCCCCGTTGGCGCCCAGGATGGCGACGATGCCGCCCTTGGGCACCGTCAGCGAGACGCCCTTCAGCACCAGGATCACGTGGTCGTAGACCACCTCGATGTTGTTGACGGCCAGGATCGTCTCCGCGGCGGCGGAGGGATGAGGAAGATTCTGCGCGGCGTCGACGATCGTCATGGCGACATGTTCCCGTTCAATTCCCCTCCCCCTTGTGGGGAGGGGTCAGGGGTGGGGGTCTCTCGATGGCGATGAAGGCGAGAGGTCAAGCGCGTCCCATTTTGGTTTGGTGCAACCCCCACCCCCAGCCCCTCCCCACAAGGGGAGGGGAGTCCGCCTGCGGCTTGTCACGAAGCCTTGTCGCAGGGCTCCGTGCGCTTGGGCCAGCCGGCGTTCTTTTCGGCGTAGTCCTGCGCGGCGGCGTCGAGCGCGGGCTTCACCTTGTCGGCCATGGGCTCGATCGGGTCGGAGATCTTCACCCACTTGGCGCCGTCCCATTGCTGGATGAAGGCGGGGCGGTGGCCGTTGTGGTTGTCGCAGGTGAGCTTCAGCGTGCCCGTGAACCCGGCGAGGCCGAGCTCCTTCAGGCGCGCCTCGTCGAGGTTGATGTTCTCGAGCCCGCGGCGAACGTCGGCGCCGTCCACCATCTTCTTGCCGGTGATCTTCTGGGCCTGCGCGATGCCCTCGGCGATCAACAGCGAGTTGTAGACGCCGCGGTTGTAGAGCAGCTCGCCGACCTTATCCTTGTTGGCCTTGCTGAGGCCCTTGTCGACGACGTGCTTCTGGATGTCCTTCAGCGCCGGGAAATCGGTTCCGATCCCGTGCCAGTTGATCATCTTGAAGCCCTTGGCGCCGTCGGTGCCCTTGATGTCGTCCTCGCCCGGCCACCAGATCGAGACGAACTTCTCCATCGGGTAGTTGATCTTGGCGGCTTCCTTGATGGCGGTCGGGTTCATCGCGCCCCAGCCGTACATCACCATGTATTCCGGCCGGTCACGCCGCACCGAGAGCCACTGGGATGACTGGTTCTGCATGTCGCCGGGAGCGACCGGATAGAGCTTCAGCTCGAAGCCGAAATCCTTGGCCATCTGCTCGAAGAGCGGGATCGGCTCCTTGCCGAAGCCGCCGTCGAAATAGATGTAGCCGATCTTCTTGCCCTTGAGCTTCTCGATGCCGCCTTCCTGCTGGCCGATGTAACGCAGGATGATGCCGAGGCCGTCCCAATAGGTGTCCGGCGGGTTGAACACCCAGGGGAAGATGTCGCCGCGCGCCGAGGCCGACAGGCCATACGCCATGGAGAGAATCGGGATCTTGTCGACCGAGGCCTTGGGGATTAGCGGCAACGTGATGCCGGTGGACCAGGGATTGACGAGGACGGGCTTCTTGCCCTTCACGGCGTCGTAGCACTCCAGGCCCTTCTTGGTGTCGTAGCCGGTCTCGCACTCGTCGAGCACGATCTTGACGCCGCCGATGCCGCCGTCGCGCTCGTTGAGCATGGTGAGGTAGTCACGCATGCCGTCCGCGATCGGGATGCCGGAGCCCGCGAAGGGGCCGGTGCGGTAGGTGAAGAGCGGCACGTAGACGCCTTCCTGGGCGGCCGCCTCCTGCGCCGTGGAGGCGAGGCCCAGCGCGGCGGCGCCGAACAGCGCCGCGGCGGCGAGCGCCCGGCGGGCCGTACCCGTCTTTCTCTTGGTCATCGTTTCTCTCCCTCGATGTTCGGGCCTCGCGGCCACGAACGTTACGACCCGGCGGGTTCTTCGCCCGCTTGGCGGGATTATCACCCGCCTCGACTTCGCCGCGCCCTAGTAGGGGAACGGCCAGATACGAAGCTTCTGTTTTCCGGTCTGCCACAGCCGGGCGAGGCCGTGCGGCTCGGCGATCAGGAACACGATGATGAGCACGCCCACGATGATGAACTGGAGATGCTCTACGGTCGCGGCCGCGATCGGGACGCCGAGCGCGGCCGGCAGCAGCCGCAGCACGATCGGCAGCATGTAGATCAGCGCCGCGCCCATGAAGGAGCCGACGAGGCTGCCCAGGCCGCCGATGATCACCATGAAGAGGATCAGGAAGGACTGGTTGATGACAAAGACCTCCGGTTCGGCGCTGCCGTACCAGAGGAACACCATCAGGGCGCCGGACACGCCGCAGTAGAAGGACGACACCGCGAAGGCGAGCAGCTTGGTGGTGAGCAGGCGGATGCCCATCAGCTCGGCCGCGATGTCCATGTCGCGCACCGCCATCCAGGCGCGGCCGACGCGGCCATGCACGAGGTTGGAGGCGAACCACGTCATCAGCGCAACCACGCCGAGCACCACGAGGTAGCGCGCCTCCGGCGTCGCGTTCGCGCCCGTGATCGGGATGCCGAACAGGAACCGCTCCGGGGCTTCGATCGCCCCCGAGGTGTTGTAGTTCACCAGCCAGGGGATGCGGCCGAAGCACCACTGGAGAAAGAACTGCGCCGCCAGCGTGGCGACCACGAGGTAGAAGCCCTTGATGCGCAGGCTCGGCAGGCCGAACATCGCCCCCACGAAGGCCGATACGAAGCCGGACGCGATGATCCAGACGATGATGTTCACGCCCGGGAACCAGGTCGTGAGCTTGTAGCAGGCGTAGGCGCCCACCCCCATGAAGGCCGCGGTGCCGAGAGAGATCAGGCCCGTGTAGCCGGTGAGGATGTTGAGCCCGATCGCCGCCAGCGCAAACACCAGCGTGGGGATCATCACGCTCGACAGAAAGAACTGGTTGCCGAAGGCCGGGATGAGCACGAAGGCGGCGAACAGGATCACGGTCAGGCCGATCCGGTCCTGCCGGATCGGGAACACGGCCATGTCGGCGGCGTAGCTCGTCTTGTACTGGCCTGCTTCGCGATAGAACACGGCCGCTCCTCAGATGCGTTCGATGATCTTCTCGCCGAACAGGCCTTGCGGCCGGAACAGCAGGAAGGCGAGGGCGATGAAATAGGCGAGCCAGCTCTCGATGCCGCCGCCCACCAGCGGCCCCCAGTAGAATTCGCCGAGCTTCTCGCCGATGCCGATGATGAGGCCGCCCACGATGGCCCCCGGCACGGAGGTGAAGCCGCCCAGGATCAGCACCGGCAGCGCCTTGAGGGCGATCACCTGCAGGGCGAAGGACACTTCCGAGCGCGCCCCCCACATGATGCCGGTGACCAGCGCGACGATGCCGGCCGTGAACCACACGATGGCCCAGATTTGGTTCAGCGAGATGCCGACCGAAAGCGCCGCCTTGTGGCTGTCAGCCACGGCGCGCAGCGCCCGGCCGATACGGGTTTTCTGGAAAAAGAACGCCAGCACGGCGATCATCAGGGCGGCGATGATCGCGGCCGCGATGTCGATCTTCTGCAGGCTGACGAAGCCGCCCAGGATCTTGAACTCCACCGCCCCCTTGGGCAGGTAGAGCTGCTCGGTGATCATGCGCTTCGGGTTGCCGCCGAAGATGAGCTCGCCGAGGCCGATCAGCACATAGGTGATGCCGAAAGTCGCCATGAACAGGATGATGTCGGGCTGGTTCACCAGCGGGCGCAGCACCACGCGCTCCACCGTGACGGCCAGCAGGAACATCACCCCGACGGCCAGCGCCAGCGCGAGGAAGGCCGGCACGCCCATCTCGTGGAAGCCCACCAGCGTCAGCGCGGCGAACACCACCATGATGCCCTGGGCGAAATTGAACACGCCCGAGGCCTTGAAGATCAGCACGAAGCCGAGCGCGATCAGGGCGTAGAGCACGCCCGAGACGAGGCCCTCCCACAGCGTCTGCACGAGCAGGTCCGGCGCCTGCCCCATCTGCACCCAGGGATCGACGAAGAGCGCGTAGAGGATGTTCATGAGGGCTGTTCCTCAGAGCCTGACCGAGGATGGAGCGCCCTCCTGCCGAAAGCCTGTCTGTTTGTTCGCCCGACGCCCCTCATCCTGAGGAGCCATGCGACAGCATGGCGTTTCGAAGGACGAGGGGTCCAGTGCGCGCAATCGTGGTCACACACTGGAGTCCCTCGTCCTTCGAGACGCATCGCCAAGGGGCGATGCTCCTCAGGATGAGGGGACTCAGGTCTGGGCCCAACGGCTTTGGTCCCCTCGCGGTCATCCCCGGCGGCCTGCGCAGCAGGCAGGGAAGGGAATCCAGGGGTGCGCGCGGCGGCCCTGGATCCCCTTCCCCTACGCGGCTGCGCCGCTCCGGCCGGGGATGACGGCCATGGTGGGTTAGAACAGAACACCGCGATCCCCCTCAATGCGGCACGCCCAGATAGGCGTCGATCACGGTCTGGTCGGTTTTCACCTGGTCGGGCGTGCCGTCCGCGATCTTGCGGCCGTATTCGAGCACCACGATGCGGTCGGAGAGGTCCATGACGACGCCGATGTCGTGCTCGATCAGCGCGATGGTGGTGCCGTACTGGTTGTTCACGTCGATGATGAAGCGCGACATGTCCTCTTTTTCCTCGAGGTTCATGCCCGCCATGGGCTCGTCGAGCAGCAGGAGATCCGGCTCCATCGCGAGCGCCCGGCCGAGTTCGACGCGCTTCTGCAACCCGTAGGGCAGCTTGCCGACCGGCGTCTTGCGGATGGCCTGGATCTCGAGGAAGTCGATGATCTCCTCCACGACCTTGCGGTGCTCGATCTCCTCGCGCATGGCCGGCCCGTGCCGGAACAGCTGCCAGAAAAACGAGCCCTGCATCTTGAGCGTGCGGCCCGCCATGATGTTGTCGAGCGTCGACATGCCCTTGAAGAGGGCCACGTTCTGGAAGGTGCGCGAGATGCCCTGCGAGGCCGCCACATAGGGGCGCATCTTCTGGCGGGTCTCGCCCCGATAAGTGATGCGACCCTGCTGCGGGTGGTAGAAGCCGTTGATGACATTGAGCATCGACGTCTTGCCGGCGCCGTTGGGGCCGATGATGGCGCGGATCTCGCCCTTGCGGATGTCAAAGCTCACATCCGTGATGGCCTTCACGCCGCCGAAGTTCAGCGAGACGTTGTCGACCGCCAGCAGCACGTCGCCGGCCGCAACGCCTTTTTCAGATCCCGGCGCCCTCATGCGGCGCGCTCCATGGCGGAGGCGGGGGCGGCGACCGGGTGGGCGGCGCAGTCGCGGATCTTCACGCGCGCCGCGATCACGCCCTTGCGGCCGTCCTCGAATGTGACCTCCGTCCGGATGTCGGCCTCAGGCGAGCCGTCATAAAGGGCGGTCACCAGCGGCGCGTAGCGCTCGGCGATGAAGCCGCGCCGCACCTTCTGGGTGCGGGTGAGCTCGCCGTCGTCGGCGTCGAGCTCCTTGTGGAGGATCAGGAAGCGCCGCACCTGCGCGCCGCCCATCATGGGCTCCACCGCGAGGGAGCGGTTCACCTCGTCCACGTGGCGGGCGATCATCTCGTAGACCTGTGGGTGGCCGGCCAGCTCCTGGTAGGACGCGTAGACGATGTTGTTGCGCTCGGCCCAGTTGCCGACCGCCGTCAGGTCGATGTTGATGAAGCAGGACACGTAGTCCTGGCCGTCGCCGAAGGCCACGACCTCCTTGATGTTGGAATAGAACTTCAGCTTGTTCTCGACATATTTGGGCGGGAACAGCGATCCGTCGCGCATCTTGCCGACGTCCTTGGCGCGATCGATGATCTTGAGGTGGCCGGTGGCGTCGAAGAAGCCGGCGTCGCCCGAATGCACCCAGCCGTCCGGCGTCTTGGTCTTGGCGGTCGCCTCCGGGTCCTTGTAGTAGGCCAGGAACACGCCCGGCGATCGGAACATCACCTCGCCGTTCTCGGCGATGCGGACCTCCACGTCGGGCGCGGGCCGGCCGACCGTGTCGGCGCGGATCTCTGCGTCAGGCTGCATGGTGACGTAGACGGCCGCTTCGGTCTGCCCGTAGAGCTGCTTCAGGTTGATGCCGAGCGAGCGGAAGAAGCGGAAGATCTCAGGGCCGATGGCCTCGCCGGCCGTGTAGGCCACCTTGATGCGCGAGAAGCCGAAGCGGTTCTTGAGCGGGCCGTAGACCAGCATCTCGCCCAGCCCGTAGAGCAGCCGGTCCTTGGCCGAGACGGTCTCGCCGTTCAGGATGGGCTCGCCGACCCGCTTGGCGACATCGAGGAAATAGTGGAACAGCCGGCGCTTGAACGGCGCGGCGTCCTCCATGCGGACCATCGTGAGGGTGAGCAGGTTCTCGTATACGCGCGGCGGCGCGAACGCGTAGGTGGTGCCGATCTCGCGGCGGTCCTCCACGACGGTCTCGGGGCTTTCCGGGCAGTTCACGCAGAAGCCCGCCACCAGCGATTGCGCGTAGCTGAAGATGTGGTCGCCCACCCAGGCGAGCGGCAGATACGCGATCGTTTCCTCGGTCTCGTCCAGCTTGTCGAACAGGCAGCCGTTGCGGGCCGAGATCAGCACGTTGTCGTAGCTCAGCATCACGCCCTTGGGGCGGCCGGTGGTGCCGGACGTGTAGAGGATGACGCCGAGGTCCGCGCCCTTGCCGGCCGCAATGGCGGCGTCGAGCGCCGCGCCGGCGTCCGTGCGCAGGGGCTCCGCGCCGGTGCGCAGCAGCGCGTCGATGGCGTGCAGGCGCGTGTGGTCGTAGTCGCGCAGGCCGCGGTCCTCGTCGTAGAGCACGTGCCGGAGATTGGGCAGGCGGTCCGCGATGGAAAGGAGCTTGTCGACCTGCTCCTGGTCCTGCACGGCGGCGAGCTTCACGTCCGCATGCGCCAGCACATACGCCATCTCGTCCGCGACGCTGTCGGCATAGACCGGCACCGGGATCGCGCCCAGCATCTGGGCGGCCATCATCGACCAGTAGAGGCGCGGGCGGTTGGAGCCCACGATCGCGATCGTCTCGCCCTTCTGCAGGCCGAGCGCATGAAGCGCCGCCGCATAGGCGCGGCACAGGTCGTGGACCTCCGCCCAGGTCCAGGTCTGCCAGATTCCGAGATCCTTGTGACGGACCGCGGGCCGCGAGCCGCGCGTCTGCGCGTTGCGGATCAGCAGCTTCGGAAACGTGTCGTCGCGCATGGACGCGGCGGCCATCCTTCAATCCTCCCAGGCGGATGGGGCTCCCATCCGGTCACGGCGCGCGGCCTTTTGGCCGTCTTCGGCATGTGCGTTTCGCACAGCTGCTATGTGGGAAGGTTATCCGGACGGAAGCCGGACACAAGCTCGACTTTGGTGCAGCAATGCGGATATTCGCGCCGAAAACGCCAGTACGAGCGTGCGCAAATGCACTAGCCCCCGTGCACCGATGCGGCGATCGGTTCGGGGCTCGCGCCCAAAACAGGGCTGTCATCCCCGGCGACGCGAAGCGTCGGGAAGGGGATTCAGAGGTGAGCGCCTTTGCCCCTGGATCCCCTTCCCGACCTGCTGCGCAGGTCGCCGGGGATGAAGGAGAGAGTTGCGCGCCTGGCAGCGAGCCTGGAGGCTCGCGGTCCAAAGGAGCCTTCACTCCGCCGCGATGGCCTGCACGGGCGGTCCGGCGCGGAACTGCGCCAGCAGGGCGGTTTCCTCGGCCTTGGCCTTCTCGACGTTGCCGTCCTTCACGTAGCCATAGCCGCGCATCTTCTGCGGGAGCGACGCGATGGCGGTCGCGAGCGCGAGGTTGGCGGGCTCCAGCTTCGCCAGCAGTTCCGGCAGCAGCGCCTCGTAATCGGCCAGCAGCCGGCGCTCCATGCGGCGCTCGTCCGTGTAGCCGAACACGTCGAGCGGGGTGCCGCGCAGCCCGCGCAGCGAAGAGAGGACGCCGAAGGCCTTCAGCATCCAGGGGCCGAAGGTCGTCTTCTTCGGCCGGCCCTGCGCATCCTTGCGGCCGAGGATCGGCGGCGCGAGGTGGAAGGAGAGCTTCAGGTCTCCGTCGAACTGCGCCCGCAGGCTCTTCAGGAACTCGCCATCCGCATAGAGGCGCGCCACCTCGTACTCGTCCTTGATGGCCATGAGCTTGTAGAGCGCACGCGCCACCGCCTCGGTGAGAACCGTCGAGCCCGGGACGGCTTTACCCTCGGCCTCCCGCACCCGCGCCACCCAACCGGCGTAGCGCTTCGCATAGCGCTTGCTCTGATAGGCGGTGAGCGATTCCACGCGGCGCGCCAGCGTTTCGTCCAGCGATGCCGAGATCACCCGGTCAGCCGCCGGGGCCTCGCGCGGCGCCACAAGAGCGGTCACGCGGGCGGGATCGACGCCGTAGCGGCGGCCCCATTCGAAGGCCGCCTTGTTCATCGCCACGGCTTCGCCATTGAGCTCGATGGCGCGCTCCAGCGACTGCGCCGAGAGCGGCACCTTGCCGAGCTGCCAGGCGTAGCCCAGCATGAACATGTTGCCCGCGATGGCGTTGCCGGTGAGCGCGGTGGCGATCTGGGTGGCGTTGACGAAGCTGACGTTGTCGCGCCCCGCCGCCGTCAGCACGGCGCGCTTCACGCGCTCGGCCGGCAGCGAGAAGTCCGGGTTGCGGGCGAAGTCGCCCGGCATCACCTCGGCGGTGTTCACCACCATGGCGGTCTCGCCCTGCTTCACGGCCGCCAGCACCTTGCGGGTGCCGGTGACCGAGATGTCGCAGCCGAGCACCAGGTCGGCGTCGCCGGCCGAGACCCGGATGGAGTGGATGTCCTCCGGCCGGGGCGCGAGCTTCACGTGGCTGTAGACCGCGCCGCCCTTCTGGGCGAGGCCGGCCATGTCAATCATGCCGCAGCCCTTGCCCTCCAGATGCGCCGCCATGCCGAGGATCGCCCCGATGGTGACCACGCCGGTGCCGCCCACGCCGGTGACGATCACCGCATAGGGCCTGTCCAGCGCCGGCAGCGTCGGCTCGGGCAGCGCGCCCCAGTCGGCGTCCGCGCCCGAGGCGGGCTTGGCCTTGCGGATGCTCGCGCCCTCGACGGTGACGAAGGACGGGCAGAAGCCCTTCAGGCAGGAGAAATCCTTGTTGCAGTTCGACTGGTCGATCTGCCGCTTGCGGCCGAACTCGGTCTCCACCGGCTGCACGGCGACGCAGTTCGACTGGACGCTGCAATCTCCGCAGCCCTCGCACACGCGGGTGTTGATGAACACGCGCTTGTCCGGGTCCGGATACTCGCCCCTCTTGCGGCGGCGGCGCTTCTCGGACGCGCAGGTCTGGTCGTAGATCATCACCGACACGCCCTGCCGCTCGGCCAGCTCGCGCTGCACCGCATCAAGGTCGTCGCGATGGTGGAAGGAGAGGCCCTTGGGCCAGAACGCGCCGTCGCGCGGGTATTTCTCGGGCTCGTCCGACACCAGCGCGATGCGCTCGACGCCCTCGGCGGCGACCTGCCGGGCGATCATGTCGACCGTGAGCTCGCCCTCGTGCCGCTGGCCGCCCGTCATCGCGACCGCGTCGTTGAAGAGGATCTTGTACGTCATGGTCGTCTTGGACGCGATCGCGAAGCGCAGCGCCAGGACGCCCGAGTGGTTGTAGGTGCCGTCGCCCAGGTTCTGGAACACGTGGCCGCGCTTGGAAAAGGCGGCCTCGCCGACCCAGTTGGCGCCCTCGCCGCCCATCTGGGTGAAGCCGTCGGTGGAGCGGTCCATCCACTGCACCATGTAGTGGCAGCCGATTCCCGCATAGGCGCGCATGCCCTCCGGCACCTTGGTGGAGGTGTTGTGCGGGCAGCCCGAGCAGAAATAGGGCGTGCGGGTGGAGACGTCCTTGGTCTCGGCCAGCGTCTCCTGCGCCTGCTTCAGGCGGCGCACGCGGCCGGCCAGCTCCTCGCTGGCGTGGTATTTGAGCAGCCGCTCGCCCAGCGCCACCGCGATGTCGTTGGGGTCCAGCGCGCCCTTCACGGGGAAGAGCCACTTCCCGGTCTCGTCCTTCTTGCCGATGCAGATCGGCTGGTTGGCGGTGCCGTAAAGCTCCTCGCGGACCTGCACCTCGATGAGGGAGCGCTTCTCCTCCACGACCATCACGACGTCGAGGCCGCGGACGAAGTCCATCAGCTCATGCGCGTCGATGGGCCAGGGGCAGGCGATCTTGAACAGCCTGAGGCCGATGTCGTTGGCCCGCACCTCGTCGATGCCGAGGTCGTCCAGCGCCTGCCGGACGTCGAGATAGCTCTTGCCGACCGTGATGACGCCGATCTTGGGATTGCGGCCACCGGAAAAGATCATCCGGTTGAGCTTGTTGGCGCGCACGAAAGCCAGCATGGCGTCGCGCTTGTAGTCCTGGAGGCGGGCCTCCATGTCGAGGATGCCGTCGCCGGGGCGTATGTTGAGGCCGCCGGGCGGCATCTCGAATTCGGGCGTGACGATCTGGACGCGGTCGAGCGAGCCGTCGATCACGGCGGTCGACTCCACCGTGTCCTTCATGCCCTTGAAGGCCACCCAGGTTCCGCAGAAGCGGCTCATCGCCCAGCCATAGAGGCCGTAGTCGAGGATCTCCTGCACCCCGGCCGGGTTCAGGATCGGGATCATGACGTCGACGAAGTGGAATTCGGACTGGTGCGCGGTGGTGGATGATTCGGCCGTGTGGTCGTCGCCCATCAGGGCGAGCACGCCGCCGTGGCGCGAGCTGCCGGCCATGTTGGCGTGGCGAAACACGTCGCCCGAGCGGTCGACGCCGGGACCCTTGCCGTACCAGAGCGAGAACACGCCGTCGTATTTGCCTTCGCCGCGCATCTCGGCCTGCTGGGTTCCCCAGCAGGCGGTCGCGGCGAGTTCCTCGTTCAGGCCGGGCTGGAAGCGCACCTGCGCGGCTTCGAGCTGCTTCCTGGCGCGCAGGAGGTTCTGGTCCAGCGCGCCGAGCGGCGAGCCGCGATAGCCGGAGACGAAGCCCGCCGTGTTGAGCCCGGCCCGCTTGTCGCGCTCATGCTGCATCATCAGCAGGCGCACGATCGCCTGCGTGCCCGTCAGAAAGACGCGCTCCTTGCCGAGGTCGTATTTGTCGTCGAGGGAAACGTCGCGCAGCGAGACCGGCAGAACCGACATGGATTGTCCTCCAGATCGTCCACGCTTTTGCGCATCAACGCCATGCTGGCGCTGGGGGTCCCTTCAGGGCCGCTGAGGGACGTCTCCGGTACGACTTGCGTATAGGTCAGTATAGCTGACTTTTATGGGTTGGAAAGGCCCCGTCGTCGCTGCGCTGCAGCGAGGCGATCAATCGGCCTGGAGGCCCCATTCGCCATGCAGCTTCGGCAGCACCGTGCTCGCGATGGCGTCGAGAGCGGGCTTCTCGGCGTCCGAATCCACCTCCACGACCCGCCACGTCTCGCCGCCGGCGTGCTCGATCTGGACGTTGGTCACCGTGCCCTTGGCCCCGAGCGCCCGGTCGAGTTCGGCCGTGACGATACGCTTCAGCTCCGCCATCGGGATCGCCTGCCTGGCCATGTGTGGTCTCCATCCTGCGCGCCCCAATCGGGCCGCCTCGTTGGCGCACAACCCGGGCCTAAGCCGGGCGGTTCCTCGCGGGCGGCGCCTGGCCTACGGGGATGATCCGCAACCACGGACGCCCCGCCGTCATTGCGAGCCGGAGGCGAAGCAATCCAGCTGATGCTGGGCAGGAGGCCCGGCGTCGGGGTCACCCCCAACCGCCTGCATTGCTTCGCTGCGCTCGCAATGACGGCGAGGCGGCTGCATCGTGGTGCGCGTCCCTCTCCCGCTTGCGGGAGAGGGACAGGGGTGAGGGCGCCGGGAACCCCTGCATTTCTCCGTCATTGCGAGCGTCAGCGAAGCAATCCAGCTGATGCCGGGCGCTACGCCCGGTGCGGGGGCTGCTCCCAATCACCTGGATTGCTTCGCTGCGCTCGCAATGACGGCGAGGCGGCTGCATCGTGGTGCGCGTCCCTCTCCCGCTTGCGGGAGAGGGGCAGGGGTGAGGGCGCGGGGGCAACGCGAGCGTCACGGGATGGCGGCAAGTCGGACCACCCTCACCCCTGCCCCTCTCCCAGGGGGAGAGGGAACGCGCCCGTAATATGAAAATAATCCTTGACAGTCCACCCCGTTTTCTGCACCTTCCACCTACTCTCGACCCAGGGAGGGGGCGCTTCCGGAGCGGTCCGTTGCGGGGTCGGGGCGCGGCGCCTGCGCGGGTGGGGATACCGGACCCACCCTCCCGGGAGGCCTTTCCGGAGCGGCCGGACGGCGGGTTCGAGGGGTAACAGCCTCAGCCGACCCTAAGTCAGGCAGTCAGCCCGCCCGCCCCACACTATGGTGGGGCCGTGGACGCGGCCACCTTAACACCCTCGCGGTTGCTGCCCACAAGGAGCGGCCACGAGGAAGGAG
>NZ_JBFUKI010000017.1:0-82057 GCF_056400925.1 Alsobacter sp. P4_H11
CAGCCGCCCCAGCCGCTCGCCGCGCCCGGCGCTCCACCCGCGCCCCAGCCCGGACAGGCCGCAGCGCCGCAGCGTGAGCGCCGCGGCATGAGCCCCGCGGCCGCGGCTGCGATCGGCGCAGCAGCCGGCTTTGCGGGCGGTTACATGGCGTCCGAAGGAGCGCGCTCCTTCGAGGACGTTCGCCAGCGCCGTCGCGAAACCGTGCAGGACGGCGTCACCGTCATCCAGGAGCCCGGTCGGCAGATCATCCGCGACGAGGACAACCGCGTCTTCCTGCGGCATGACGAAACCGAGCGCTTCCGCGAGCTGGGCGGGCGCGACGTCCGCACCGAGCGACGCGGCGGCGAGCAGGTGACCATCTACGAGCGCGACGGCGAGCAGATCGTCACCGTCACGGACGACAGCGGTCGCCTGATCCGGCGCAGCCGCCGGGACCGGGGCGGCCGCGAGGTGGTGATCATCGACAACGGCTGGCGCGCGGCGCCGCGCTCCTTCGAGGAGGACGTGATCGTGCTGCCTCCGCCGCCGCTTCGTATCCCGCGCGAGCGTTACATCGTGGACGCCGACAACGCCGACGAGAGCCTCATCTACGAAACAATCGCGGCTCCGCCGGTCGCCCCCATCCCGCGTCGCTACACGCTGGACGAGGTGCGCTACAGCCCGGATCTGCGCGCCCGCATGCGCAGCGTCGACGTCAACACGATCAACTTCGAGACGGGCTCCTGGGAGGTCCCGCCGGACCAGACCGGGCGTCTCCGCGCGTTGGCGCAGGCCGTGAAGCAGGCCATCCAGCAGAACCCCGCCGAGGTATTCCTGCTCGAAGGCCATACGGACGCGGTCGGGTCGGACGTCGACAACCTGTCGCTGTCGGATCGCCGCGCCCAATCGATCGCCGCGATCCTGACGCGGGACTTCGCGGTGCCGCCCGAGAACCTGACCACGCAGGGCTATGGCGAGCAGTACCTGAAGGTGCAGACCGAGGGGCCCTCGCGCGAGAACCGCCGCGTCACGCTGCGGCGCATCACGCCGCTGCTGAACGGCCAGAACGCCGCGCCGGCCGAGTAAGCGCTGCGCAACGTTGTCCGGAGGCGCCCCGCCATGGTGGGGCGCTTCTGGAACCTCAACCGCGGCAGCGGGATTGAGAGGGCGAACGGCGGTCTCGCGAGACTGCCCCACGCTTGAAGGAGCCTTTGGCGATGCGCACGCTGATTGGGATGATTTTCGGATTCATGCTCGCCGTCGGCGTGGCCTACGTCCACGACAACGGCGCACAGCCCGGCCAGAACATGGTGAACTGGGACGTCGCCCACCGGAGCTTCCAGTCCGCCACCGCGCAGGTCCAGGACGGCTGGCGCCGCCTCACCTCCAAGGTCGAGGAGAAGTCCACCATCTGAGCCGCCCACCTGGCTCGGATGAGGTCCGAACCCTGAGCGCTTCCGCGTCACGCCCGGCCTGCTAATCTGGCCTGGCGCAATTTGGGAGGCGACATGCGGGTCGGAGCGAACTGGGCGAAGGCGATCGCGGCCGCGGCGGGCAGCCCCAACCGCGTCCGCAAGGTCGGCGCAGTCGTGGCGACCGCGAACGGCACGGAAATCACCGGCTGCAACGACTTTCCGCCCGGCGTGCGCGACATTCCCGAGCGCCACGATGGAGACGGCCGCTTCGTCTGGATGGAGCATGCGGAGCGCAGCGCCATTCTGGAAGCCGCCCGCCGGGGCGTCGCCCTGCAAGGCGCTCACATCACCTCGACGTTCTTTCCCTGCATCGATTGCGCCCGCGCGATCGTGATGTCTGGTTTCCGCTGCCTGGACACGCTGGCTCCCGCCTACGACGATCCCGTGTGGGGCGTCGCGTTCGAGCGCTCGCGCGTCATCCTTGAGGAAGGCGGCGTCGAGCTGCGCTTTCTGGATCCCGCCGCATTTCCGGGCGGCGGCTGACTAAACCGGAAGCGGCCGGGCCTCGATCACCACGAAAGCCTGCGCCATCGGGTGCTCGTCCGTCATCGTGAGATGGACGACCGCCTCGTGCCCGGCCGGCGTAATGGCCTTCAGCCGCTCGGCAGCGCCGCCCGTGAGGTGCAGGGTCGGAGCGCCCGAGGGCAGGTTCACCACGCCCATGTCGCGCATGAACACCCCGCGGTTGAACCCGGTGCCCAGCGCCTTGGAGCAGGCCTCCTTGGCGGCGAAGCGCTTGGCGTAGGTGCCCGCCCTGTCGGCGCGCCGGTCGGCCTTGCGCTGCTCGATCGGCGTGAAGCATCGCTGGACGAAGCGGTCCTTGAAGCGCTCGAGCGACTGCTCGATCCGCCGGATGTCGCAGAGGTCCGAGCCGATGCCGATGATCATGCCCGCGCGCGCCCCGCCACCATGGCGTTGCGCATGCGGATGATGGCGGCGTCGAGGCCGACGAACACGGCTTCGCCGATCAGGAAATGGCCGATGTTGAACTCGAAGAACTCCGGCACGGATGCGAGCCGCTCGGCGGTGTCGAAGTCGAGCCCGTGGCCGGCGTGCATCTCCAATCCCAGAGAGGCGCCCATCGCGGCGCCCCGCGCCAGGCGCTCGAACTCGGCTTCGGCCCGCTCGTGCTCGCCATGCTCCACGGCGTCGCACCACGATCCGGTGTGGAGCTCCACCACGGGCGCGCCAAGCCGGGCAGCCGTGCGCAGCGCTGCCTCGTCCGCCTCGATGAACAGGCTGACCCGGCAACCGGCTTCGCCCAACCTGCGCACGATGGGAACAAGCTCGTTGTAGCCCTTGACGATGTCGAGGCCGCCCTCGGTGGTCCGCTCCGTCCGTTTCTCGGGAACGAGGCAGACGGCGTGCGGCTTCACGGCCAGCGCGATCGAAACCATTTCGTCGGTCGCGGCCATTTCGAAATTAAGCGGCTTGGAGATTTCGGCGTTCAGTCGACGGATGTCCTCGTCGCGAATGTGGCGCCGATCCTCGCGCAGGTGCGCGGTGATGCCGTCGGCGCCCGCCGCGATCGCCTGCAGGGCGGCGCGCACCGGGTCGGGCCGCCCGCCTCCGCGCGCGTTTCGCAGCGTCGCGACATGGTCGATGTTGACGCCGAGCCGGAGCGGAGGGAGCGCCATGACGTCAGGCTCCCAATCCGCGGCTGCCCGGCTTCACCGCCGGCAGCGCCGCGAGTTCGGGCGGCAGCGCATCGGCCGGATAGGCCGGTATGTCGAGCTGCGCCAGGCTCACCAGCGTCGTGCCGATGTCGGCCTTGCCGTTGGACCGGTCGATCAGGCAGGCCGCCCCCACCAGCGTACCGGGATGCTGCCGGATGGCGTCGATGCATTCGCGCGACGAGAGCCCGGTGGTGACGATGTCCTCCACCATCAGCACGCGCGCGCCCTCGGGGATCTGGAAGCCCCGGCGCAGCTGGAAACGCCCGTCCTCGCGCTCCACGAAGATCGCCTTCGCGCCGAGCTGCCGGGCCGTCTCATAGCCGGGCACGATGCCGCCGACCGCGGGTGACACTACCACGTCGATCTTGCCGAACGCGGCCGTCGCCTTCTCGGCCAGGGCCTTGCAGAGCCGCGCGGTCCGTACCGGGTCCTGGAAGATGAACATCTTCTGCAAAAACACCGGGCTGCGCAGGCCCGACGACAGAATGAAGTGCCCTTCCAGCAAAGCGCCAGCGTCTCGGAACTCGGCCAGGACCTCGTCTTTGGTCATCGTCATGCACCCCATCATCGCTCCCGACGCATCGCAGATGGGCGGTGCGGACGCAAGAGGATCGCGCGCGGCAAAGGGTCAGCCGCAATGGGCCCCCTCGCCCCGGAACGGGGAGAGGGCTGGGCGAGTGGCGGCCCCGGCCTCAGCCGTTCACCCGCCGCACCTCGCTCACCACAGGCTTGGCCTTGAGCTGGTTCATGATCGCGTTGAGATGCTTCAGGTTCCAGACTTCCAGGTCGATCACCACGTCGCGGAAGTCCGACGCGCCCTTGCCGCTCACCGATATGGAATCGATGTTGCCATCATTGTCGCCGATGATCTGCGCGATCTGGGCTAGCGTCCCCGGCTCGTTGATCGCCGTGATCTCGATCTGCGCCGGGAAGCGTTGCGGTTCGGTCTCGTCAATGTCCCAGCGCACGTCGAGCCAGCGGTCCGGCTGGTCGTCGAAGGCCGTCAGCGCCGGCGACTGGATGGGGTAGATCGTGATCCCCTCCCCCGGTGCGAGAATACCGACGATGCGGTCCCCCGGCACTGCGCCGCCATTGGGCGCGAAGCGCACCGGCAGGTCGCCGTTGAGTCCACGGATCGGGATGGAGCGCTTGGCCGAGCTTTCCACGCCCGGCACCTTGAACACGAGGCCCTCGGCTTTCTTCAGGCCAAACCAGCCGCCCTCGGTGCGGTCGGCCTCCGGGCCGGCGACGCGCTCCTCCTTGTAGTCGGGGTGCACGGCCTTCACCACGTCGCCCGAGAAGATCTCGCCGCGCCCCACCGCCGCCAGCACGTCCTCCAGCGATGTGCGAGCCAGCCGCGGCAGCGCCGCCTTCAGCTTCTCCTCCGAGAACGGCTTCTTGCCGCGCTCGAAGGCGCGCTCGACGATCTGCCGGCCGAGCCCAGCATACTGCTTGCGCACCGCCGCCCGCGTGGCGCGCCGGATCGCCGCCCGCGCCTTGCCGGTGACGACGATGGATTCCCACGCCGCCGGCGGCGCCTGCCCCGGGGCGCGCGCGATCTCGACTTCGTCGCCATTGTGCAGCTCCGACAGAAGCGGGACGATGCGGCCGTTGACCTTGCAGCCCACCGCCGTGTTGCCGACATCGGTATGCACCGCATACGCGAAGTCGATCGGCGTCGCGCCGCGCGGCAGCGCGATCAGGCGGCCCTTGGGGGTGAAGCAGAACACCTGGTCGTGAAACAATTCGAGCTTGGTGTGCTCGAGGAATTCCTCGGGGCTGTCGCCCTCCGCCAGCGTTTCTACGGTGCGGCGCAGCCACGCATAGGCGCGGCTCTCGCGCGCAAGCGCCGCCTGGTCGCCGCCGCGGCCGTCCTTGTAGAGCGAGTGCGCCGCGATGCCGAGCTCGGCCACCCGGTCCATCTGCTCGGTGCGGATCTGCAGCTCCACGCGCTGCCGTCCCGGGCCGACAACGGTGGTGTGCAGCGAGCGATAATCGTTCTGCTTGGGCGTCGAAATGTAATCCTTGAAGCGCCCAGGCACGCCCGGCCAGGTCGTGTGCACGATGCCGAGCGCCGCGTAGCAGGCCGCCACATCCGCCACGATGATGCGAAAGCCGAAGATGTCGGAAAGCTGCTCGAAGGAGACGGACTTGCGCTCCATCTTCTTCCAGATCGAATAGGCGCGCTTGCGCCGGCCTTTCACGACCGCCTTGGCCCCGAACGCGCCGAGCTTGCCGGTGAGTTCGCGCTCGATCTCCTCGATCACGGCGCCGCTCTTTTGCGACAACTCTTCCAGGCGCGCTGCGATCATGTCGTGCGCCTCGGGCGAGAAATGTCGGAAGGACAGGTCCTCCAGCTCCTCGCGCATTTCCTGCATGCCCATGCGCCCGGCGAGCGGCGCGTAGATGTCCAGCGTCTCCTCGGCGATGCGGGTGCGCTTCTCGGGCGGCACGAAATGCAGCGTGCGCATGTTGTGCAGCCGGTCCGCCAGCTTCACGAGCAGCACCCGCACGTCATCCGCGATGGCGAGCAGGAGCTTGCGGAAGTTCTCAGCCTGGGCGGCCTTCTTGGAAACGAGGTCGAGCTTCTTGATCTTGGTGAGCCCATCCACCAGCGCGCCGATCTCGTGGCCGAACAGCTGGTCGATCTCCTCGCGCGTCGCCTCCGTGTCCTCGATCGTGTCGTGCAGCACGGCGGCCACGATGGTGGCGTCGTCCAGCCGCAGCTCGGTGAGGATGGCGGCGACTTCGAGCGGGTGCGACATGTAGGGGTCGCCGGACGCACGCTTCTGCGTGCCGTGCGCCTTCATGGCGTACACATAGGCGCGGTTCAGCAACGCCTCGTCGGCGTTGGGATTGTAGCGCTTGACCCGCTCGACGAGCTCGTATTGCCGCATCATGGGCGGCTGGCCTTCCCCGAATCCGCGTTTTTCCGCATCGCCGATCGAGTATCGGGCTCAGGCCTCGCCTGCGCAACACGAAGTTCGGTAAGCCTTTGAAAACGTGACACAAGGCCGCGAGCGCAACAAAAAAGCCCGGCCTGCAGGCCGAGCTTTTTCGAAATCGCCAGGACGCAGAGGCTTACTCGCCTTCGTCGTCGGTCTCGGCCGGCGGCACGAGGCCTTCGAGGCCGCGCAGCAGGTCTTCCTCGGTCATGCGGTCGAACTCGACCGCCTTGTCGTCGCCGCCGCCGGTCGCTTCCGAGGAGGCGCCGATCATCGGCACGGACTCGGGCTCGGGCTCGTCAACGTCGACGTGCTTCTGCAGCGAGTGGATGAGGTCCTCCTTGAGGTCCTCGGGGATGATGGTCGTGTCCGCGATCTCGCGCAGCGCCACGACCGGATTTTTGTCGCGGTCGCGATCGATGGTCAGCTGCGAGCCCTGCGAGATCATACGGGCGCGATGGCTGGCCAGCAGCACGAGTTCGAAACGGTTGTCGACCTTGTCGATGCAATCTTCGACGGTGACGCGAGCCATGAATGCTCCGTTGTGCCCAGATGTGAAACAGCGCTTGAAGCGGAGCGACGGCTGATACACTCTTGCGGCGACTCGTGCAAGCGGTCGCCATACACGCTTAACGTCTGAAACGAAAATCCGCACGCAAACCGTGTGTTTGCCATATCCATAAGGTATATGCCTCCATCGCTTGACTTCTAAAACGTGTCGCTCATAACAATACGCAACTTTTGGTTGAATGCACCGCCAGCCGATTTTTTTGCGCATTGCAATGACGCGGACGACGCCGACCTGATAAAGCGACGGGGTTGATCCCGCTCCGCATTGGGTCGCGCGAGGCCGACGGCGGCAGAAATTGGGAAAAGCCATGCAAACTGAGCGAACCGCCCTCTTCATTGACGGGGCCAACCTTTACGCCACCGCGAAGGCTCTCGGGTTCGACATCGATTACAAGCGCCTGCTCAAAGAGTTTCAGACGCGTGGATACTTGGTCAGGGCGTTTTACTACACGGCCCTGATCGAGGATCAGGAGTACTCCTCCATCCGTCCGCTGATCGACTGGCTCGACTACAACGGCTACCGCGTCGTCACCAAGCCCACCAAGGAGTTCGTGGACTCCACGGGACGCCGCAAGGTGAAGGGCAACATGGACATCGAGCTCGCGATCGATGCGCTGGAGCTCGCGCCACACATCAACCACATGGTGCTGTTTTCGGGCGACGGCGACTTCCGGTCGCTGGTCGAGGCCATGCAGCGCCGCGGCGTGCGCGTCTCGGTTGTGTCGACCATCACGTCCCAGCCTCCCATGGTGGCGGACGAGTTGCGCCGCCAGGCCGACGAGTTCATCGACATCGTCAGCCTCGTTCCCAAGATCGGCCGTGATCCGTCCGAGCGGGCCGAGCGCCCGGCGCGGACCTTCGAGCGCCGCCCGATGCACCGTGACGCTCCCCTCGACGAGGGTGGCCACGACGTGTAATCAGCCCCGCATGGCTGCAGCTTTTCAACCCCCCGGGCCCTGCGGCGCCGGGGGGTTTTCGTTTCACCGGCACGATCCCGACCGCGACTGCCCCATCTGCCCCCGGCTGATGGATTTCAGGCTTGCGGCGCGACAACGCGAGCCCTCGTGGCACAACGCGCCGGTGCCGAGCTTCGGCGACCCGAGCGCGCGCCTGCTGATCGTCGGCCTGGCCCCAGGCTTGCGCGGCGCCAACCGCACCGGCCGCCCCTTCACGGGGGATTTCGCCGGCGACCTGCTTTACGGCACGCTCAGCGAGTACGGCTTCTCACGCGGAACCTTCGCGGCGCGGGCGGACGACGGGCTCGTCCTGGTGGATTGCTGCCTCACCAACGCGGTGCGCTGCGTCCCGCCGGAAAACAAGCCGACAGGGCCCGAGATCAACGCCTGCCGCCCCTTCCTGAGCGGCGTGATCGACGCCCTGCCCCGCCTCCGCGCCATTGTGGCGCTCGGCCGCATCGCGCATGAATCGACGCTGCGCGCGCTGGGCCGGCGGCTGGACGACCACAAATTCGCGCACGCGGCGCGCCACCTCATTGAGCGCCCCGACAGACCTCCGCTGACGCTGTTCGATAGCTATCACTGCTCGCGCTACAACACGTCCACCCGCCGCCTCACGCCGGAGATGTTCCGGAATGTGTTCCAGGCCGTACGGGCGGAACTGGACCTGGGCTGAACGAAACCGCTCAGGGTTTCGCCGCGCCCGGAAGCGCGGCCGGCGGAGCTGCCGAGAAATGGCTGAACACCATGTCGGGCGCGCTGGTGTTGTGCCGTGACGCGACGAGCCGCCCGGCCCAGAGCTCGGTTGCGTCCGCGCCCTTCCAGTCCAGGATCGGGCTCTCGCCCCAGCCTTTGGCGCCCGGCGCGCGCCAGGCCGTACGGGCGACGTCGCAATTGTATTCGGTGGCGTACATCGAGCGCAGCGCCGCGAAGGGCGCCTGTCCGGGCATGGCGCGGTCGAAGCCGACATCCAGGATCTGCCGGTCCGGATCGATGGTGGACAGCCGCAGCGTCGCCGACCCGCCGGCCGCGAATGAGATCGTGAAGGTCCGCGACGCGGGATCGAAGCTGACCTCCCGCAGGGCTACTATCGGGCGCTCCTGCACCTCCACGGGACCGACCAGGAACGAGCTCCCATAAGCGCTCCACCGCATGTGGGCGGGCGGCAGCGGGCGCGCACGCCAGTAGCCGTCGGGCGGGTAGATCACCAGGATCTCCTCCGCGCGCTCCTGATGCAGCATCCAGAGTTGCACCACGTGCAAGCCGTGCTCGACACGGTCGCCGACGCGAAACGGAACGTCCGCGGGGCGCCAGAACGACGGATAGGCATAGCCGGTCAGCCAGAACTCGGTGCTTTCGAAGAACGTCACCCGACGCGCCTTGGCGGCGAAGGACGGATCGCTCGACATGTCGCAACTGGTGAAATCAGGCGCCCAGCGGTCCGCCACGATGGAGCCGATGAAGGCCGGGTGCACGGCCTGGATGCGGCAGCTCCGCACGTCCGGCGAGGCGAAGCGCAGTTCGATATTGTCCTTTTCGGCGCACAACACCGGCTCGCTCAGGTTGGTGACCCGCACCGCGAGATCGTCCGACGCAGCCGCCGCGACGGCCGGGGATCGGCGCAACGCCGCGCCGGCGACGCCGCCGATCGCTCCGGCCAGGCAGGCTCGGCGGGACAGGAGTGTCATGCGGGAGTCCTTTCGGCCGGGTGCGCCGCGGCGCCGTTCAGAAACGCGTAGACGTCGCCGGAATTGGCGGCGGCCGGCAGAGCGTCCAGATAGCGCCGGACCTCGGCGATCCCGACCGGCGCGCCGAACACCATGCGCTGGGTCTCGCCAAGCGCCACGTCGAAACGATAGTCGCCCAGCGCCTCCAGCCGGTCCAGCGCCGCCTGGGCGACATCGCGCTGGATGGTGGTGAACTCGAACGACAAGGCCCGGATCGGCCGCGAAAGTCCGGCCAGAACCTCGTTCTCGAAGCCCTCGACGTCGATCTTCACGAAAGCGGGCTCGCCGAAGCGCCTGACCAACGCGTCGAGCGTGGTCAGCGGCGCGGATACGACATGATCCCACACCTGACCCTCCCAGCCCGGCGCGCCATCTGTCGCTTGCACGAAGGCGCCCGAAGCGGTCGAGATGGTCGGGTTGCGGCTGTTGACGCGCAGCGCGATCGTGCCCTCAACGGCCCCGCAGGCCGCTTGAACCAGCGTCGTGCCCCGATCCAGCGCGGTGAGCATGCGCACCACCGCGGCGGGCCCGGGCTGCGGCTCCAGCGCGACCACGCGGGCGCCGAGGCGGCGGAAGCTCAGGACCCGGTCGCCCACATGCGCGCCGATATCGAACACGAGGTCGCCGGGGCGGATGAAGCCGCCATACAGCGCATCCATGGCGCGCCGATGCGCGAGGTCGAGATGGTACACCCGGACGGAGCGCGCGAGACCGCTGAACGTCGCCCAGCCTCGCGCCAGAGCGGGGCGCAGGCCGGTTTCGCCGGAGGGCGTCATGCGGCTTCCAGAACGGCCGGCTCGGCGGACCTGGACCCCAGCGCGCGGATCTCCGGCGGGGTCTCGATCTCCTCCGGAATGGCCCCGAGCCCGCGCGCCGTGAGCCAATCCTCGAAGCGCGGATCGGCCGTCAGCACCGCGAATGGGATCGCCAGCGGGTAGCCGATGAGAAGCGGCAGCCCGAGCAGCGCCGCCATGGGGGCGTTGACGAGCAGCAGGAGCAGCGCCGCCGAGCCGAACGCCGTTGGGGCCCAGAGCCCGCGCGCGGCCGTGCGCCACGACAGCGCATGCGCGTCCCGCTCCTGGCCGCTCCACTGCACGGACCGGCCGAACGGCAGCCCGACCATGAACTGCGTCACCCGGAACGTCGTGATCGCGCCGAGCAGAAACGAGAACAGGATCTCCGCGCCGGCGCTGGCCAGGAACCGCAGGGCGCCGCCATAGCGCCGCGCGCCGCCCCGGGTCAGCAGCACGTCCAGAATGCCTGCGAGCTTGGGCGTCAGCGACATCAGCAGAAACGCGCCATACACGACCATGGCGGGCTTGGCCGGGTAGCCGGCCGCCAGATCGGCGGCTTCGAACGGCTTCAGGGCCGCAAGCCCGAACATCAGCGTCCAGGCCGGGACGCCGAGAAACATCAGGATCGCCCAGGCGAGCTGGAAGCGGCTCATGAACTTCAGCTCAGGCAGGCCCACCAGCCGCCAATACTGCATGTTGCCCTGGCACCACCGCAGATCCCGCCGAATGAAGTCGAGCACGGTCGGCGGATTTTCCTCCCAGCTTCCACCCTCGACGGGAAGCACCCGCACTTCGTAGTGCGCGCGACGCATCAACGCCGCCTCGACCTGGTCGTGCGACAGGATAGGCCCGCCAAGCGGCGGCTTGCCGGGCAAAACCGGGAGGTGGCAGTGCTGAATGAAGGGTCGGATGCGCACCAGCGCGTTGTGCCCCCAGAACGGTCCGCAATCGGCGCCCCACCAGGCGCTGCCCATCGTGTAAGGCCGCATGCCCTGGCGCATGCCGAACTGGAACAGGCGCGCGAAGCCGCTCGTCGCCGGCAACCCGACCACGAGGCTCTGCAGAATGCCGAGCCGGGGCGACGCCTGCATGATCCGCACGAGCTTCACGACGCTTTCGCCGCTCATCAGACTGTCGGCGTCGAGCGGCAGCATGAAGTCGTAGTCCGCGCCCCAGCGATGGCAGAAGTCGCGCAGATTGCCCGCCTTGAAACCCTCGTTCACGGCGCGGTGGCGGTAGAACAGCCGGTGCGGCGTGTCGTCGTTCTCGCGCCAGACGTCGAAATTCGCCTGCTCTGCCGCGATCACGGCCGGATCGCTGCTGTCGCTCAGCACGAAATAAGAGAAATGAGCCCCCTCGCCCGTGGTGTCGATGCTGGCCTTCACGATGGCGAGCCGTCGGAAGGCGCGGGCCGAATCCTCGTTGCGCAGCGTCAGCAATACCGCCACGCGGGCCCGCACCGGATCGTCGCCATCGCCCGTCGCCGCAAAAGGGGCCACGGCGTGCAATCCATAGCGGCGCCCGTGCAGCAGCCAGAGGCCCAGCACGGCGTTCCAGAAGCCGAGCACGCTCCAGGGTGCGGCCAGCACGAAGCACCCCATCATGAGCATGTCGATGACGGTCCAGCCGCCCGACCCGAGCACGGCCGCGAAGGTGAGGCCGAGCGCCAGGAAGGTGAAAAGGTTCAAGCCGAGAACGACGCGGCGGCGCACCGCGAGTTCTTGGGTTGACTGAAACCCGGCCGGAGTGATCGATGCCATGGAGCCTTGGATGTCGGAGGCGTGCGGGGGCGAAGCGTGGATCGGCAGGAAACGGGAAAGACGCCTTCGGGACAAGCGCTTTTCGGCGAAGCCGCAGGCGAGTCCCCAAGCGACGCTCCCCGGTCCGGCGCCCACGCGCTGTGGTACGTCGGCCCGGGACGCGCGGATCTTCGTTCGGCGACCTTGCCGGCCATCGCCGCCGGTGAGGTGCGGGTCCGCACGCTTTGGTCGGGCGTGAGCCGCGGCACCGAGCGCCTCGTCGCAGCGGGGCGCGTGCCCCAAGGCGAGTGGCAGCGCATGCGGGCGCCCTTGCAGGACGGCGACTTCCCGTTCCCGGTGAAATACGGCTACTGCGCGGTGGGCGTGGTGGAGGAAGGTCCCGACGACCTCCGGGGGCGAACAGTATTCGCCCTGCATCCGCATCAGGACTATTTCACCGCGCCAATCGGCCTTGTGGCCCCTGTCCCCTCCGGCGTGCCGGCGCGCCGCGCGATCCTGGCCGCCAACATGGAAACGGCGCTCAACGCGGTATGGGATGCGGCGGTCGGACCATCCGACCGCGTGATCGTCGTGGGAGGCGGCCTCGTCGGCATGCTGGTCGCCGCGCTGGCGGCCCGCATTCCCGGCGCGGACGTCACCGTGGTGGACATCGACCCCGCAAGGGCGCCGGTCGCCCGGGCGCTGGGCTGCGCCTTCGCGCTCCCGGACGAGGTGGGAGGCGACGCCGACGTGGTGTTCCACGTCAGCGCCACTGCGGCCGGCCTCTCCTGCGCGCTGGATCGCGCCGGGCAGGAGGCGACGGTGGTGGAAATGAGCTGGTATGGCGACCGGGACGTCGCCGCCCCGCTTGGCGGCGCGTTCCACAGCCGGCGGCTGCGCCTCGTCTCGTCGCAGGTCGGGGCCGTATCGCCCGGCCGCAGGCCGCGCTGGAGCCACGCCCGGCGGCTCGGAGCGGCCCTGAAGCTGCTCGACGACCCGAGATTGGACGCCCTGATCACCGAAGAGGTCGCATTTCGGGATCTGCCGGCCGCATTGCCGCGTATCCTCGCCGCGGGCGCGCCAGGCCTGGCCACCGCCGTTCGTTACTGACATCTGGAGAAGCGCATGTACGCCGTCGAAGTTCGCGACCACATCATGATCGCGCACAGCTTCAAGGGGGAGCTGTTCGGGCCCGCCCAGCAGCTGCATGGCGCGACCTTCGTGGTTGACGTCGCGTTCTTTCGCGAGACGCTCACCTCCGACAACGTCGTGGTGGACATCGGCCGCGCGCACGACGCCCTGAAGGCCACTCTCGCACCGCTGAACTACAGCAATCTCGACGAGGTCGAGGCCTTCAAGGGCCAGCAGACCACCACCGAGTTCCTGTCGCGCCACATCTTCGACGCCATGGCGGCTGAGGCCCGCAAGGGCGAGCTCGGGCCGGGCTCGGACGGCATCGTGAAGATCCGCGTCACGCTGCACGAATCCCACGTGGCGCGCGCCTGGTTCGAGGGGCCGGTCGGTGGCGCCTGACGTTTTCTTCGCGATCCCGGGCGACGTCGACACGCCGACCGGCGGCTACGCGTATGATCGCCGTGTTTTGGCGCTGCTGCCTCAGCATGGCGTCGCGGCGCGCCATCTCGCCTTGCCAGGCTCCTTCCCTTGGGCCTCGGTCAGCGACCTCGCCGAAACGCAAAGCATATTGCAGAACACGCCGGACGGAGCCGTGCTGCTGATCGACGGGCTGGCGCTCGGCGCCATGACCGATCTGGTTCTCACCAGCGTTTTCAGGCCCATCGTGGCGTTGGTTCATCATCCGCTTGCGATGGAGACGGGGCTCTCCGACCGCCAGCGCCGGGCTCTGGCGTCGAGCGAACGCGCCGCCCTCGCCCGCGCGCGGCATGTGATCGCCACCAGCCCCGAAACGGGGCGCTTGCTGGTCTCCGACTTCGGCGTCCCGCCCGACCAACTCACCGTGGCGCTCCCCGGCTGTGATCCCGCGCCGCGCGCCACGGGCTCGCACGAAGCCGCGCCGGTGCTGCTGGCGGTAGGGGCGGTGAGCCCCCGCAAAGGCTACGATGTCCTGATCGGCGCGCTGGCGACGCTGCGCGACCGGCCCTGGCGCCTGCGCATCCTCGGTGCGACGGATCGCGATCAGGCCGAGATGACCCGGCTCGCCAACCTGCTGGAGACGCACGGCCTGACCGACCGGGTGCGCTTCGAAGGCTCCCTCTCCGGCCAGGCGCTCGAAAACGCCTACGCGACCGCCGACATGTTCGTGCATGCCGCGCATTACGAAGGCTACGGCATGGTCCTCGCCGAGGCCATGGCGCGCGGGCTGCCGATGGTGGTGTCCACGGGCGGGGCGGCCGGCGAGACCGTGCCGGACGGCGCGGCCCTCAAGATTCCGCCCGGAGACGCGCAGGCGCTCGCGGCTGCGATCTCGACCGTGCTGGACGACCCGCAAAGGCGCAAGACGCTCGGCGAAGCCGCCTGGCGGGCCGGCCAGGTCCTGCCCAGGTGGGACGACACGGCCGCCACCATCGCGGGCGTGCTGAAAAGGATCGGCGCATGAGCGGCTTCGACCCCACCTGGCTCGCGCTGCGCGAACCTGCCGATCACGACTCCCGCAACGCCGACCTGCAGGACAAGGTCGCGGCCCGCTTCGGCAAGCGCCGGGACCTGCTCGTCCTCGATCTGGGTTGCGGCACGGGATCCAACCTGCGGGCTCTCGCCCCGCTTCTGCCCGAGCACCAGTTCTGGCGGCTGGTCGACCACGACCCTGCCCTGCTGGAGGCCGCGCGCGAACGCCTTCAGGCTTGGGCGGACGAGGCAGAGGGCGGGCCGGGTGGCGAGCTCATCCTCACCAAGGGCCCGCGCACGATCCGGGTCCGGCTCGAACAGGCGGACCTGCGGGCGGGCGTCGCCCCGCTACTGAACCCCGCCCCTGGCCTCGTCACGGCCTCGGCGCTGTTCGACCTCGTCTCGCCCGGATGGATGGCCGGTTTCGCCCGGGATGTCGCGGCCAGCAAGGCTGCTTTCTACACCGTGCTGACTTATGACGGCGAAGCCGCCTGGGACGACCCGCCCCACCCTGCCGACGCGGCCGTGCTGGAGGCGTTCCACGCGCACCAGCGCGGCGACAAGGGCTTCGGCGCCGCGGCCGGTCCGGACGCCGACACGGCGCTCCGACAGGCCTTCGAGGCGGCTGGCTACGTTTGTGAGGAGGCCGACAGCGCCTGGGTGCTCGGCCCTGCCGAGCACGCCCTCATCGGCCAACTCGTGAGCGGCATCGCGCAAGCCGCCGCCGAGGCCGGACCAATCCCGGCCGAGGACGCGCAGGCCTGGGCGGCGGCGCGGTCCACCTCCCGCCGCGCCGTGATCGGCCACAAGGATCTCTTCGCGGTTCCAAGGAAGCGCTGAGCCGGCCGCTCAGCCGCCCGGCAGCATGCGCCGCAACACGCCGTCGCGGCTGATGAACACATGCTTCAGCACGCCCGCGAGATGCAGCGCGACCAGACCGGTGAGGATGAAGCCGAGCACCTTGTGGACGCCCAGGATCCGCGCGGTGGTCTCCTCCGACCCCGTGAAAGTGATCGGAATCGGAATGGTCCAGAACAGGTTGACGGGCGCGCAGCACATTGAGGTTCCGATGAAGCCAAGGATCGGCATCGCGAACACGATCACGTACATGGCCCGGTGCACCCACGTGGAAAGCGTGCGCTCGAAGGGAGACAGCCCGTCCTCGGGCGGCGGCGCGCCACGGGTGAGCCGCACCACCACCCGCACGGCGACGATCAGGAACGCGATAATTCCGACCGACTTGTGCACCTCGTAGAGCGCGTTGGTCAGCGCCCCCTCGCCCAGCCGCACCATCGTGAACGCGACGGGCACGAGGATGAACACGCAGGCCGCCGTGAGCCAGTGCAGCCACTTAGCGGCTGGCGAATAGCCGTCCGGTTTCGCTTTCGACATCGCTCGCCCTTCCCTGTCTCAGGTCGCAGTCGAACAGCACGTCGCCGTCCGCGAAGACATGCACGCGTGTCGCCGGCCGGCGCGCGCGCGCCAGCACGGGCTCGGGCGCCAGATCCAGCGCCAGGCGCCCGGCCCCGATGATCAACGGCGCCACCAGCACATGGAGGCGGTCCACCGCGTCCGCGTCCATGAAATGCGAGATCGTCCTGGCGCCGCCCTCGATCAGAATGCGGCGCATCCCCCGGCGAAACAGCGCCTCGACCACCTCGCCGGGCGCGATCACGCCCTCGCCTTCCACCACGATCTCCTCCACCCCATCCGCCGCCCGGCCCCGCTTGCGGGTGACCAGCAGGCGGCGCGCCCCGTCTGCGGCGAAACAGCGCGCATCCGCGGGAACGCGCCCATTCGGGTCCAGAACGACCCTGGCGGGGCTTTGTCCCGCGCAGCGGCGAACGGTGAGCTGCGGATCGTCGGCCAGAACCGTTCCGACGCCCACCAGCACGGCGTCCACGTGCGCCCGGATTCCATGAAGATGATCCAGCGCGGCCGAGCCGTTGATGTAGCGGGATTCTCCCGTCACGGTTGCGATCCGCCCGTCCAGCGATTGCCCCAATTGGGCGATCACATAGGCCCGGTGGCAAGCAGCCAGCCGCAACGGCGCGAACACATCCGCGTCATCGCCCAGCGTGCGCCGCTTGATTTCTGCATCGGTCGCGTGTGAATCCTGCTCAGGCATATATGCTCCCACGGCGCCGCTCGCGATTGACGGAGGCGTTTAGCTTGAAAGCCGGCGTCGCCAGCCTAACCTATGGCGGGAGCGCTGCGCTGGCGAGACGGGTCGGAAAAGGTTCGCGTCGACACATGGAACACCCTTCGCCTCTCGCCCACGCTTTCGGCGATCCCGCGCACGCCGCCGTTGAGCGCGCCATCGCGGAACTGCGGTCCGGCCGCCCGGTCACCATCGTGGATGGCGAACAGGCCCTGATCGCCATCGGGGTCGAGGCCCTCGACGAAACGGTCGCGCGCGCGCTGGATGACCTCGGCGCAGCCCATCTGGTGCTGCCGTCCGCCCGCCTGCGGCGCCTCGGCGTCGAGCGGCTCGGCCCCGGCATCCTGGCCCTGCCGCAAATCGACCTCGCCCGGATCGAGATGCTCGCCCTGAAGATCGACGCCCGCATTGATGCCCCGGTGGGGCCGGCCGGCCCGCTCGACGGCGTGGCGCTTGAACTCGCATCGCTCACCCTGATCCTGCCCGCCATGGTGGCGGTTCCGATCAAGCCGGAGCTCGCGCCGCTCGATCTCCTGCGCGTGCCGGCCGAAGCCGTGCGCTGCTACCGCCGGGGCCTCGCCCGTACCATCCGCGCCGTCAGCCGCGCGCCCGTTCCGCTGGAGGGCGCGCCCGAAACCGAGTTCGTGGTGTTCCGTGGCGGCGAAGGCCTCCGCGACCAGGTCGCGATCCTGATCGGGCGGCCCGACCTTTCGAAGCCGGTCCCGGTCCGGCTTCATTCCGCCTGCCTGACGGGCGATCTCTTCGGCAGCCTGAAATGCGACTGCGGCGACCAGTTGCGCGGCACCGTGAAGTTCATGTCCGAGAATGGCGGCGGCGTGCTGCTCTATCTCGACCAGGAAGGCCGCGGCAACGGCATCGCCAACAAGATGCGCGCCTACAAGCTGCAGAGCCAGGGCTGGGACACCTACGACGCCGACGAGTTGCTCGGCTTCGGCCTCGACCAGCGCCGCTTCGATTTCGCCGCCGAGATGCTGAAGCAGCTCGGCGTCTCTCAGGTCGCCGTATACACCAACAATCCGCTCAAGATCGCGGCCCTGCGCAGCGCCGGCCTCGAAGTGGTGGAAGACCGGCGCGCCTATGGCCGGCAGACCACCGAGAACGTGCTCTACCTCGCCTCCAAGCGCGACCGCGCCGGCCATTTCATCGATCTCGACGACCTGGCGGCGCATCGGCCAGCGGAGTGACTTCCACAACGGGGATCGCCGCGCCCGCTGCGGCACCCGGGCCGGAGCGCTGGCCGCTGCTGCGAGCCGCGCTGTTCGTAGCCCTGGGTTGGCTGACGCTCTCCTGGCCGTGGCTCTCCGGCCGCGTCACCGTTCCGTGGGACGCGAAGGCGCATTTCCAGGCGCAACTGCAATTCCTGGCGGACAGCCTCCATCGCGGCGAGGCGCCGTTCTGGAATCCCTTCGTGTTCGCCGGGCAGCCGCAGATCGCCGACCCGCAATCGCTGATCTTTTCCCCGCCGCATCTCCTGCTGGCGCTGCTCGATCCTTCGCCCAGCCTGGAGGCGGCGGACGGCGTCGCGCTTGGCATGCTGCTGCTCGGCGGCCTCGCCATCCTGCTCCTGTTCCGCGACCGTGGCTGGCACTGGGGCGGCGCCGTGGTTGCGGCGCTCAGCTTCGCATTCGGCTGTTCTGCGGCCTGGCGCATCCAGCACACCGGGCAGGTGCTCAGCCTCGCCTACCTGCCGCTCGCCTGGTGGGCGCTGGAGCGTGCGCTTGACCGGCGCTCCCTCGCCTACGGCATCCTTGCCGGCGTGGTCGCGGGCTTCATGGTGCTTGGCCGCGATCAGGTCGCGCTGATCGGCGTGTACCTCCTGGCCGGCGTCGTGCTCTACCGCTGGGCCTCGGCCGCGAGGCCGCTGGCAGCTATCCGGGCCAGCATCGCTCCGCTGGCGGCCGGAACGATCGGGGGCGTCCTCGTGGTCGGGCTGCCGCTGGTCATGACGGCGCTTCTGGCCGGCGACAGCAATCGCCCGGCCATCGACTATGAAGGGGCGGCGCGCGGTTCGCTCCACCCCGCTTCGCTCCTCACCGCCTTGGCGTCGAACCTGTTCGGGACGGACGGCCCGCTGGTAGACTTCTGGGGCCCGCCGAGCCCGGCGTGGGGCCCGGTCGACCTGTTCCTCGCCCGCAACATGGGCGACGTGTACTTCGGCGCCATCCCGCTCATCGCCATCCTGGCCTTGGGCGTCGCTGGCCGGGCTTTCGCAGCCCGGGAGATCCGCTTCACGCTCGTGTCGACGGCCCTGCTCCTGCTCTACGCGCTGGGACGCTACACGCCCGCCTTCGCGCTGATGTTTCACCTGCCTGGCGCGAACCTCTATCGTCGCCCCGCGGACGCGACCTTCGTGATCGGCGCGCTCGCCGCCATCCTGGCCGGCTATGGCGTGCACCGCCTTCTATCCGGATCGCTCGCCAAGCTTTCGCCGAGCTCGATCGCGATTGGCGCTGCGCTGACACTCGGCGGCCTCGCGGCTTGCGTCGCGACCGCCTGGGCGAAACATCGACTGGGCGCCGCCGTGCCGCCTCTCGCGATTGCTGTCGTGTCGCTGGCGGGAGCCGCGATCCTCCTGTGGTTGGCCGCGCGCCTCGCGCCGAAACGGCCGACACTGGCGGTGGCGCTCCTCACGCTCGGGCTCGTAGTCGACCTCGCGGTCAGCAACGGCCCAAACGAATCCACGGCCCTGCCCTCAGCCACCTACGACGTGCTGCGCGCCGACAGCCGCAACCCGACCATTGCACTTGTAAAACAGAAGCTCGCCGCCGCCGCCGCGCCGGACCGCCGCGACCGGATCGAACTCGCCGGCGTCGATTTCCATTGGCCGAACGCCAGCATGGTGCATCGGCTGGACAATACGCTGGGCTACAACCCGGTCCGCCTGGACCTCTACAGCCGGGCCACCGGCGCCCAGGATCACGTCGCGCTGCCGAGCCAGCGCACATTCTCTCCGCTGATGCCGGGCTACCGCTCGCGCCTCGCCGACCTGCTCGGCCTGCGCTTCATCGTCACCCGCGGCGACGTCGCCGAAATCGACCCGGCGCTGGAGCCCGGCGACCTCGACGAGATCGCCCGCACGGTGGATGGGCGCATCTACGAGAACCCGCGCGCTTTGCCCCGCGTGCTTTTCGCCGCCGAGGCTCGCAAGGCCGACTTCGAGGCGCTGCTCGCGAATGGCCGATGGCCGGATTTCGACCCGGCCCGCACGGTCCTGCTGCAGGATGCCCCCATCGCGAAGCCGCTGGCGCTGGGCCCCGCCGGCAAGGTCGCGATCAGGCGCTACGCCAATACGCAAGTCGTCGTGAGCGCGGCCTCCACGACGGGCGGCTACGTGGTTCTCAACGACGTGTGGCACCCCTGGTGGTTCGCGGAAGTCGACGGCCAGCCTGCGCCCCTGCTCCGCGCCAACGTGATCTTCCGGGCCGTGCTCGTGCCGCCTGGCGACCACGAGGTCCGGTTCGTATTCCGCCCGTTGGCTGGCGCATGGGATGAACTGAAAAGCCGAATCCGGGGACACTGATACGCCGTGCGCGTAGCCTCTCCCCACCAGGGGAGAGGGACAGGGTGAGGGCCGGCCGTATATTGAGCGCCCGCGCCCTCAGCCTTTCTCGCGCATGAGCCGGGATTTCTCGCGGTCCCAGTCCCGCTTCTTCTCGGTCTCGCGCTTGTCGGCGACGTTCTTGCCCTTGGCGAGCGCGATCTCGACCTTCGCGCGGCCCTTTTCGTTAAAGTAGATCTTCAACGGCACCAGCGTCATGCCCTCGCGCTGGATCGCAGCCGTGAGCCGGTCGACCTGTCGCCGATGCAGCAGCAGTTTGCGCGGCCGCTTGGGGACGTGGTTGAACTTGTTGGCCTCGAGATATTCAGGGATGTAGGCGTTGACGAGAAAGATCTCGCCGTTCTTCTCGCCCGCGTAGCTCTCCCCGATCGTGGCCTTGCCGCCGCGCAGCGACTTGACCTCCGTGCCGGTCAGCATGATGCCGGCCTCGAAGGTCTCGCCGATATGATAGTTGAACCGCGCCTTGCGGTTGTCGGCCGCGATGGTGTTGTTCGGGTCGTCCTTGCCCTTCGACATCGTGTCCTGTTCTCAGCCGTTCAGCAGCCCGGCATGCGTCAGCGCAGAACGAATGACCGCCTTGGTTGGTTCGCTCACCGGCACCATCGGCAGGCGCACGTCCTCGAACATCCGGCCCAGCGCCGACAAGGCGTATTTCGGGCCCGCCGGGTTCGGTTCGACGAACAGCGCCGCATGCAGCGGCATCAGCCGGTCCTGGATCGTCAGCGCCGTGGCGAAATCACCCGCCAGGCAGGCGTTCTGGAATTCCGCACAGAGCTTGGGAGCGACATTCGACGTCACCGAGATGCAGCCGTGCCCGCCATGCGCCATGTGGCCCAGCGCGGTGGCGTCCTCGCCGGTCAGTTGGATGAAGTCCGGCCCCATTGCCTGCCGCTGGAGGCTCGCGCGATCGAGCTTGGCGGTGGCGTCCTTGACGCCCGCAATGTTCGGCAGCTCCCAGAGCCGCTTCATGGTCTCGACCGACATGTCGATCACCGAGCGCGGCGGGATGTTGTAGATGATGATCGGGATGCCGATCGCGTCGTTGATGGCCTTGTAGTGCTGGTAGAGCCCTTCCTGGTTGGGCTTGTTGTAGTAGGGCGTCACCACCAGCACGGCGTCCGCGCCGGTCTTCTCGGCGTAGCGGGCGAGGTCCACCGCCTCGGCGGTGTTGTTGGAGCCCGCGCCGGCGATCACCGGCACGCGGCCGCGCGCCTGCGACACGCACCACTGCACCACCTGCCGGTGCTCCTCGTGCGACAGCGTCGGGCTCTCGCCGGTGGTGCCCACCGGGACCAGCCCATGCGTGCCGTTTTCGATCTGCCAGTCGACATGGGCCCGGAAGGCGGCCTCGTCGAGCTTGCCGTCCCGGAACGGGGTCACCAGAGCCGTGAAAGACCCCTTGAACATACGGCTCGTCTTCATTCCGGCGGTTCCCTTCCCTGCCCGGCCTTTACCGGCCGAACCTTCGCGCTGGCGTACACATAAACGCTTGCGGCGCGCCAGAAAAGGGAAAGCCCGCGCGGGTTCGTCCGGCGTCCTGCCGTCGCCGCCTTCCCGCCACGGTCGTCCGTCATTGCAAGCAGGAATTAGACACGGTGAAGTTGTTGGTTCACCATTCGTAAACGAGACCGGCCCAGTGTGGTCGGGGGCAACCACTCAGGTGACGCAATGGCCCGATCTCGAACTGCGCGGCTAACCGCCGTCCTGTTCGCCTGTGCGGCGCTACCAGCATCGAGCGTGGTGACGCGATCGGCGGACGATTCCATCCTCGCCTATGCGCGTCTGGACACGGACGTGACCGGGCTTGCGGCGAGCATCATCCCTGTCGCGGCCACGACGGGGTCTCTCGGCGACCATGCGCCCGCGCCTGTCGAAACGCCCGCCTCAGTTGCGCCAAGCGCGCCGGTTCTCGCCACGCCGCCGAAGCCGGCGGTCGACATGGCGGCGCTGAAGGGCGCCATCGATCTCTACCGCAAGGGCGACAAGGCGGCCGGCGACGCCGCTGCGGCCGCCATCGCGGACCCGACCGCGCGCAAGCTGCTGGAATGGGTGGCCATCCGCTTCGTGTCGCGAGACCTCGGCTTCGCCCGGATCGACGACTTTATCCGCTCCAACCCGGACTGGCCGACGCAAAAACTGCTGCGCCGCCGCGCCGAGGAGGCGCTCGTGGCCGCGCGGCTCGACACCAAGACGGTGCGCGCCTTCTTCAAGGCGCATCCTCCGCTCACCGCGGGTGGCAAGATCGCCCAGGCGCGCGCGCTGATCGAGGACAACAAGCCGACCGAGGCCGCCGCCTTGATCCGCGCCGCCTGGCGCGCCGACGAGTTCGGCCCCGACATGGAGAGCCGTTTTCTCGAGGCCTTCCCCGAGCTGATCGACGCCGCGGACCATCGCGCCCGCATGGAGATGCTGCTCTTCAACGAGGACTGGACCGCAGCGCTGCGGGCCGCCAACAAGGCCGGCCCGGACGCCGTGAAGCTCGCCAAGGCGCGGGTCGCGGTCGGCCGCAGCGACTCCAAGGCCGCCCAGGCGCTCGAGGAAGTTCCGAAGGAACTCCGCAAGGACCCCGCCTACCTGTTTGCCAAGGCTCAGCTTTTGCGCCGGCAGGACAAGATCGTCGAAGCCGGCAAGGCGCTGGCCGCCATCCCGAAGGACGCCGTGCGCCCCGGCGACGCCGACGCCTGGTGGGCGGAGCGCCGCCTCGTCGCCCGCAAGCTGCTGGACGCGGGCGAGCAGAAGCTCGCCTACGATGTCGCGAGCGGCATGCCGTCTGATTGCCCGGCGGAAGTCCGCGCCGACGCCGAATTCCATGCCGGCTGGATCGCGCTGCGTTTCCTCCATCAAACGGCCGCGGCCGAGAAGCACTTCGCCGAGATCGCCAAGGCGGCGTCGACGCCGATGACGATCGCGCGCGCCGCCTACTGGCAGGGCCGCGCCGCCGAGGCGGCCGGGAAATCCGGCGAGGAGTTCTTCCGCAAGGCCGCGCAGCACGGCATCGCGTATTACGGGCAGCTCGCCCGCATGAAGCTCGACATTGCCGAGCTCCCCGTCCGCCGCGTGCTGCCGAGCGAGCTGACGCTGCCGAGCCAGGTCGCGGCGCTGCGGGCCGTGCGCCTGCTTTATGACGCCGACGCGCGCGACGTCGCCCAGCCGCTTCTCGCGGATCTCGCCAAAACCCTCGACGATCCCGCCGAGCTCGACGCCCTGGCGCGCATCCCGGCCGAAAAGGGCGACGCCCGCGCGCTGCTGATCGTCGGCAAGGCGGCGACGCAGCGCGGTTTCCCGCTGGATGACAGGGCCTTCCCGACCATCGGAGTTCCGGACATCGAGCTCGGCGCGAACGCGGTCGAAAAGCCGCTCGTCTTCGCCATCGCCCGGCAGGAGAGCGCCTTCGACCCCAAGGTCGTTTCCTCCGCCGGCGCGCGCGGCCTCATGCAGCTCATGCCGGCCACCGCCAGGCAAACCGCCCAGCGCACCGGCGTGGGCTACGACGCCGACAAGCTCACGGCCGACCCGGCCTACAACGCCCGGCTGGGCGCCGCGCACCTGGGCGACCTCGTCGGCGACTGGAAGGGCTCGTACATCCTCACCATCGCGTCCTACAATGCGGGCGGCGGCAACGTCCGCAAGTGGATCGAGGCCTATGGCGACCCGCGCTCGTCCGGCATCGATCCGGTGGACTGGGTGGAGCGCATCCCGTTCACGGAGACGCGCAACTACGTCCAGCGCGTGATGGAGAACCTGCAGGTCTACCGCACGCGGCTGACCGAGCGTTCCGCCCTGCTGATCGGCGAGGACTTCAAGCGCGGCGTGAACCGCTGAGCCACGCCGCCCTCTAGACGCTCGACAACCGCGCCGCCGCTCCCCACCATGCGCCCGCATCAGGAGCGACGGCGCATGACGGACGATGGGTATCGCAGCATCTTCACCACCGCGCAGGATGGCCTGTCGCTGCATGCGCGGGACTACGGCGTGCGCAGCTCCGCGCGCCTGCCCATCGTTTGCCTCGCGGGATTGACCCGCAACAGCGTCGATTTCCACGACCTCGCTCTGGCGCTGGCCAACCACCGCCACCGGCCGCGTCGCGTGGTGGCGCTCGACTACCGCGGCCGCGGCCAGTCCGCCTGGGATCCCGAGTGGAAAAACTACGACGTCCGGATCGAGGTCGGCGACGTCATGGCCCAGCTCGCCGCGCTCGGCGTCGAGGAGGCCGTTTTCGTCGGCACGTCCCGAGGCGGCCTGGTCACGATGGGGCTGGCGGCCGCGCGCCCGGCGGTGATCCGCGCCGCCGTGCTCAACGACATCGGCCCCGTGATCGAGGCCAAGGGCCTGATCCGCATCCGATCCTATGTTGGCAAGCTGCCGGCTCCGCGCACCATGGCGGAAGCGGCTGATTATCTCCGCCACATCTCGGATGCGCGCTTTCCGGCGCTGGCTGCAGAGGATTGGGAGGTGCTGGCGCGCGGCTCCTTCGTGGAGCGCGACGGCAAGCTCGCGCCGAGCTACGACCCCGCCTTGATGAAGCCGCTCGCGAGCCTCGATCTCGAGGCCGCCTTGCCGACCCTTTGGCCCCTCTTCGCCGGCCTCTCGGCCGTTCCGGTGCTGGCGATCCGGGGAGAGCATTCCGACCTGCTGACGCCCGAGACGCTGGACGCCATGGAGAAGGCCCATCCCGCCCTGCAGCGCTGGATCGTGCCCGGCCAGGGACACGCGCCCCTGCTGCGCGACGCGCCGACCGTGAACCGGATCGCGGCCTTTGTGGCCGCGGTCGAGGACGGGCTCACGGTTCCTCAAACCGAGGCCGCGGGCGTATCGGCGGCCCCGAACTGAGCGCAAACGAAAACCCCGGCTCTCGCGAGCCGGGGTCCGGGACTTTGGACGCGATCCTGGAGGATCAGAAGTCGCGCTGGATCTTCAGGCGGCCGACCACCGCCGAGTCCTTGCTGAACACGCGGGTGACCGGGTCCGTCGCGATGGCGGTGAACACCGGGCCGTTGCTGGTCTTGAGGTAGATGTAGTCCACCTCGGCGCCGATATCGAAGTCCTTCACCGGCGACCAGGTCACGTTGGTGCCCACCGTCCAGTAGGAGAAGTCGCGCAGCGCGTTGCCGGGCACGCCGGCGCCGGCCGCGATGAACGCGCCACCGGGCTGGTCCACCTTGATGTAGGAGCCGAACAGCGCCTGGCGGATGGTGGGGGTCCAGTAGTGCAGGCCGGCGGCCGTCAGGCCCCAGGCGGTGGTGAGGCCGAGCTTACCCACGCCGGCGCCCGCGTCGTAGAACGTCGCGTCCGGGAACGCGAGGTTGCCGAGCGCGCCGACGCCCGACCCGAAGGTGGTGCCGATGCCGAAGGGGTTGGAGGCGATGTAGGTCGCCGCGCCCTTGGTGTAGGTGCCCTGGAAGGTCAGCGTGTCGCCCGCCGCGAAGGGCAGGTTGAAGGTCACACCGGCGTTGAGCGCGAAGCCGTACTTGGCGTCCGGCGAAGCGCCGTTCGGCGTGATGCCGCCAACCGCCGCGTAGTTGCCGATGCGAACCTGATGGATCGCGCCCGACAGCTGGGCGGAGCCCCAGCCCTGCTCGACGCGCAGATTGCCGACCACGTCCGGCACGCCGTCGCCCGTGTAGCGGTAGGCGCCCGTCGGGTAGATGTCGGCGATCGACTGGCGACGATCCACGTGGTCTTCGATCGACAGCGTGGCCGAGAAGCCGGCACCGAACGTGGCCGTGTAGGCCAGCAGGTTGTTGTTGAGCGCCGAGCCCGCCGTCGTGCCGATATATTCGAGGTCGCCGGCGTAGAAGTCGAAGAAGGACTCGGTGCGGCCGGCCGTCAGGCCGCCGAACTGAATGAAGGCGCGGTCGAGGTTGACCTCGGTCTGAGCCTGGCCGGCGTAGTCGACGCCCGTGCCCGTGAAGGCGACGCCCTGGCGCAGCGAGGAGCCCGAGAAGATCTGGCCGGTGCGGCGCGAGATATCGTAACGGACATAGGCGCGGACGAGGCCGTATTCGGTGGCCGTGCGGGCGTCCACATAGATGCGGCCCGTGGTGCGCGAACCGGTGGTCGCGTCGTTGCGGGCGAAGGGCTCGCCGTACTGGTACTCGTAGCGGGCGCGGCCGCCGATCTTGATGCAGGTGTCCGTGCCCGGGATGTAGAAGTAGCCCTCGCCCATGGTCGAGCAGACGCGGACATACTCGACGGGAGCCGACTTGCGGGACGGCAGGTCCGCCGCGAAGGACGCAGTGGTCGTGATGGCCGCCGCGGAAGCGAGCAGGATGGTGGAAACGCGCATCGGTCAGTCCCCTGTAGGCGCTTGGGATCGCCTTCGAATCTCGATGGGACCGACAATGTCCTTCGCACCCGCAGCATACAACCTGAGATTGTGTTTTGGCCTCGGCGACGCCTTTGTTCGGTCACGCCTGTGACGAAGCTGCAACAACCTGACCGACAACTTTCGGCAATGTTGCCCGCACTTTAGTCGGCTGCTGAATTGTTGGGCGACAGCAGGCTTAACATTGCGCTAACACCTGCCCGAACGCAAAGAGCCCCGGCGTCGCCACCGGGGCTCTCGTGGTCAGCTAGAGCGCTGATCAGAAGTCGCGCTGGACGCGCAGACGCGAGATGATCGTGTCGTCGGACTTCTTGCCCGTGAAGGCGCCCGAACCCTCGACCTTCAGGTAGTCGACTTCGCCAGCGATCACAAAGTCCTTGACCGGCGACCAGGCGACGTTCGTGCCCACCGTCCAGTAGGTGAAGTCGCGATAGGTGCTGCCGTTCGACAGGGTGGTCACCCCGGGAACGTCGACCTTGGCGTAGCTGCCGAACAGAGACTGGCTGACCGTGGGGGTCCAGTTGTGCAGCAGGGCTGCGGTGAGCGCCCAAGCGGAGGTCAGCTCGACCTTGCCGGTGGAGCCGTTCGACACGACGGCCCCATCGACCAGCGAGGTGAACGAAGCAAGGCCAGCGCCAGAGCTGATGCCGTTACCCGTCAGACGGGTCACGTTGCCCTTCACGTAGGTGCCCTGCAGCCAGAGCTGATCGCCCGCGCTGAAAGGCAGGTTGAACTGCAAGCCGCCGTTGACTGCGAAGCCGTAGTCGGAGCTCGGAGCCGCGCCGAAAGTCGGGGTTGGGCCGGCCAGGCGAACCTGATGCACGGCGCCGGAGAGCTGAGCCGCACCCCAAGCCTGCTCCATGCGGACATTGGCGACCACGTCGGGAGCGCTGTTGCCGCCGGTGGTCAGAGCCGGACCGGATACGTTGACGATGCCGCCACGGTTCTCAATGCCGTCCTCGATCCCGAGAGTCGCCGAGAAGCCCGACCCGAACGAGGCCGTGTAAGCGAACATGTTGTGCGGGCTGCCGTCGCCGGCCGTGGTGCCGATGATTTCGAGGTCGCCCGCGTAGAAGTCGAAGAACGACTGGGTGCGACCGGCCGTGAGGCCACCAAACTGAATGAAGGCGCGATCAAGACGCACGTTCGTGCCGTAGGCGGCGCCGGCGGGCGAGATGTCGCCGGACTTCAGAACGCCGGTGCCGCGAGCCAGCTCGAAACGCACGACGGCGCGCAGAAGGCCATACTGAGTCGCATTACGCGCGTCGGCGTAGATACGGCCGACAGCGGCGGAGCCGGTGATGTTATCGCTGCGGCTGAACGGGGTCGCGTAGCCGAAGTCGTAACGAGCGCGGCCACCGATCTTGATACAGGTGTCAGTGCCCGGGATGTAGAAAAAGCCGGCGCCGAACGTCGAGCACACGCGGACGTATTCAACCGGGGCGGACTTCTTGGACGGAAGATCGGCCGCAAAAGCCGAGCCGCCGACCAGGGCAGCCGCCGAGCCGAGCAGCAGAGTGGAAATGCGCATTGTTGAGTTCCCTGAATTTGCGAAACGTCGCATTCGAGAACATGACAGTGCCCGTCACCTACGATTCAAACAAACAGATTTTTGATGTTTGATAATTAGATAGATGCTGATTTTGCGGTTTGTTGCAAAACCGCAACTGCTTTGGACGCCCAAAAACGAAAGACCCCGGCGCAAGCGCCGGGGTCTGACTAAGCAAATCCGAAGATCAGAAGTCGCGCTGGATGCGGACGCGCGTGACGATCTGGCTATCCGAGCTGACCAGCTTGCCGGTCGGATCGCTCTTCAGCACGCTGGTCGACGAGCTGCCGTTTGCCCTGATGTACTGAACCTCAAGGCCGATATCGAGATCCTTGATCGGCGACCAGATCACGTTCGATCCAACCGCCCAGTAGCTCCAATCGCGGAAGTAATTGCCACTAACGTTCGCCGCAGTGGTGCTGTACTTCGCGCCGGCCGCAGAAGCAGCGTTGCTGAAGTCGGTCTTGACGTACGAACCGTAGACAGCCTGACGAACGGTCGGTGTCCAGTAATGCAGCATGGCGGCGGTGAGGCCCCACTGCGTGGTGAGCTCAAGCGAGCCGCTGCCGCCATTCGCAACCACAACCGCGTCCGGACCATTGCCGCGGAACGCGCCGACGCCGAAGGTAGCCTTCGCGAAACCGAAGCCGTTCGACGTCGTGTAGGTCGCGGCGCCCTTCGAGTAGGTCCCCTGCAGGTAGAGAGCGTCGCCGGCCGCCAGCATGGGAAGGTTGATCTTCACGCCAGCGTTGAGCGCGAAGCCGTATTCAGTGCTGGGAGCGTACCCGGCAGTCGCCGGGAGGCCGGCCATGCGAACCTGATGGAGAGCGCCCGACAACTGAGCCGAACCCCAAGCCTGATCGAGGCGGATGTTGGCGACGACGTCCGGAGCGCTGTTGCCGCCGTAGCCGGTGTAACCCGTCCCGCCGCCAATAAGGTTCGGGTCCGAAATCGCCTGACGACGCTCGACGCCGTCTTCGATCGCGATCGTGCCGGAGAAGCCACCACCGAACGTCGCCGTGTAGGCGAGGAGGTTCGTCGGTCCAAGCGCCGAGCCGGCCGTGATGCCGTTCAGCTCCAGGTCGCCGGCGTAGAATTCAAAGAACGACTGCGTACGACCAGCCGTGAGGCCGCCGAACTGCACGAAGGCGCGGTCGAGATAAACGCCGGTCTGCGCGACCGCGTAGTCGCCGGTGCCCGTGAAGCCCTGACCGATACGACCGGTCGTGCCCGAGGCGAGAGTGCCGTTACGGCGGTGAATCTCGTAGCGCACATAGGCGCGGAGCAGGCCATATTCAGTCGCGTTGCGCGCATCGAGGTACATACGGCCAACCGAACGCGTTCCGGTGACGTTGTCGCCACGCTCGAACGGCTGGTTGTACTGGTACTCGAAGCGAGCGCGGCCGCCGATGCGGATGCAAGTGTCGGTGCCCGGGATGTAGAAGAAACCGGCGCCGTAGGTCGAGCAGACGCGAACGTACTCGACCGGGGCGGACTTCTTGGACGGCAGGTCAGCGGCCTGGGCCGCGACGCCCGTCGCCAGCAGCGCGGCTGACGAAAGCAGGACGGAGGAAAGCTTCATTCTATGCTCCTGAAAATTGCCCCGCCGGGAAGCCCCCCAACGGCACGGATCTCACGGGAGCACCTTGCGGGAACGCACAGGCTCTATCAACAAAAGCAATCTTATAATTAGCATGCCTCAATTATAACCGGCTCTAGCTGTGCCCTTATGGCTACAGTTTCATGCACTCCAGGTTGTTAACTCAGTTGAAAATCAACCTAAGATGGCGGTGCTGGCCCGACCTGCTGTTCTTCGGCGCCTTAAAAATCCTGCTGCAGACGGAATCGCCCGGACCACGCCTGCCGGCGTCCCGGCTGGGCCGGAAAATCGGGATCGAGCCGTAGGATGCGCGCTCGCGCGAAGGCGATTTCCGCGCCGGCCTCCATGCCGGGGACGGGCGACCAGACCGCGTTTGCGCCGATCGTCGTGATCTGCGCCAGGGTTCCATAGGGCCAGGTCGCCTGCACGCCCTGCTGAGTAAACACGGCGAACCGCAGCGCCGGCGACCAGCGGTGAACCAGCGCCAGCGAGGATGCGCCCGTCCAGGTGAGCCGGGGACCCTGCCCGCCCAGCCAGAGATCGGCCGTGCGCGGCGTCTGGCCGCCGACCGACGCCCAGCCCCAGCCGGTGTAGTCGCTCGCCCCGTAGGCGGCGGCGCTCTGCACGCGCAGTGTGGTGGTGGGCAGGTATGCCAGCGGAAACTCGGCCGAGGACTGCATCGCGTAGCCCAGCCGCGCTCCGACGCCGTCGCGCGCTGGGCGGGTCTCGTGCAGGGCCAGCGCGACGTGGTGGCGCCCCCAGCGCGTCTCGCCCGCGGCCGTGAGCACCAGGTCGGGCCAACGCGCGCCGTGCTGGTAGGCGCCGACCACGCTGACGCGGCGCTCCACCGGATCCTCCAGAGAGGCCGTCGCCGCCCAGGAGCCGAACAGCGGCATGCGATAGCCCAGCAGGTTCACGGCGCCGCGGTCCGAACCGCGGCCATTCACGCCGCCGCCCATCAGGGTCACGCCGCCGGTCGGGAAGGCGCGGTCGAAATAGGAGATCGCGCGGCCCGCCGTCGCGCCGTTCCAGTCCAGCGCCGCATATTCGAGTTCGGGCCAGCCGCCGTCTGGGCCACGCGTGCGGTTGCTCTCGATGGTCATCCGCATGGTCATGAGAAGCGGGCCCGCCTCCGTCGGCGTGCCGGCCTCGAAACCCAGGGTGGCGCGGGTCGCCATTCCGACCGCGTCGTCCAGCCGATGAAAGCTTTGGCCCATTGCGACGTCGAAGCGCACCCGGCCCGCGAGCCTGAGGCAGACATCGGCGTCCGGTATCGCGAAAGAGGCCCATGCCTGATCGGGGCAGCGGGCCAAGCCGATGCCTGAGGCCGCAGTGGTCGGCGGCTCCGCCATCGCGATGCGCAAAGCGGACGACGATGCGAGCCCGAGGGCGATGCAAAACGCAAGACGCAGCCGTCGCACGGGCGGCCTCAAAAGTCGGTCGACATGAACACCGTCCGAAACGGACGAGCTTCAGCCTAGCAGCGGGGCCCCGCTGCGCCACCGACCGACCACAACCGCCGCGGTCGTCAGACCACGTGGACGTCGATCCGTCCCGTCCGGGGATCGTCGCGGTAAACGATCGACTTGCCGGGCACGTTCACGGCGCCGAGATCCACCTCACGGTCGGGCAGGATCGCGATCGCCCTGTCGCGGATGAAGACGATCACCTGGCCGCGGCGGGCCGCCTGCGCGGCCGCCATGCGCTTGAGCAGCGCGAAGATGTCCGGCCGACGCCATGCGGCCGGCTGGTCCGCGTCCACATAGGCGCCCACACGGCCGCCGCCGAACTCGACCGCGAACACGACCTTGGACTTCTCGGGCTTCAGCTCGGCCGGAAACTGCTCGTCCGCCAGCCACAGGCAGCCGAATGTGCGGCATTCGCCCGGGCGGGTTTCATAGATCCCGCAGCCCACGCCCTTGCGGCAACTCGGGCACCAGGTTCCGGCCGGCTTGGCCAGTTCCTCGACCCGAAGCACCTTGCAGCACAGCGTGCACGAGCCACATTCGCGCATGGTAGTCCCTTTCCTCGGCCGGCCCTGCATGCCATCCCGGCGCGCCCGACGCCAGCAAAACGAGGCGGCTTCGCTTGCGAACGGGCGCGGATGCTGCCAGCAGAGGGCGTCGGGCGACAGCGCGCCAGTCACCGCAGGAGGCCTCATGAATTGGGATCGTCGCCAGCTGATCGCGGCCGCGCTGGCGTTCGCGGCCGCCCCCGCTTTGGCGCAGGACGGCGGCGCGCAGCCGGACTTCGAGGCGCATCTCGCCCGGCTGGCCGCCAAGGCGCAAGCCGCCGGCATACCGCGCGAGGTGGCCGACGCGGCGCTGCGGGGGCTCAAGCCCGATCCGTCGCTCATGGGGCGCAGCACGCGCCAGCCCGAGTTCTCGCGCCCGCTGCAGGATTATGTGGCCGAAGCCGCATCTGCCGGCCGCGCCCGGCGAGGACGCGAACTCGCATCGCGCTGGAGCGGGCCGCTCGCGGCGGCCGAGGCAGCCAGCGGCGCGCCCGGTTCAGTGATCCTGGCGCTCTGGGCGCTGGAGACGGATTTCGGCCGGGAGATGGGCTCGCGCGACGTGCTGCGGTCGCTGTGCACGCTGGCCTTCGCGCGCCCGGAGAACGGCGCCTTCGCGGACGAGGTCGTGGCGGCGCTCGTCATGGTGCGCAACGGCGTGCCGCGGGAGAAGCTGCGCGGCTCGTGGGCGGGCGCGATGGGCAACCCGCAGTTCCTGCCCTCGGCCTACCTGAAATATGCGACCTCGCCGGAGGGACGCCCCAACCCGGACATCTGGAGCTCCGTGCCGGACAGCGTCGCATCCATCGGCGCATTTCTGAAGGGCTCCGGCTGGCGGCCTGGCGTTCCGGCCGCCGTCGAGGTGCGCATGCCGGCCGGCTACGACATCGCGGCGCTGCGCCAAGATTCGCGGGCCTGGGCGGCGGCGGGGTTCCAGGCCTCGGACGGGACGCCATTGCCAGCCTCCAGCGAGGCCATGCTGTTCCTGCCCTCCGGCGCGCGAGGGCCGGCGTTTCTGCTCTACGCCAACTTCTGGGTGCTGAAGGTCTATAACTTCTCGGACAGCTACGCGATGGCGGCCTCCATTCTGGCCGATCGCATCGCGGGCGGCCCCGGCGTTCGGCAGCCCTGGCCGAAGAACGAGACGCTTCTGGGCCAGGCGGACCGGGAGCGGCTGCAGCGGGCCCTGCTCGCCCTTGGGCACTATCGCGGAGCCGTCGACGGCCGCTTCGGCCCGGTCACCCGCGAGGCGATCCACGCCTTTCAGCGCCAGATCGGGTACAGGCCGTCGGATGGCTACCCGTCGGCCGAGATCCTCGCCCGCGCGGTTGCGGCGAGCGGAGGATAGCCGACGAAGATCGCCGGCTATGCCGCCCTGCCCGGCGCAGCCGGACGATCGTTCAGCGCCGCCCGAACACGAATCCGATCATGAACGCGATGCCGATAGCGTGCAGGGGCTTGTCGCGCACATAGCCCATCACCTCGTCGAAGCTCGGGACATGCACGTCGGCCGCGGCTCCGGACGCCACCCGCCGGGCTCCGCCGCCGCTCCGGCCGCCGCCCCCGCTGGAGGCGAAGAAGCTGCCGCCCGAGCGCACCGCGTTGCGCGCATCCATGCTCACCGTGGCGTCGTCGTCGAGGATCGCCGAAACGCGCTCATAGTCGGCGCTCGCCGCGTCGACGCGCACGATGAAGCCGTGGCTGGCGCCGCCGCCCTCCCCGCGCTCGGCGTCCGACTGCGCCAGGCCGCCTTCCGCCGCGGCGCTGGCCTCCAGCGTCACGCGATCCGGGCCATATCCGATGGCCGCGAGATCCCGCACCGCCTTCTCGGCGGCCGCACGGGTTACAAAGAAGGCGGTGGTGCGCCTCGTCTCGCCAAACTGGTTCTGGTCCATCGCGCATACTCCCTGATCAGGCACGAACAACCCGCAGAGCGACGCGGTCGTTCCGGCTTGTGTTCAAACCGGACGGCGACGTCCAATGAAGCCCGAAGCCGTGCGATGCAGGATCGCGTGCCGGCGCGCCACGCGCTCCACCTCGCGGTCGTAGCCGCCGCCGATCACGCCCGCCACGGGCCGGCCCTTGCCCAGGCACGTGCGCAGCACGAAGGCGTCCCGGGCCGCCAAGCCCTCGTCCGAAAGCGCCAGCCTGCCCAGCCTGTCCTCGCGGTGAGGGTCGACGCCGGCGTTGTAGAACACCAGGTCGGGCTGCACCCGGTCCACCAATCCAGGCAGCACGTCCGAAAGCCGCGCCAGATAGGCGTCGTCCTCCGTGCCGTCCGGCAGGTCGATGTCGAGGTCGCTGGTCGCCCGGCGCAGCGGGTAGTTCTTCTCGCCATGCATCGAGAAGGTGAACACGCGCGGCTCGTCGGCGAAGATGAAGGCGGTCCCGTCGCCCTGGTGGACGTCGAGGTCCACCACCAGGATGCGGCTCACGCTGCCATCATCCAGCAGCGCCTGCGCGGCCACCGCCACGTCGTTGTAGGTGCAGAACCCCGCCCCGTGCAGCGGGCCGGCATGGTGGCTTCCCCCGGCCGTGTTGCACGCGAGCCCTCGCTCCAGCGCCAGCCGGGCGGTCAGCACGGTGCCGCCGGCCGCGGCCCGCGCGCGCGCCACCACGGAGGCCGTCATCGGCAGGCCGATCTCGCGCTCGATGGCGCGCGGGATGGCGAGGTCGAAAGTCTGGCGCACATAATCGGCCGCATGCACGCGGCTGAGCTGCTCGAAGCTCGCCGGCTCGGGCTGCACGAAGTCGCCCGCCGCCACCACCCCTTCCTCCACGAGGATCTCGGCCAGGCGCCGGTACTTTCCCATCGGAAAGCGGTGCTCGGTCGGGATCTCGGCGCTGTAGGCAGGGTGGTACACGATGGGCAGCATGAGCCGAGGAACTAGGGCGGCGCCGGCGCGAAGCGAGAGCCGCGCCGACGCGGACCCGCCAAGCGTCCCGCACGGGTTCGCAGCCGGGCCCGATCGGTCTACAAGGGGCCATCCCCCTCCCGACCATCGAGCGTGACGTGAAACCAGAGCAAGGCTCTCCCGGCAGCCCTCATCCGGGCATGGGCTTCAAGGAATTCGTGGCGCTCGTGGCCGCCATGATGGCCACCAACGCGCTGGCGGTGGACGCCATGCTGCCCGCCTTGCCGGCGATCGGCGAGAGCCTCGCGATCGAGACCGCCAACCAGCGCCAGTGGATCATCACCGCCTATCTGCTCGGCTTCGGCGTCGCGCAGCTCCTGTACGGCACCTTCGGCGACCGTTACGGCCGCAAGCCCGTGCTGATGTTCGGCTTCGTGATCTATGTGCTCGCCAGCGCGGCCTGCGCTTTCGCGCCGAGCTTCGGCGTCATCCTGGCCGCCCGCGCCATCCAGGGCGTGGGCGCGGCGGCCACGCGCGTGCTGGCCGTCTCGGTGGTGCGTGACTGCTATTCGGGCCGCCAGATGGCGCGGGTGATGTCGCTGGCCTTCATCGTCTTCCTGGGCGTGCCCATCATCGCCCCCACGGTCGGGCAGGCGATCATCTGGGTCGCGCCCTGGCGCTGGATCTTCGGCGTGCTCGGCATTTTCGGCGTCACGGTCGGCGCCTGGATGTTCTGGCGGCTGCCCGAAACGCTGCATCCGAAGGACCGCCGCGCCATCTCGGTCGCGGGCGTCACCGGGGCCCTGAAGGTGATCGTCACCAACCGGGTGTCGATGGGCTATTTCGCCGCCATGACGTTCATCCTCGCCGGCCTGTTCGGCTTCATCAACTCGGCCCAGCAGATCTTCGCCGACGCCTTCCACGCGCCGCACCTGTTCACGACCGTGTTCGCCCTCGTGGCCGTGTTTATCGCGGTTGCGTCGCTGGTGAACGCCCGCATCGTCGGGCGGCTCGGCAGCCGGCGCGTGTCGCATGTGGCGCTGATCGGCTACATCGCGTTCACGTCAATCCACGCCGCCGTGGCCATCGCCGGCTACGAGACGATCTGGACCTTCGCGGCGCTCCAGTCGGCCACGATGTTCTGCTTCGGGCTGATCGGCCCGAATTTCGGCGCGATCGCGATGGAGCCGCTCGGCCATGTGGCCGGCACGGGCTCCTCCATGCAGGGGTTCTTCACCACCATCGGCGGCGCGCTGATCGGCTTCTATATCGGCCAGCACTTTGACGGCACGGTCACGCCGATCACGATCGGTTTCTCGGCCTGCGGCTGCGCGGCGCTGGCCTGCGCTTACTGGGCCGACGGCGGCCGCCTGTTCGGCGCGGCTCCCAAAAAGCCGGCCTGACCCGGACGCGAAAACGGGGGCCAACAGCCCCCGCTCCATGATCGCTCGTTCTGGAAGGCGGGCCCTCCCCCGCCCTCGACGGCCGGCTCAGGCGTCGGCCTTGGCCTTGCGCGGCTTGCGGACGGCCTTCTCGGGCTCGGACTTCCGGCGGTCGAGACCCAGGCCCATGTTCCGGGCCAGCGCCGAGCGTGCCGCCGCGTAGTTCGGGGCCACCATCGGGTAGTCCTTCGGCAGGCCCCACTTGGCGCGATATTCGGCCGGGGTCATCCCGTACTTCGTCATCAGGTGACGCTTCAGGGACTTGAAGGCCTTGCCGTCCTCCAGGCAGATGATCGCGTCGGGGGTGATGGACTTCTTCACAGGCACGGCCGGCTTCAACTCCACCGGAGCCTCTTCGACCTTGCCGGTCGCCACGTTCTGAATGGCGGAATTCACGGAGCTGATCAGGCCCGCGATATCGCCGGCCGCCAGGGTGTTGTTCGACAAGTAGGCCGAAACGATGTCGGCGACCAAGTCGAGCCTGTTATTGGTGTCGTTGGACACTGCGCTCTCCTGATGTTGAGAGCGTCTGTATAGTCGTTGTGAAAGTAGAAGGATAGAGGGATTGTGCAAGTTTAGCACGACGTGAACGTTTCGTAACGCTTCCCCTCGACCCCCAAGCACCGCTCCGCAACGCGAATCAGCTTTCGGATGACGGGTTCCACATCACGAAGACGCTAGCTTGGTGTGCGTGGGCGAAAGCCCGATGCCAGCCGAGCCGCGGCCGGCGGGGTGATCTCGCGATCGATTCCCGGACTTCCGCCCCGCAGCGGCGAACCCACGAGACGCTCATACTCGGCCTCGGCCGGGCCATAAGCCGCGCCAGCCACCGCTTCGAGCCGCTCGCGATCCCGCACCGTGATCCGGCCACGCCGGGCCCGGATGGCGCCGTCGCCTTCCAGCACGTGCAGAGCCTGCGTCACGCCGGCGCGTCGCACGTGAAGAATGGTCGACATCACGTCGTGGATCACCGCGATCTCGTCGCCGACCCGGTCGGCGAACATCAGGATGAGGCGCGCCACGCGCTGCTCGATGCTTCCGGCGCCCGCGCCCAGAAGCGAGAACCCCGTCTGTAGATGCAGGTAGTGCTGGTAGCGCAGCAGCATCGTCCAGGTGCGCGGCGCCGCCCGAAGGCGCGCCAGGAACTGGTCGGACGCGATCGCGAGCGCCTCGCCCTCGATCTGCACGACGCAGCGCATCGGGAGCCGCGTCACGCCCATCAGCAGCGAACCGCCGATCATGCCTTCGCAGCCGACCATCGCGGCCTCGATGCCAACGGTGTCGTCGCCGATGTTCAGCGAGCACACGCCGCTGAGCGGAAACAGGATCTGCTCGAGCTTCTCGTTGGGCTGCACGATGGTCGCGCCCTTGCGCAGCTCGACGCAGAACACGTGCGGCCGGAGGCGGTCGATCTCCTCGTCGGGAGCGCGCGACAACAGCGTATTGGCGTTGACGTTCACCTCCGGCGCGCCGCTCACCTTCTCGAGCACCGAGCGCGCGAGATCGAAGGAGCGGACCGGCTTTTCGAAGCAGGGCACGCCGCGGAACTCCGGCGGGATCACCGTGTCGCCGTAGCCTGTCGCGAAGATGAAGTGAATGCCGCGCGTTTTCAGCTCCGACGCCAACGGGTAGACCGTTTCGCCGCCGAGCCGGATGTCGAGCACCGCGGCGCTGACCGTCTGGCTGTCCAGGAGTTTCGTCGCGGCGGTTTGGTCGGCGACCGGGCCAACGACTTCCGCGCCCATGCCGTGCAGTGCAGACGCAATATCGGCGGCGAGGAAATAGTCGTCCTCAACGACGAGAACACGCTTTTTGACTGTCTGAAGCACAATGACAATCCTTTTGAGCAAGCGGCGAAGCCGCGGCCGAGCGAGGAGCCATCATCCGGTCCCGGTTTTCTCGGCGTGAGGGTAATGGTTAGGTCGGGACAAAAGTTCGAAACGGGGTTTCAGCCCGATGCAATGAAGAGATCCATCTTTGGCAATTTGACGATCGTGATCGCAGAAAGATGCGAAAACGCGCCAAAACTGCCCAGCCTTGTGCGCCAACCTACGGTTGTTCGGCAGAATGCCCTCGAATTGAGCGCTTGTTGAGCCTGGAATTCGTCTTTTCGCGCATTGTCTGAAAGAGTACGTAGAGCGGCGGAATAAACAGGATGCCGATGAAGGTGGCGGCCAGCATGCCGCCCCACACGGTCGCGCCGATCGCCCGCCGACTTCCCGCGCCCGCCCCCGTTGCGAAAACGAGCGGGACGACGCCGAGGATGAACGCGAAAGCCGTCATCAGCACGGGCCTGAACCGCTGCTCGGCCCCGGCGATCGCCGAATCGACGATGCCGTGGCCGGCCTCCCGCTGCTCCTTGGCGAATTCCACGATCAGGATGGCGTTCTTGGCCGCCAGCCCGACCAGCAGCACGAGCCCGATCTGCGCGTAGATGTTGTAGTCGATCTTGGCGATCCACAGCGCCGCGACCGCGCCGACGGCCGCGAAAATCACGGACACGATCACCGAGATCGGCGTGGTCCAGCTCTCGTACTGGGCCACGAGGAACAGGTACGCGAACAGCAGCGACAGCGAGTAGATGATCCAGGTTTGCCCGCTCGCCTGACGCTCCTGCAGCGACAACCCTGACCATTCGTAGCCGTAGCCGGCCGGCAACTGGGTGCGGGCGATCTCGTCCAGCGCCGCCAGCGCCTCGCCCGAGCTGCGTCCGGGCTTGGCCGCGCCATTCACTGTCACGGCCGGAAACAGGTTGAACCGCGCCACCGTTTGTGGCCCCAGCACGGTTGAGGTCGTCACCAGGCTGCGCAGCGGCACCATTGCGCCCGCCGACGAGCGGACATAAAGGCGGTCGATCTGGTCGACCCGGTCGCGGAACTCGGCGGCGTCCTGCACCTTCACCTGGAAGACGCGGCTGAACAGGTTGAAGTCGTTGACGTATTGCGAGCCGAGATGCGCCTGCATGGTGCGGAAGATGTCGCCCACCGAGACCTTCAGGAGCTCGGCCTTGGTGCGGTCCACGTCCACGAACACCTGCGGCACGCCGGCCGTGTATGTCGTGTAGGCGCGCCCGATCGGGTCCGCCTGGTTGGCGCGCAGAATGAGCCCGCCCGCCGCCGCCGCGAGTTCCTGCGGCGACTGCCCCCCCAGCGCCTGCACGCGCATGTCGAAGCCGCCGCTGGCGCCGAGGCCCGAGATCGCGGGCGGATTGAACGCGATCACGGTAGCGGACGGAATGGCCGAGAGCTGCCCCGTGAGCTTGCCGATGATCCCCTGCGCGGTTTGCCCCGCGCCCGAGCGCTCGCTCCAGGGCTTCAGCACCGCGATCGCCAATGCGGCGTTGGGGGCCTGCCCGCCGAGCAGGCTGAACCCCGCCACCGTGATCACGTTGGCGACGCCCTCGGTTTGCTTCAGCTGGTCGCGAACGGTGTTCACTACCGCCTGGGTGCGGTTCAGCGACGCCGCGTCGGGCAACTGCACGTTGAGGAAGAAGTAGCCCTGGTCCTCGTCCGGCAGGAAGCCGGTCGGCAGCACGCGCAACGTCCCGTAAGTCGCCGCGCCCGCCACGAGCACGCAGCCCACGGTCACCACCAGCCGGCGCGACAGCCAGCCGACGCCGCGCCCGTAGCCGCCGCGGGTGCGGTCCAGCGTGCGGTTGAACAGCCCGAGCAGGCCCTTGCGGGAGTGCTCGGGCTTTTTCAGCAGGATCGCGCAGAGCGCCGGGCTGAGCGTCAGGGCGTTGACGCCCGACAACAGCACGGAGGCCACGATCGTGACCGCGAACTGACGGTAGAGCTGCCCGGTGATGCCGGGCAGGAACGCCACCGGCGCGAACACGGCCGCCAGCACCAGCGTGGTGGCGATCACCGGCCCGGTGATCTGCTCCATCGCGCGGCTGGTCGCCTCCGGGGCGTCCATCTCGGGATGTTCCTCGAGATTGCGCTGCACGTTCTCGACCACGACGATCGAATCGTCGACCACCAGGGTGATCGCCAGCACCAGCGCGAACAGCGAGATCGTGTTGGCCGAGTACCCCATCGCGAGCAGCACCGCGAAGACGCCGATCAGCGACACCGGAATGGTGAGCATCGGCACCAGCGTGGCCCGCCAGTCCTGCAGGAACACGAACACGACCACCACCACGAGGATGAAGGTGATCGCCAGCGTGTGGATGATCTCGTCGATGGTGGCCGACACGAATGCGGTGGTGTCGAACGTGTTGGCGTAGGCGAGATCCTCCGGGAAGCGCTGCGATAGCCGCTCCAGCTCCGCCCGGACGCCCTTGGCGACGTTGAGCGCATTCGCGCCCGGCGCCTGGTAGATCACCACGAAGGCCGAGGGCGCGCCGTTGAGCTGCGCCTGCGAGTCGTAGGTCTGGGCGCCGAGCTCCACTTTGGCGATGTCGCGCACCCGCACCACCGCGCCGAGCGCATTGGTGCGGATGATGATGTTCTCGAACTCCTTCACGTCCGTGAGCCGCCCGCGCGCCAGCACGGTGAGCTGCTGCTGCTGGTCCGGCCCGATCGGCGCGGAGCCGATCTGGCCGGCGGAGGCCTGCAGGTTCTGCTGCTGGATCGCGTTGGTGACGTCGCTGGCGGTAATGCCGAGCGCGTTCATGCGGTCCGGGTTCATCCAGATGCGCATGCTGTAGTCGAGCCCGCCCAGCACCTGCGCGTCGCCGACGCCCGGCACGCGCGCCAGCGCGTCGCGAATGTTGATGGCCGCGTAGTTGCTGATGAAGATCGCGTCGTGCGTGCCCTTGGGCGAGTACACGTTGACGCCCAGCAGCATGTTGGAGGACCGCTTGCGCACCGTCACGCCCTGCGCGATCACGGCCGAGGGCAGGCGCGACGTCGCCAGCGACACGCGGTTCTGCACGTTCACGGCCGCGATGTCGGAATTCGTCCCCACCGCGAACGTAATGGTGAGCGAATACGAGCCCGTATTGGTGCTCGTGCTCTCCATGTAGAGCATGTTCTCGACGCCGTTGACCTGCGCCTCGATGGGCGCCGCCACCGTGTTGGCGAGATCCTCCGCGCTGGCGCCCGGATAGCTCGCCGAGACCTGCACCTGCGGCGGCGTGATCTCGGGAAACTGCGCCACCGGGATGGCCAGCATGGCGAGCAGGCCGGCCAGCGTGATCACGATCGAGATCACGATCGCGAATTTCGGCCGCGAGATGAAGAATTGCGGGAAGCTCACGGCGTCGGCCTCGGCTGGGCCCGTACGGGGTTAACCACTGCACCGGGCCGCACCTTCTGCAGCCCGTCCACGATGATGGTGTCGCCGGCCTGCACGCCGCTCTCCACCGCCCAGTTCTGCCCCACCTGCGTGGTCGCCTGGATGCGGCGCTCCTCGACCTTGTTGTCGGCCGTCACCACCAGCACCTGCTTGCCCTGCCGCGTTTCCTGCACGGCCGCGACCGGCACCACCGGCATGATGCGCGGCTCGGCCGGCCGCACGCTCACGAACACGGTGCCGCCCGGCAGCAGGATGGTCTTGGGATTGTCGAACACGGCCCGGATCGGCACCGTCCCGGTGGAGGGATCCACCTCGTTGCCGCCGAACTCGATGCGGCCCGTCTGGTCGAACTGGCCGCCTGTCGCCAGCCGCAGCGTCGGCACGAAGGAGGCGTTCAGGTCCTTCTGGCTCGCCGCGCCCGCGTTTTTCTGCACCTCGATGACGTCGCGCTCGCTCACCGAGAACACCACGCGGATGGGGTCAAGCTGAACCACCCGGGCGAGCGCGCCCGAGTCCGGCCCCACGAGGTTGCCGACCGTGATGTTGGCCTTGCCGATGCGCCCGGTGATCGGCGTCGCGATGCTGGTGTAGCTGAGATTGAGCTGCACGGTCCGCAGTTGCGCCTGCGCGGCGGCCAGCGCCGCCTTGGCGGTGTCCCGGTTCGCGACGGCCGTGTCGAGATCGGCTTGGCTGCCGGCGTTGCGCTCGCGCAGCTCCTGGCGCCGGTCGAGGCTGATCTGCGCGTTGCGCAGCGTCGCATCGGCGCTGTCCACCTGCGACTGGGCCTGCGCGACGGCGGCCTGGTAAAGATCCGGCTCGATGGTGAACAGCGGCGCGCCGGCCTTGACGTCCTGCCCTTCCTGGAACTCCACCTTGCGCAGGAAGCCCTGCACGCGCGCCCGGATGTCCACCGCCTCGATGGCTTCGAGCCGCCCGATGAACTCCGTGCGTGGCGCCACGTCCTCGTTCCGCACCGAGTCGACCGTCACGGCGGGAGGCGGCGCGTTGGCGCCGGCCGGCGCCTGGGCGAGCGCGCCGCCGGACGGAAACCCGAGAGCGGCGAATATCAAGGCGGCGTTTCGCAGACGCGTCACATCGAGCCTCCCCATGCGGATGCGAGGATCAACAAAGGATAGCGCCGTTCGTTCCTGCGTCTAGCCGCGGTTGTGCGCCGCAGCTTCTACAGCTTATCCGCCGTCAGGCTTCGGGCGGCGTCGGCCGTCCCGTCAGCCACCACCGCGGCTTGCCGCCCCACCGCACGCTGATGAAGTCGGGCGACTGCGACAGGCTGGATGAGATCGAGTTCTCCGACGTGGGCGCTCCCAGCGCCTTGAGGCCGTCCGCGAGCTCGCCGGTGCTCAGCGGGGTTTCCCGCTCGCTGAGCAGTTGGCGCGCCAGAACGCGCAGGCTGCGGCTGCGATGCGGCCGATCGATGCTCGACGGAGCGCCCTCGATCGCCTGGATCGCCTCCTCGAGTGCGAGGTAAACCCGAAACTCCGATACGTTCCGCAAAAGCTTGTCGCGCAAGTCATCCCGCAAGGCTTTCATGACGTCGAGCGGCCCCTTGTCGTGGGGCGGCCCTCCCTGCGGGCCGGGCCGTGCCGCCTGCTGGTCCTCGTCTGAATTCATCAGGCCTTTCCGCACTCGGGATCAAACTCCGACTCTGTTGTACATTTTCAATCCTTATCGTCCAACTCGGTTTTCCTTTATACACGGTATTGATGTCTTAATATTAATGAGAACGTTTTTATTTAAATTTGCAACGCATCCACATGTCCTTTGAAGACTACACCTTATGAGCCATGCGTATAGAGCCCGGGCACACCTCTTGCTCACCTTGTGGAGAACGCAGCCGTGCGTTTCATTTCTGAACAGGGAGCAAACGACGTGGAGGGGCCAATGCCTGAAATGGGAAATCTCAGCGACGAAGCGCTGATGACCTGGATCGTCAACGCGCTGATGGAAGCCCAGCGGCGGGGCCTCACCACCGTGATGCTCGCCGAACCGGCTCCGCTGGGCGCCGACGACGAGAGCCTGTCCTACGCCGACGAGGACGACGCGCCGGCCGGCTCTGTTCTGCATTGAAGCCCCGCCTGCATTGAACTCCCGATTCGAGACGCGAGGGTGACGCCTGGGCCCCCAGGCGTGTATCAGGCAGGGCCTGCCCTCCGGCGAGCGAATCGGCGAGCGCACCCATGAGCCAAGATAGCCTGCGGCCCGCGACCCTGCAGGACGACACTTTGCAGGACGACACCCTGCAAGACGCACCGGCGCGCCGCGCCGGCTTCGGGGAAGCGCTCAAGGTCTACCTGCATCCGCGCGTGCTGGTCGTCATCCTGCTTGGTTTCTCGTCCGGCCTGCCGCTGGCGCTCACCGGCACCACCCTGTCGGTCTGGATGACGGAAGCCGGCGTCAATCTGGGGACGATCGGGCTTTTCTCACTCGTCGGCCTCCCCTACACGCTGAAATTCGTCTGGGCGCCCCTCGTGGACGCTCTGGACGTCCCCGTTCTGTCCCGCATGCTCGGGCGCCGACGCGGCTGGCTCATCGCCACCCAGGCCGCGCTCGCGCTCGCGATCCTGCTGCTCGGCCTGCAGAACCCCGTCGTATCGCCCTGGTCGGTCGCCGCCGGCGCGTTGCTGGTCGCCTTTCTGTCGGCCACGCAGGACATCGTCGTAGACGCCTTCAGGGTCGAGCGGCTCGACTCCACCGAGCAGGCCGCCGGCATGGCCGGCTATGTGGCGGCGTACCGCATCGGCATGCTGGTGTCGGGAGCGGGCGTCATCGCTTTCGTGAGCTGGCTTGAAACGCTCGGCCTGCCACGCGGCCAGCTCTGGATGTGGGGCTACGTCTTCGGCGCCGCGTGCATGCTGATCGGCATGGCCGCAACCCTGCTGGCGCGCGAGCCGGAGGCCGAACTCTCGCAGGATCGCCAGAAGCCCGCCCTCGCCCGCGTGGCCAGCACGGCCATTGGCGCCTTCTCGGAGTTCCTCTCGCGCCCGCAAGCCTGGGCGGTTCTCTCCTTCGTGCTGCTTTACAAGTTCTGCGACGCTTTCGCGGGCGTCCTCACCGCGCCCTTCATCATCGCGATCGGCTTCGACAAGCTCACCTATGCGGCGATCGTGAAGGGCGTCGGCCTCGCGGCCGCGCTGGCGGGAGGGTTCGCGGGCGGCATGCTGGCCCGGGCCTACTCGCTGCAGGCCTGCCTGTGGATCGGCGGCGTGCTCCAGATGGTGTCCAACCTCGCCTTCACCGGGCAGGCGCTGGTGGGCGTCAATGTCCCGTTTTTGACCGGGACCATCATCGTCGAGAACTTCACGGGCGCGATCGGCACGGTGATCTTCGTCGCCTATCTATCGGCGCTGTGCGGCGCGCGCGCCCACACGGCCACCCAATACGCGCTGCTGACGGCCCTCACGGCCGTGGGCCGCACGTTCCTGGCCTCGGGCGGCGGCTTCATCGTCGAGCGCACCGGCTGGGCGTGGTTCTTCGTGATCACGGTCTTCGTCGCCCTGCCCGGGCTCGCGCTGCTGCTCTATCTACAAGCCCGCGGGCATTTCGCCGAATTGGCGCGGCGCGAGCGCTGAGCCGCCGAACAAACCGGCGGTGTCCAAGGAGAGCGAGATGTCGCAGCCGATCGTGATCGTCGGGGCCGGCCAGAGCGCCGCGCAGGCGGTCGTCAGCCTGCGCCAGTTTGGCGAAACCGCCCCGATCCTGATGTTCGGCGACGAGCCGCACCCGCCCTATCAGCGCCCGCCGCTCTCCAAAGCCTTCCTGGGCGGCGAAACCACCGCCGACCGGCTGGCGCTGAAGGCCGCAGCCTTCTACGCCGAGCAAGGCGCCACGCTGCATCTCGACCGTCGCATCGCGGCGATCCACCCCGCCGACCACGCGGTCGAGACCGTGGACGGCGGGCGTTTCGCCTATCGAAGGCTCCTGCTCGCCACCGGCATGCGCCCGCGCACTCTGCCCATCCCGGGCGCCAACCTCCCCGGCGTCCACCACGTGCGCGCCATCCGGGATGTCGACGCCTTTCGGGCGGAGCTCCTGCCCGGCGCACGGCTGGTCGTGATCGGCGGCGGCTATATCGGGCTGGAAACGGCCGCAAAGGCGCGGACGCTCGGCCTCGACGTCACCGTGCTGGAAGGTGCATCGCGGCTTCTTCAACGCGTCGTGTCGCCGGCGATCTCCGCCTTTTTCGAGGAACGGCACCGGCGCGAGGGCGTCCGCTTCCTGCTCGACGCCCGCGTCGACGCCATCGAGGGAGCCGCCCGGGCCACCGGCGTCCGGCTCGGGAGCGGCGAGGTCGTTTCCGCGGATGTCGTCCTGGTCGCGATCGGAGGCGTTCCTAACGTTGAACTGGCCGCCCAGGCCGGGCTGACGGTCAACAACGGCGTGGTCGTGGACGAGGCGACCCGCACGAGCGCACCCGACATTTTCGCGGCCGGCGACGTCGCCAATTTCCCCAGCCGGCTCTATGGCCGGCGCATCCGCCTCGAATCCGTCCAGAACGCCATCGACCAGGCCAAGGCCGCCGCATCCGCGATGGTGGGGGCCCCGGTCAGCTACGACCCCGTACCGTGGTTCTGGTCCGATCAATACGACGTGAAGCTCCAGATTGCCGGGCTGTCGGAAGGCTACGACGAGACCGTGCTCGACGGCGACCCGGCCTCGGGCGCCTTCAGCGTTGAGTATCGCCGTGGCGGCAAGCTCCTCGCGGTGGATTCGGTGAACGCGCCCCGAGCCCACTTGCTCGCCCGCCGGGCGCTTGCGGCGAGCCTTTCCGATGGCTGAGCGGTTGCGTCCGACGCCGCATTTGCACTTCGAGAGTCCCTCATCCCAAGCCCGGCCAAAAAATCTCGAGCACCCTCGATACCCTCATCCTGAGGAGCAGGCCGTCTTCGGCCTGCGTCTCGAAGGACGAGGGACTCCAGCCTGCACGACGATTTCAGCCTTCTGGACCCTCGTCCTTCGAGACGCCATGCGAAGGTCGCATGGCTCCTCAGGATGAGGGCGTTGAGGGTGTGTGAGAGCATAGGTTGTGCGCGCTCCCATGCCTCAGGCGGCGGGGTCCATCCTGGGCAAGGGAATCAGATACACCCGGGGTCGCGTGTAGCCGGCCCCCTTCGGCTGCCCGCCTCGGGAGCCGAACCGGATGCGCATTCTCCACACGGCGGACTGGCACATTGGCCAGACCCTGAATGGCTGGACGCGAGACGCCGAACACGAAGCCTTCCTGCGGCGCCTCCCCGAACTCGTGGATGCGCACCGGGCCGACGCCCTGGTGGTGGCCGGCGACGTGTTTGACGGCGTCAACCCGTCCGCCGAGTCCATGCGGATGCTCTACGAGGCCCTGGCAGACCTTCGCGCCCGCCATCCCAGGCTCATCACCGTCATGGTGGCCGGCAACCACGATCCCGCCGGCCGGCTGGAAGCGCCCGCCGCGCTGTTTCGCGCCATCGGCGTTCATGTGGTCGGCGTCGTCCACCGCCGCGACGGCGTGCTGGATCTCGATCGCCACCTCGTTCCCCTTCCCGGCCCGACCGGCGCGATCGAAGCCTATTGCCTCGCAATCCCGTTTTTGCGGGCCGCCGACCTGCCCGGGCTCGGGCAGGCTGTCGAGGGCGAGGGCTCGCCGGTGGTCGCCGCTACAAGGCGGGTCTACGCCGAGGCCGTCGCGAGCGCGCTCGATCGCGTCGGGCGCGTGCCGCTGATCGCCACCGGCCACCTCCATTGCACCGGCGCGCTGGAATCGGAGGGCGCCGAGCGCCGCATCCTGATCGGCGGCGAACATGCGGTGCCGCACGACATCTTCCCCGACGCGCTCGCCTATGTGGCGCTCGGCCATCTGCACAAGCCGCAGCAGGTCGGCCGGGCCCATGTGCGGTACGCCGGAGCGCCCTTCCCGCTTTCGGCGACCGAGCTCGGCTACGACCACGGCGTCACGCTGGTCGACGTCGCGGCCGGCTCGGCCCGGACCGAGCACGTCCCCGTGTCGCGCGCGGTGCCCTGCCTTCGCCTGCCCGAGGCGGGGTCGGTCACGCCGGCCCAGCTCGCCGACGCGGTGGCCGCCCTGGCGCTCGATCCCGATTGCCCGCGCGACAGCCAGCCGCTGGTGCATGTCGTAATCCGGCCCGACGGCCCGGCCGCGGGCCTCGCCGGCGAGGTGCAGCGCCTGCTCGAGGCCCATCCGCTGCGCTGCGCCGGCGTGAAGATCGAGCGCCCGGCCCCGGCCGCCGGCGAGGCCGTTCCGGCCCCGGCCATCAGCCTCGCCGAATGCGACCCCGCCGACCTGTTCGCGCAGGCCTTCGAGGCCGCGCACGCGGTGCCGCCCGGCCCGGAGCATCGCTCCGCCTTCGAGGACATCCGGACGGAGGCGGCCTGACCCATGCGCATCCTCGCCATCCGGGGCCGCAACCTCGCCAGCCTGGCCGACGCCTTCGAGGTGAACATCGAGGCCGAGCCCCTGCGCTCGGCCGGCCTCTTCGCCATCACGGGCGAGACCGGCGCAGGCAAGTCGACGCTTCTCGATGCGCTGTGCCTCGCTCTCTACGGAACCTGCCCCCGCTTAAGTGGTGGGGGGCCTACGGACACAGTACCGGAGATTGGAAAACCGTTAGCAGCGGACGACGCAAAGACCTGTCTGCGCCGAGGGGCGACTGAAGGCTTCGCTGAGGTGGACTATATCGGCGCTGATGGAGTCCGCTATCGCGCTTCCTGGACGGCGCGCCGGGCCCGCAATAAGCCAAACGGTGTCCTTCAAACAGCTGCCCGCGCGCTGAAGCGCATCGACGACGAGACCGTGGTTGAGGCGTCCGTGACCGGCGTGAAAGCCGCGGTGGAGCGGACCACCGGGCTCACCTATGACGAGTTCCGCCGCACGGTGCTGCTCGCCCAGGGCGAGTTCGACGCCCTGCTGCGCGCCGACGCCAACGCGCGGGCCGACCTGCTCGAAAAGATCACCGGCACGGCCATCTACCGCGACATCTCCCGCCGCGCCTTCGAGCGCTGCGCCGGCGCCGAGCGCGACGTCGCCGCGCTGGAGACGCGGCGCGACGAGCATCAGGTGCTGAGCCCCGAGGCCCGGGCCGCGCTGGGCCAGGAGCGCGAGGCGCTCACCGCCGAACTGGCCCTCGCGCAGGCCGAACGCGCGCGGCTCGACGCGCTCGCGGGCCGCCACCGCGCCATCGCGGCGGCCGAAGCCGCGCTGGTCGCCGCTGAGGCAGGGCTGGACAACACCCGGCTAGCCGCCGGAAGCCTCGGCGCCGAACGCAACCGCCTCGCCGAGCTGATGGTGGCCGAACCGCTGCGCGCGCCGCTGTCCCGCGCCGCCGAGAAGGCCGCCGCCAGCGCCGAACGCCTCGCCAAGGTCGTGGCCGAGCGGGACCGCTTCGGCCAGGCCGGCGAACGCCGCCGCCTCCTCGCCGAAGCCGCCGAGGCCGCCGCCGCGGACTTGCAGCGCGCCGACGCGCAGCAACTGGCCTTCGAGCCCGAATGGACCCGCGCCGCGCAGCTCGACTCGGCCGTGGCCGCCGCCGCCGAGGAAGCTCGAGCGGCCGAGCAGCGCCTGGCTGCCGCGAACGGCGAACACGCCAAGGCCGCCCGGTTGTTCGCATCTGTCGTCGCCGAAGCGGACGCCGCCAACGCCGCCTATGGGCGGACCGAAGCGCAGCTCGCCGGCATGGCGGCCTGGGCTGCGTTGGCGGCCCGTTGGGACGAGGCCAAGCTTCAGATCACGAAGCGCGGCACGTTCGCGGCCGAGCGCAACGCGCTGCAAGGAGCGCTGGCGCAGCACGACGCCGAGATCGTCCGGCAGAACGCGATCCTGTCCGGCATGGCGGCCGACGACGCCGCCTCCGCCGAGCGGCGCGCGACCCTGACGACGCAGATCGGCGAACGCGCCGCCGCGCTGGAGGCCCTGGACGAACCCGCCGCCGAGACCCGCGCCGGGCGCCTCGCCACGCTGGCGGACGCGCTGCGCTCCATGCGCCAGGGCGCGCAGGAGCACGTGCAGGCGACCGCCGACCAGGCGGCCGCTCAGACGCAGCGCGCCGCCGCCGAGGCCGCCCACGCGGCGGCCGCCACGGACGCGGAAGCCGCCGAAGCCGACCGGCGCGCCGCCGCGGCTCAGATCGAGGTGCTGCAAGGGCCGCTCGCCCGCGCCGAGGACGCCGCCTCTGAAGCGGCGCTTCATCTGCGCCAGCGTCTCACGCCGGGCGAGCCCTGCCCGGTCTGCGGCTCCGCCGACCACCCGGTCCATGCCGACGAGGCGCTCGCCCGGGTGGCCGAGGACCTGCGCGCCACCGTCGACGCGGCCCGCGCCCGGCTCGACGCGGCCGGAAACGCGCTGGTCGCCGCCAACGGCCGGCAGGCCAGCGCCGCCGCGCAGAGGGAGGACGCCGCCGCCCGCATCGCGCGCGCCGCCACAGCCCTCGCAACCGCCGAGGCGGGCTTCGCCGCCGCCGCCGCGGAGGCGCGGACCCACTGGGACCTGCTCGGCCAGGATGCGCCGCCCTGCCCGGCCGCGCCGGACGCTCTCGACCCCACCGCCGCGTCGCTCTGCGCCGCCGCCCGCGCGGCCTGCGCCGAGGCGCTGGGCCGCGCCCGCACGCTGCGCGCCGACATCGCCAGCCTCACGCGCCAACGCGACAGTGAGGCCGACGCCGCCGAAAGCCGCGCCCGCGCCCGCCGCGACGCCGAAACCGCGCTCACGGCCGCCCGCGGCGAGGCCCGCGACGCACGCACCCGCCTCGACAACACGCTGGAGCGGATCGCCTCCTCCGACCGCGAACTCGCCGGGCTTCTCTCGCCTGTCGGCGTCGGCTCCGCCGATCTGGAACGCGACCTGTCCAACCTCCAGCACCGGCTCGACACCCGTGTGCGCGCCTTCCGCGACGCGGAGCGCGCCCTTGCGGCGGCCGACGCCGAGTGCCGGTCCTGGCAGCCGCAGGTCGCCGAGCGCCGCCTGCGCGAGGACGCGGCGCGTCAGGCCGCCGAAGCCGCCGCGCGCGACCTGGCCGAGCGCGCCGCCGTGCTCGACGCCCGCCGCGCCGAGCGCACGCCCCTGCTCGGCGGCGAGCCCACCGCCACGCATCGCGCCCGCATCGTCGCCGCCCGAGCCGCCGCCCAGGACGCGCAGGACCGCGCCCTTCGCTCGAGGGCGGCCGGCGAGGCCGAACTCGCCGCCGCCGGCGCCGCCCTGGAGGCCGCCGAAGCCGCGCTCGCGCAAGCCGCTGCGGACGCCGACGCGGCCGAAGCCGCCGCCGTGGACGCAATCGCCCAGGCCGGCCTGCTGCGCGCCCAGGCCGAGACGCTGCTGGCCGTCCCGGCCGCGGACGTCGCGGCCCTGCGCGAGCGCCTCCTGGCCGCCGACCGCCGCGTCGCCGAAGCCGAAACCGCGCTGCAACTGCGCCGGACGGATCGCGACGCTGCGCTGGCCGCCGGCGCGCCCGAAACGCCCCTCCCGGAGCTGATCGCCCAGCTGGACGCGCTGGAGATTGCGCAGCGCGAGCGCCACGGCCGCATCGCGGCCGTCGAGGCGTCGCTCGCGCATGACGCCGCGCAGCGCCTGCGCGTCGCCGGGCTGGAGGCCGACATCGAGGCGGCAGCCGCCAAGGCGAAGATCTGGAGGGAGGTCAACGCCGCCATCGGCTCGCAAAAGGGCGACAAGTTCGCGCGCTTCGCCCAGAGTATCACGCTCGACATGCTGGTCGAGCTCGCCAACACGCACCTCGCGGCCCTGAAGCCGCGCTATCGGCTGCTGCGCGCCGGGCAGGATCTCGGCCTGCACATCATCGACCGCCACATGGGCGACGAGGCCCGCTCCACCCGCAGCCTGTCGGGCGGCGAGCGCTTCCTGGTGTCGCTCGCGCTGGCGCTTGCCCTGTCGGGCCTCGGCGGGCGGCAGTTCTTCGCCGACACGCTCTTTATCGACGAGGGCTTCGGCTCGCTCGACGCCGAGAGCCTCGACCTCGCCATCGACGCGCTCGAAACGCTGCAGAGCCAGGGCCGCACGGTGGGCGTCATCAGCCACGTCGAGGCCATGAAGGAGCGCATCCCCATTCAGGTGCAGGTCGTCCGCCAGGGCGCCGGGCGCAGCATCGTCCGCACCGCCCAGCCGGACGCCTGGGCGGCCTTGCCGGCATCGGCCGATGGGTCGCCGGCGGCGTTGAAGCCGGCGGCGTGAGGTCAGGGTCCCCTACAATGCCCCTCATTCTGAGGAGCAGGCCCGCTCGGGCCTGCGTCTCGAAGGACGAGGGGATCCAGAACGCTGATTGTTTGAGCCTCCTGGAATCCCTCGTCCTTCGAGACGCATCGCCAAGGGGCGATGCTCCTCAGGATGAGGGGATTGTCGGTTTTAGCCCGATCATCCAGCGCTGACGCTACACGCCGCCCGCCCCTATCCCCCACGCCGCTCCCGCACCGCTTTCGGCAGCCCGTCATGCGGCCCGAACGCCCGCTCGGGCGCGTCGTCCCACAGGTCCTCGCGGTAGTTCTTCCGCTCCGGGTTCAGCGGATACCGCACCTTGTTGTCGGACTTGGCCACGTCCCCCACCACCAGCAGCCGGACCACCGCGTCCGTGTCGTTGATGAAGGTGTGGCAGAGCCCCGTCCCGGCCGGGAAACCCACGCCGTCTCCCGGCTGCAGCCGGTGGAGCGCGCCGTCGAGCCACACGTCCGGCGCGCCTTCCACCACATAGACGAACTCCTCCTCGGCGCTCTCGGCGTGCGGGTAGGAGGTGCGCCGCCCCGGCAGCAGCCGCACATGGTGGATGCCGATCCGCCGGAGCCCGAAATGCCGCCCGAACGGCGCGCCGATGCCCATCAGCTCGTCGTCGCCCGGATAGTGGGAATCGTCCGGCCCCTCGATGGCGCTCCAATGCGCGATGCAATCCGGCCGCTTCGGCTCGTCCATGGCGATCTCCCTCGGTTGATCCCGCAGGCTAGCAACGCTCCGAGCCGACGCCCACCGTCGTGCGCCCCGCCGTCATTGCGAGCCAGAGGCGAAGCAATCCAGCCTGAAGGCCCGCCGTTAGGCCGGATTGCTGCGCCGCGCTCGCAAAAACGGGAGGGTGTCGCGGCTTTTCAGCCGTTTCGCAGACGCGGGCCCATAGCGCGCGCTGCGCAATTCGGTCACACTGCGAGGCTCAAGCACGGCTCGCAGAGGCCGGATCCAGGGAGATGAGCATGACGATCCTTTCACGCCGCACCGTCGTGGCCGGCCTCGCCGCCGGCGTCTTCATGCCGTCGATCGCCCGCGCGCAGGCGACCGTGGTGCGCTGGGGCGAGTCGCTCGCCGCAACGCACCCGCAGCTCCTGATGGCGGATCGGATCTCCAAGGAGGTCAAGGAGAAGAGCGGCGGCCGCATCGACATCCAGGTGTTCCCGAACGGCCAGCTCGGCACCGGAAAGGAGATGATGGAGAACGTCTCGGCCGGCGTGCTCCAGCTCACCACCGAGGGCGCGGGCGCGCTGTCGGTGTTCCTGCCCGCCCTGTCGGTGGTGGAAGCGCCCTATCTCTGGCGCGACGCCGCGCACCTCGCCAAGGTGGCGACCGCGCCGCTCTTCCTGAAGATGAACGAGGACCTCGCCGCCAAGCGCGGCATGCGGGTGCTCAGCGTCACCTATTACGGCAAGCGCCACCTCACCACCGGCTCCAAGCCCGTGAAGTCCCCCGCCGACATGGCCGGGCTGAAGATCCGCGTCCCGCCCGTGGACGTGTTCCGCGCCATGATCGAGGCCTGGGGCGGCCAGGCGACGCCGATCGCCTTCCCGGAGCTCTACCTCGCGCTGAGCCAAGGCGCCGTGGACGGGCAGGAGAACCCGCTGCCCACCATCCAGAGCGGCAAGTTCAACGAAGTGCAGAAATTCCTGGTCCTCACCGAGCACGTCATCACGCCGCGCATGCCCATCGTCAACGAAGCCTTCTGGAAGGGCCTCCCGGCCACCGACCGCGACATGATCAAGTCGGCCATCGACACCCACTCGGCCCTGCAGGACAAGGAGCTCCTCGGCCAGGAGGCGACGCTCGTCGGCACGCTGAAGGCCGGCGGCATGACGGTGGTCGAGCCCGATGTCGAGCAGTGGCGCAAGCCCGTGCTGGCCTCCGTGCCGAAGAAGTTCGAGGAGCGCTGGGGCAAGGGGACCTTCGACGCCCTCGCGGCCCTCTGACGCCGCATCCCCCGTGCGGATGATCCTCCACGCCTTCGATCGCGTCATCGCCTGGCTCGCCGCGATCCTGCTCGCGGCGCTGCTGGGCGTGGTGACGCTCGGCATCGTCACGCGCGCCATCGGCCGGCCATTCAGCTGGACGGACGAGATGAGCGGCTACCTCATGGTCTGGCTCTCCTGCCTCGGCTGGATGCTGGCGACCCGCAACAACGCCCATATCCGCATCCGCTTTTTCCAGGACAAGCTGCCCGACGCCGGCTGGCGCGGAACCGAGGCGCTGATCCAGGTCGCGATCGCGGTGGTGGGCCTGGTGATCGGGGTGCAAAGCATCCACCTCGTGCTGAAGAACTACGACATCGAGGCCGTCAGCATCCCGGTCTCCACCGCCTGGGTATACGCGCCGATGATCCCGGCCGGCTTCGTCACCGCCGGGCAGGCCATCGCGGATCTCGTCGCCCGGGTGTCGAAGCGCCGGCCGCCCCCGGCCGTGCCCGCCCCCACGGCGGCGCCGGAACTCGCCCCATGATCGGCCTGATGACCAAGATCTCGGCCGGCTGGCTGGTCGCCATCATCGCCGGCATGCCGCTCTACGCTTCCATGGCGGCGGCCGCGTTGGTGTTCCTGTATGCGGGCGGCATCCCGCTCGGCCAGCTGCCGCAGAAGATGGCCGGCGCGATGAACTCGTTCCCGATCGTCGCCGCGCCGCTGTTCATCCTCATGGGCAACATCCTGGCGGCGGCCCAGATCACGGACCGCATCGTCGCCTTCGCGAGCGCCATCATCGGCTGGGTGCGGGGCGGCTACGCGCATGCGAGCATCCTCACCAGCATGATCTTCGCCGGCATGGTCGGCTCGGCCGTGGCGGACGCCGCCGGCTCGGGCGCGATCGAGATCCGCGCCATGACCAAGGCGGGCTACAAGCCCGAGACCGCCGCCGCCATCACGGCCGCGGCCGCCACCATCGGGCCGATCATCCCGCCCTCGCTTCCCATGGTGATCTATGGCGTGTCGGCGGACGCCTCCATCGGCCGTCTGTTCGTCGGCGGCCTCATCCCGGGCGTGCTGATGGGCCTGTCGCTGATGGTGATGGTCAGCCTCGTCGCCCGCCGCGAGGGCATGGGCCGCAAGCCGTTCCAGGGCTGGCGCGTGGTGGGCCGCACCTTCCTGTCGAGCTCCTTCGCGCTGATGACGCCGGTGCTGATCCTCGGGGGCATGTTCTCGGGGATTTTCACCCCGACGGAGGCCGCCGCCGCCGCTTGCCTCTGGGCGCTGTTCCTTGGCTTCGTGGTCTACCGGACGCTGGAGGTGAAGGACCTCGGCCCCATCCTGATCGACACGGTGGAGACCACCGGCCTCGTCACCGTGCTGGTGATGGCGGCCGGCGCGCTCGGCTGGTGCATGTCAATCTCGCGCCTGCCGCAGACGCTGGCGCCCATGATCACGCACACGATCACGAGCCCGATCGCGTTCCTGCTCCTGTGCAACCTGCTGCTGCTGGTTGTCGGCTGCTTCATGGAAGCGCTGGCCGCGATGCTGATCCTGATCCCGATCCTGGTGCCGGCGGCGCTGAGCTACGGGATCGACCCGACGCAGTTCGGCGTCATGGTGATCCTCAACCTGATCCTCGGCACCATCCACCCGCCCATCGGCGTGGTGCTTTTCGTGGTGACGCGCATCGCCAACGTCTCGTTCGAGACCATGTCGCGCGCAATCCTGCCCTGGCTCATCCCGCTGCTCGTGGTGCTCCTCGCCATCACGCTGTTTCCGCCGCTCACCACCTGGCTGCCGAAGCTCGTCTTCGGCTGAGCGGCGCAGCCAACTCTCTGCCGCGAAGCGGGGGAGATGTCGGCAACGCCGACAGAGGAGGCGGTCAAGCGCCGCGCCCTCCTCATCGCTTGCGCGCCTGAGCGGATCACCGACCGCCGCCTTCGGCCGTTTGCACGGCTGCAATGGCGTCGAGCGGCCGGCGGTTTATCTCTGTGAGCAACGAAGGGGCCCCCGCCCCTTCCACACGGAGGCAGCCATGACCGACGGCAAGACTCAGAACGGCATCCACCACGTCACCGCGATCGCGGGCCCGGCCCGTCGCAATGTCGACTTTTACACCCGCGTGCTCGGCCTGCGGCTGGTGAAGAAGACTGTGAACTTCGACGACCCGGGCACGTACCACCTCTATTTCGGCGATGAGGGCGGCGCTCCCGGCACGATCATCACGTTCTTCCCGTGGGAGCATGCCGCGCCGGGCCGGCTCGGCGTCGGCGAAACTCAGCAGACCGCCTTCCGCATCCCCGAGAGCGCCGTCGGGTTCTGGACGCAGCGCCTCATCTCGGCCGGCGTCGATCACGAGGCGCCCCGCAAGGCGTTCGGCGAAACCGTTCTGTCCTTCAAGGACCCGGACGGCATGCGCCTCGCACTGGTGGCGGTGTCGGGCATCGAGAGCGAGCCGGGCTACGCGACCGGAGACGTGCCGGCCGAAGCCGCTATCCGGGGCTTCCACGGCGTGTCGCTGCTGCTCGATAAGGCGGCCACGACGGGCGCGATCCTGACCGACGTGTTCGGCTTCGCCGAAGCCGGCCGCGACGGCCCGGTGACGCGCTATCGCTCGAACGCCGCGATGGGCTCGGTGGTGGATCTTCACGAGGCCGGCGGCTTCCTGCGGGGCCGGCCGGGCGCGGGCTCGGTCCACCACGTCGCCTTCCGGGCCGAAAACGACGCCGCCCAGGCCGCCATGGTGGAGAAGCTCACCGCCGCGCACGGCATGCACGTCACCGAGCAGAAGGACCGCAACTACTTCCGGTCCGTCTATTTCCGCGAGCCCGGCGGCGTGCTGTTCGAGATCGCGACCGACGAGCCCGGCTTCGCCGTGGACGAGCCAGTCGAGAGCCTCGGGCAGGCGCTGAAGCTGCCGGCCCAATACGAGAGCTCCCGCCCGCGGATCGAATCCGTGTTGCCTGCTCTCAGCTAGGCGCATCCCGGCCGGCCCCGCGCCGGCCGGGGTTCGCGTCCTCTCCCGCAGGGTCCCTCCCCCGGAGATCGCCACATGACCATCGCGACCGAACTCTCCTTCCTGCATCGCCACGTCCCCGCCACGACGCCGGGCCGCGCGCCCCTGCTGCTGCTGCACGGCACCGGCGGCGACGAGAACGACCTGATCCCGCTCGGCGAGGCGCTGGCGCCCGGCGCGGCGCTGCTCTCCCCGCGCGGCAAGGTGCTGGAGCGCGGCATGCCGCGCTTCTTCCGCCGCCTCGCGGAGGGGGTTTTCGACGAGGAGGACGTGCGCCGCCGCGCCGGCGAGCTGGCGCGCTTCATCGGCGAGGCGCGCGACGCCTACGGGCTGGCCCAGCCGATCGCGGTGGGCTTCTCCAACGGCGCCAACATCGCCGCGGCCGTGCTGGAGCTCCATCCAGACGCGCTGGCCGGGGCGGTGCTGCTGCGCGCCATGACGCCGCTGGCCGCAGCGCCGACCGTCTCTCTCGCCGGCAAGCCGATCCTGATCGTTTCCGGCGCGGCCGACCCCATCATCCCGGCCGTCGACGTCGGCGCGCTGGCGGCCCGGCTGCGCCAGGCCGGCGCGGACGTCCAGCATGAGACCCTGCCGGCCGGCCACGGCCTGACGCAGTCCGACCTCGCGCTGGCGAAGGCATGGCTGGAGCGGCGGGGCTAACGATCAGGCGGATTCGACCACCCGGGCCGCGGGCAGCAGCGTGGCGAGCGCCGACACCAGCATGTCGGCGCTCGTCGGCTTCGGTTGCAAGGCGACGCTCGGATAACGTTGCGCGAACGCCGCCGGCAGCGTGAGCGCGGTGTGGAGCACGGTCGGGATCGAACGGTCGCTCAGGAGAGCCACAACGGGCGTGATCGGCCCATCCGGCAGGTTGAAGTCCAGGATGGCGCCGTCGATCGCCGCGCCCCCCGCGGCTGCGAGCGCAAGCGCTTCCGCCACCGTGGCGGCAGGCCCGATCACCGCGCCGGACGCATCCTCGATGGCGGCCGCGATGTCGAGGGCGATGAACGGCTCGTCTTCCACCACCAGGATGCGTCGGCCGCGCAGGGCGGCGCCATCCATCGTGCTGCGGGCGCCCATGATCCGCTACCTCCGCAAACGATCGAGCGGCACCGTGATTTCGACCACCAGGCCGGCTGGCCGCCAATCATAGTGGATCGTCCCGCCAAGCTGCCCGGTCGCGCTGAGGCGCGCCAGCTGGGTGCCGAAGCCGCGGTGTTCCGGCGGTTTCTCGATGATCGGGCCGTTGCTCTCGGCCCAGCCGATCTCGAAATGATCCTCCCCCAGCGACCAGCAAATGCCGACCTGGCCGTTGGGAACCGAGAACGCCCCGTACTTGCCCGCGTTGGTCGCCAACTCGTGCAGGATCAGCGCCAGGCTGGTGGTCGCCTCAGGTCCCAGCAGCACGGGCGGTCCGCCCAGCCTGAGGTGAGCCTCGCTGCGCGTGTGCGGTTGCAGCACCACCCGGACGATCTCCCCGAGTTCCACGTCGCGGGCCGAGGACTGGCCCAGCACGGCGTCCTGGATCAACTCGTGCGCTCGCGCCAACGCGGTCAGGCGCCAGGACAGGGCGGTCGCCATGTCGTCCACGGTCGTGGCGGAGCGGGCCGTCAGCTTGACCATGCCCACCGCCACCGCGAACAGGTTCTTCACCCGGTGGTTCAACTCATGCAGCAGCAGAAGCCGGGACTCCTCGGCGACCTTGCTCTCCGTGATGTCATGGACGGCGAGCACGCCGTTCAGCGCCTGCCGCTGGCCGCGTTCGTTCTTGCCGTAGAACACCTGCTTGCGCGCCGATATCCAGCGCACCGCGCCATCCGAGCGCACGATCCGGTGTTGCCCCGCGAAAGAGCCCTCGCCGTCCGGGCCCACCAGCTTGGCTATGGCGGCGAAGAGCCATGCGCGGTCGTCCGGGTGGAAGCGGTCGTGCAGCCGCGCGCGGGACAGCGGCTCGCCGCCCGGCAGGTCGAACAGCTCCCCGGCGCGCGGATCCAGCGTGATCGTGCCGTTCACATAGTCGATGGAGCCCAGCCCGAAGCCCGACACCGCGAGCCCCAGCGCCAGCGCCTGCTCGGCGCGCCGGAGCCGGTCGATGTCGACCAGCACGGCGACGCCGGCCACGAGCTCGCCCGCATCCGACAGCACCGGCCGCGCCATGATGCGGATCCAGGCCCGCGCGCCGTCCCCGCGCTGGTAGTGCACCTCGAGCTCGGGCGCGAGGTCGCCGTCCAGAGCCATTCGGGCCAGCGGATGCTCGCGGCCGAGCACGCGCGAGCCGTCCTCGTGGTAGCTCACCCACGCGTCGTAATCCTGCACGGACGCCATTGGCTTGATCGGATGGCCAAGCAGCGTTTCCACATAGACGTTGCCGCCCAGGATGCGGCCGGAGGGCATCTCGGCCATCAGGATGCCGATCGGGGCGCTGTCGAACACTGTTCGAAGCTGGAGATCGATCGCGGCGTGCACGCTACGCGCGGCGTCCTCAGCCGCGCCCTGGCTCACTGGCGGCATGTCGGGGCTAGGCCCGGACCTCATGAGCGAACGCCCTTCCGTGACAAATATCTATCCGGAAGTCTACAATGGTGGATCGCGCCATTGCAATCACCGAGAGAAGATTCAACCCGGCATTGCGTCAGGTTGCTAAGTCAGGACTGGGCCGGCCCGCACCCGCCTGGCGGCGAGCACGGCACCCAGCGTCAGGCCGGCTCGCGCGCCGCCACGGCGTTGTCGATGGCGGCTTCGGCCACGCGGCTGAAGCGTTGGCACGGGCCTTCGGGCCCGACGCTCTGGCGGCTCACGCGGGCGCCCTCCACCAAAAGCGACAGCGTGTCGGCCAGCACTTCCGGGTCTCGGGCGCCGGCGCGGGCGCACAGGTCGGCGAGCCGGTCGCGCTGGGCGCGCTTGAAATCCTCCACCACCTTGCGAGCGGGGTGCCCTTCATCGGGCAACTCGATGGCCGCGTTGGCGAGGTCGCAGCCGCGGCTGTCGCACGACGCCATGGCGCTCGCCTTCACCCACGCCTTCAGGAGGTCCAGCGGGTCGGGGTTCTCGGCCTCCATGCGGGCCCAGAGGTCCGCGACGACGCGGGTCTGGTCGCGCAGGCACTCGGCGATCAGCTCATCCTTGGAGCCGAAATGTCGGTACAGCGTCATCTTGTTGGTGCCGGCGGCCTCCGCAATGGCGTCGACGCCGCAGCCCTTGATGCCGAACTTCCTGAACATGTCACGAGCGGCGTCCAGGATGCGATCCCGGGGCCGGGCGCCAGACGGGCAAATCAGGCCCATGACCCTATCCTCACGACCAAGCTCATCACGCGGTCCTCACAAATTTGGTTCCGGGGGGTTGACGCGGGTGTTACCGATCAGTAACTTCCGGAACGTTACTTACCGGTAACACCCTTCCAAAGAGGCGTCAACCAAATCGCAATCCGGGTTTTGCCGGACGCGAAGCGGGTCGTTTTTTTGAAGCGTGCGGCCGCCGGAGATATGCCATGAAGCCTTATTCCCCCGATCTCTCCCTTGATGAACTCCTGTCCGATCCGCTGGTTCGCGCCATGATGCAGGCGGACCGCGTCGATCCGGCCAAACTGCGCCGCGACCTTGCCGCGGTCACCCCCCGCCCCTTTCAGCGTGCAGGCCGACAGGCCGACAGCCTCCCCCGCTGGCCCACCGCCTGGGATGAGTTGCGGCATTTGGTGATCGGCTGCGTGGAATCCAACCCGGCGTCGTCTTCGCCCCCCGGGCGACGCCTCCAGAAGGTCGACCAGCCATGGTGAATTTCTTCATTCAGCGGCCGATCTTCGCCTCCGCCATCGCCATCATCATGGTGATGGCGGGGGCCATCTGCTACCTGACGCTCCCAGTCGCGCAGTTCCCGGACATCACCCCGCCGCAGGTGGTGGTGAGCGCCCGCTATCCGGGCGCCAGCGCCCAGGTGGTGGCCGACACCGTCACGACCCCGCTGGAGCAGCAGATCAACGGCGTCGAGGGCATGACCTACATGGCCTCGTCGAGCTCCAACGACGGCAGCGCCACCATCACGGTGACGTTCGACGTCGGCTACCCGCTCTCGACCGCCGCCGTGGACGTGCAGAACCGCGTCTCGCAGGCCGCCTCGTCCCTGCCCGCGATCGTCAACCAGTCCGGCGTGACGATCAAGAAGCAGAACCCCAACTTCGTGCTGATCGTGAACCTCACCTCGCCGGACAAGTCCGTCGATCCGGTGGCGCTCAGCAACTACGCCTATCTGCAGATCGTCGACCCGCTGAAGCGCCTCCAGGGCGTCGGCGACGTCCAGATCTTCGGCGAGCGCCGCTACTCCATGCGCGTCTGGCTCGACCCCGATAAGCTCGCCAAGCTGGGCGTCACCGCCACCGACGTGCAGGCCGCCATCGCGGAGCAGAACGTCCAGGTCGCGGCCGGCAAGATCGGCCAGTCGCCGGCCCCGGCCGGCACGGCCTTCGAGCTGCAGGTCAACGCCGTCGGCCGCCTCGCCGACCCGTCCCAGTTCGGCGAGATCGTGGTGCGGGCCGATCCCGCCAGCGGCGCCGTGCTGCATCTGCGCGACGTCGCCCGCATCGAGCTCGGCGCGCTGCAATACGCGTCCTCGGCCTTCTTCGGCGAGGACCCCACCGTCGTGCTGGCCGTCTACCAGATGCCCGGCTCCAACGCCCTCGACCTGCAGCAGCGCGTCAAGGACAAGATGCAGGAGCTGTCCGGCCGCTTCCCGGCCGGCATCGCCTACGCGATGCACTACGACACCACCCGCTTCGTTTCCGCCTCCATGCACGACGTGCTGGTGACGCTGGCCGAGGCGCTGGTGCTCGTGGTCGCGGTGGTGTTCGTCTTCCTGCAGAACTGGCGCACCACCGTCATCCCCACCATCGCGATCCCGGTGTCGCTCATCGCCACGCTCGTGGTGATGAAGCTGCTCGGCTTCTCGCTCAACATGCTCAGCCTGCTCGGCATGGTGCTGGCCATCGGCCTCGTGGTCGACGACGCCATCGTGGTGGTGGAGAACGTCGAGCGCCAGCTCGAGGCCGGCCTCAAGCCGCTCGCCGCCACCCGCAAGGCCATGCAGGAAGTGACGGGCCCCATCGTCGCCACCACGGCGGTGCTGATGGCCGTGTTCGTGCCGGTCGCCTTCATCCCGGGCGTCGCCGGCCGGCTCTACAACCAGTTCGCCCTCACGGTGGCGATCTCGGTCGGCATCTCGGCCTTCAACTCGCTGACGCTGAGCCCTGCGCTCAGCGCCGCGTTCCTGCGCCATCGCCCGGCCACGAACTTCGCGCCGTTCCGCTGGTTCAACACGGGCTTCGACCGCCTGTCGCATTCCTACGCGAACGGCGTGCGCCATCTCATCCGCTTCCGCTGGGCCATGCTGGCGCTGTTCGTCGCCGGCCTCGGCGCCACCTACGCGGTGTGGATGCGCATCCCCTCCACCTTCCTGCCCGTGGAGGACCAGGGCTACTTCTTCGTGGTCGTGCAGGCGCCCGACGGCGCCTCGCTGGAACGCACCGACGCGGTCGCCCGCAAGGTGCGCGAGGAGCTGATGCGCACCGAAGGCGTCGAGATCGTCGGCTCCATCAGCGGGCTCAACTTCCTCACCGGGGCGGCGCAGTCCAACTCGGCCGTGGAGTTCGCCATCCTGAAGCCGTGGGACGAGCGCGGCGCCGGCATGAGCGCGTCCGAGATCGTCGCCCGCGTGCGGCCCAAGCTGCTCGGCATCCCGGACGCGATCGCGCTCAGCTTCGATCCGCCCTCGATCCCGGGCCTCGGCGCCACCGGCGGCTTCGAGTTCCAGGTGCAGGACCTCACCGGCCGCGGCAGCGCCGCGCTCAACGAGGTCACGCAGGCCCTCATCGCCGAGGCCCGCAAGCAGCCGGAGCTCAACGCCCAGCAGCTCTTCACCAGCTTCAGCACGTCGACGCCGCAATACAATTACGACCTCGACCGCAGCAAGGCGAAGATGCTCGGCCTCAACCTGCCGGACGTCTTCAACACGCTGCAGATCTATCTCGGCTCGCTCTACGTCAACGACTTCAACCTGTTCGGGCGCACCTTCCGGGTCACCCTGCAGGCTGACCAGGCGGCGCGCGGCGCGGCGACCGACATCTCGCGGCTCTATGTCCGCAACTCCACCGGCGGCATGGTCCCGCTCAGCACGCTGGGCTCGCTGAAGCCCACCGTGGGGCCGGAGACGGTGCCGCACTACAACAACAACCCCTCGGCGCTGATCAACGGCGGCGCGGCTCCGGGCTACAGCTCGGGCCAGGCCGTGGAGGCCATGCAGCGCGTGGCCGCCAGCGTGCTGCCGCGCGACTTCGGCTACGAGTGGACCGGCATCACCTTCCAGGAGCTCAAGGCCGGCTCGGTGGCGACCCTCGTGTTCGGGCTCGCGATCGTGTTCGTGTTCCTGATCCTGGCGGCCCAGTACGAGAGCTGGTCCATGCCCTTCATGGTGCTGCTCTCGGTTCCGCTGGCGCTCTTCGGCGCGCTCGCGGGGCTTTGGGTGCGCGGCATGCAGATCGACGTCTACTCGCAGATCGGCTTCGTGATGCTGATCGGCCTGGCGGCCAAGAACGCGATCCTGATCGTCGAGTTCGCCAAGCGTCGCCGCGAGGAAGGCGTCGAGATCGTGGAGGCCGCCATGGAGGCGGCGCGGCTGCGGCTGCGTCCCATCCTGATGACCGCCTTCGCGTTCATCCTGGGCGTCGTTCCGCTGATGCTCGCCACCGGCGCGGGCGCGGCCAGCCGCCGCTCCATCGGCACCACGGTGTTCGGCGGCATGGTCGCCGCAACGGTGCTGACGCTCCTTTTCACCCCCGTGTTCTACGCCGTGATCGAGACGCTGCGCGAACGCCGCGACCGTCCCGATGAGGCCGCCCACCATCCTGAGCCGGCCGCTTTCAAGCAGGCCGCCGAGTAAGGTTCCGGAGATCCCCCATGCGCAAGCTCACCCTCACGCTCGGCGTCGGCGTCGCACTCGCGGCCCTCGCCTGGTACACGCCCCCGATACGCGAACGCCTCGGCCTGGCCCCCGCCCAGCCGACCACGCCCGCCGCGGCCGCGCCCCCGCCCTTCGCGATGCCGGCCCCGGTGGCCGAGCTGGTCACCCGCACGCTGCCGGTCAACCTCGACTACCCGGCCCGCACGGAGGCGTTCCGCACCGTCGCCCTGCAGGCCAAGGTCTCGGGCTACGTCGTGGAACAGCGCGCCCATGACGGCGCGGACGTGAAGGCCGGCGACCTGCTCTACCGCATCGACCCGCGCGACTACGAAGCCGCGCTCGATCAGGCCAAGGCGCAGATGCAGCAGGCCACGGCGTCGCTCGACTATCTGAAGTCCAGCCTCGACCGCGGCGAGGAGCTCGCCCGGCGCGGCTTCCTGGCCAAGGACAATTACGACCAGCGCAACAGCTCAGTCCGGCAGGCCGAGGCCGGCCTGGCGGTGAACCGCGCCGCCATCCGCACCGCCGAGCTGAACCTGGAGCGCGCCACGATCCGCGCCCCGTTCGACGGCCGGCTCGGGCGCGACCAGGCCCCGGTCGGCACGCTGATCAGCGCCGGCGGCGGTCCGCTGAACACGCTGGTGCAGCTCGACCCGATCTACGTCACCTTCACGCCGAGCGAGACCGACCTCGTCGCCATCCAGAAGGCGCAGGCCGGCGGCGCGGACGTGCAGGCCGACGTGGTGGTGCCCGGCCAGGACCGGCCGCCCCATCGCGGCAAGCTCACCTTCCTGGACAACGTCGTCGACCGCACCACCGGCGCGATCACGGCCCGCGCGACCATCCAGAACGACGACTTCGCGCTGCTGCCCGGCCAGTATGTCCGCATCCGGCTGCGCGTCGGCGAGCAGCCCGACGCGCTGCTCGCGCCGCAGGCGGCCGTGGGCTCTAGCCAGCTCGGCAAGCACCTCTTCGTGGTCGGCGACGACAACCGCGTGCAGCTACGCCCCGTGGTGCTCGGCCAGACGGACGGCGAGCTCGTCTCGATCGTGAAGGGCGTCGCCAAGGGCGACCGCGTCATCACCGGCAACCTGCAGAAGCTCGGCCCCGGCTCGCTGGTGCAGCCCCTGCCCGCCGCCGCCAAGCCCTGACCGGCGGGCGCAAGCGCCCCGCCGGCCCATTAACCAAAAGGCGGCCGTCTCGCGCATGGGACGGCCGCCTTTTCGCGTTCGGCCTCCGTCGGCCCGGCCGCCCCTGCACCCAATGGGGGATGGGGGGCCGCGGGGTTCAGCAGAATTCGGCAAGGCGCCGCGCCTGTTCATCCGTGATTCACCGGGTACCTTCACGCTGAGGCTCCGCCTAGACTCGGCGTTGCTGGAGAGGGCACATGATGATTCATGACGAAAGCAGGCTTGTACGCGCGCAAAGACGCGTGGAGCTTGCCCAGACATTCGCCGAAGACGCTCGCCGGATGGTCGGCGTGCTCGATGCGCAATCCAGGATCATGACCGCCGCGCTCGAGAAGCTGCGGCGCGACAACGCCTCCCCGCGCGAGATCGCCGCCCAGGCCGCCTGCATGGCCTCCTTCGCGGCCATGATGACCCAGGCGGCTGCGAACCTGCGCAAGAGCCACGCCGGCGCCCGCGAGGACCTCGCCGAACTCGAAGACCTCCGCCGCCTCGACCCCGAACTCGCCGCCTCCCTCCGCGCCGCCGTCACCACGTTGGGCGAAAGCTGCCGCGCCGTTACCCGCTGCAGCGAATCCCTGGAGCGCTGCCTCGAAAACGGCGCCCGCCGCGCCAACCGCTTCTGGCAGGACGCCGCAGGGGCCATGCCGCACTGAGGGGTGGTGCGGGGCGCCCATGACGAGAAGCGCCCAACCCTCCGCCGCCATTGCGAGCGCCAGCGAAGCCAGCCAGCTGATGCTGGGCGTTACGCCCAGCGCCGGGCTGACCCCAACCACCTGGATTGCTTCGCTCCGCTCGCAATGACGGGAGGGTGGCCGAAGCCTCGCAAGTCAATGCTCCGCCATGAGCCGTCATCCCCGGCGACCTGCGCAGCGGGTGATCAAACCATCAACGCCTCGCCGTCATTGCGAGCGCCAGCGAAGCAATCCAGCTGATGCTGGGCGTTACGCCCAGCGCCGGGCTAACCCCAACCACCTGGATTGCTTCGCTCCGCTCGCAATGACAGGAAGGTTGCCCCAGCCTCGCAGGTCGATGCCGCCGATGAGCCGTCATCCCCGGCGACCTGCGCAGCGGGTGATCAAACCATCAACGCCTCGCCGTCATTGCGAGCGTCAGCGAAGCAATCCAGCTGATGCTGGGCGTTACGCCAGCGCCGGGCTGACCCCAACCACCTGGATTGCTTCGCTCCGCTCGCAATGACGGCGAGGCGCTGCATCGTCGCGCGCGTCCCTCTCCCGCGTGCGGGAGAGGGGCAGGGGTGAGGGCGCCGGGGCAGGCCCAGCGGCACGGGATGGCGCCAAGTCGGACCGCCCTCACCCCTGCCCCTCTCCCAAGGGGAGAGGGAACGCGCTTTCACCCTCACGAGGGCGGCGAAGCGGCCCCAGCCACCCGCCCCTACAGCGCCGTCGCGGTGAGCCCCTTCATGAGGATCGGTCCGGTCGGCCGGCCAGTGGGCGAGCCGCTGGCGGGCTCCACGGTGATCTCGAAGAGCTGGTTCGGCCCCAGCTTCGGCAGGCGCGAGAGGTCGAGGCGGGTCGCCCTCGCCTCGCCGATGAGGCCGACCGATTTCGGCCCGACGGCGCGGTCCCACAGCGTCCAGATTTCGAGCGCACGCCCGGGCGGGGCCGCGATGGCGCGCAGCGGGACGAGTTCGGTCCGCCCGTCCGCGAACGCGTTCACGACGGCGGCCGGCTGGGCGCTGCCTTCTTCCAGCAGCACCGCGACCAGCGTCGGCGTACGCGCCGCCTTGTCGGCGAAATAGGCGGCGCCGATCGCCAGCACCACCGCGGCGGCGGCCGCGAAACCGGTGGCGGCCCGCCACGCCGGGAGGCTCTGCCAGACGGACGAACGCGCCGCGCCCGGGGGCCGGAACGGCAACACGTCGGCCGTGGCGGCCTTGACGACGGCGGGCGGCGACGCCGGTTCGGCGGGCGCGGCGGCCAGGCCGGACTCGATCCGCCCCCAGAGGTCGCGGCTCGGCGGGGCGCGCTCCGCAATGGCGTCGAGGTCCGACAGGCGCACGCGCCACTCCGTCACGGCCGCCGCGAAGGCGGGGTCCTGCTCCATCAAGGCGTCGGCGCGCGCCGCGTCGTCGCCTTCCAGAACGCCGAGCGCGTGTTCGGCCGCCAACTCGTCCCGGGTGGTCGCCTCGCTCATGGCAGGCACTCCCGCAGCGAACTCAGCGAGCGCCGCATCCACGACTTCATGGTGCCGAGCGGCACCCGCAGGCGCCCGGCGAGCTCGCCATGGGTCAGCCCGTGCACATAGGCGAGCACGATCAGCGAGCGGCGCGTCGGGTCCAGTCGCTCCAGGCAGCGGCGCAGCGCGCTGGCCTCCGACAGCCGCGACACGATGGCCTCGGCGTCCTCCTCGGCGCTGGCCAGCCCCATCGGCTCGAAATCCTCGACGAGGTCGGTGCGCGTCTCCACCCGCAGCACGTTCAGCGCCCGGTGGCGCACGATGGCGTAGAGCCAGGACCGCGCATGGCCGCGCTCGGGCGCGAAGCCGGCGGCCTTCTGCCATATCTGCAGGAAGGCGTCGTGCACAACCTCCTCGGCCACGGCGCGCCGGCCGACGATGCGCATCGCCACCCCGATCATGCGCGCGCCCTCGGCGTCGTAGATGCGCCGCAGGGCGTCCCGCTCGCCCGCCGCGCAGCGCGCAATCTCGGCCGCGAGGTCGACCGGCGCGTCAAGCATGTCTTCGGCGGGCATGGACATCGGCGCGGGGGCTCCGGGTGATCCGTCCCTCTAATACGCTCCGAAAACACGCACGGATGCAAAGCGGAAAAAACTTCATCCCGGCTGCATCCGCCGCCGATGTCGGCGTGTACCCGCTCCGTCAGCCCGGTCCATGAGGCCGGAACAACGGGAGAAACACGATGACAACCAAGACGCTGTTCGCTGCGCTTCTCGCCACCGCGGCTTTCTCCGGCGCCGCCCAGGCCCAGACCGCCGTCGCCCTGATCGGCGAAAACACCCTCGCGATGGTGGACGTGGCCGCCAAGAAGGTCACCGGTACCGTGAAGGTCACGGGCGCCAACCTGCTCGGCATCGACGTGCGCCCCGCCGACGGCATGCTCTACGGCCTCGCCTCGGACGGCCAGATCTGGACCATCGACGCCAAGACCGGCAAGCCGACCGCAAAGTCCAAGCTCGACATGCCGCTGCCCGCCAACGTGATGATGACCGTCGACTTCAACCCGGTCGCCGACCGCCTGCGCGTGATCGGCTCCAACGGCGCCAACCTGCGCATCAACGTCGACGACGGCAAGGTCACCAAGGACGGCGACCTGAAGTTCGCCGAGGCCGACATGCACAAGGGCGAGACGCCCAAGATCGTGGCCGGCGCGTACACCAACTCGATGAAGGGCGCGAAGGAGACCACCCTCTACGACATCGACGGCACGATCGGCGCGCTCGTGAAGCAGGCCCCGCCGAATGACGGCGTGCTCGGCGCTGTCGGCAAGCTCGGCGTCAAGGCCGACATGGCGGCCTTCGACATCGTCACCGACTCGGCCGGCAAGAGCGAGGGCTGGCTGATGTCCGCCGACACGCTCTACCGGGTCGACCTCGCGACCGGCAAGGCGACCGCCCACGGCAAGATCGACGGCGTCGGCACGATGCAGGTGCGCGACCTCGCCGTGCTTCCCGCCATGTGAGGCGCGAAGCGCCACCCTCCCCTTGAGGGGGAGGGTGGCGCTGCGGCATCCCCCCAAAGCCGAAAGCCGTTGCGGCCGTCTGGCGTGGCGCGATACTCACCTCCCAAACGGGAGACGCCCCATGACCGCGCACGACCACGATCACAACCACCCGCACGACCACGATCACTCCCCCCGCTGGAAGCACGACGGCGTGCGCGTGATCAAGGGCGACCAGCTCGACCCCAACACGGCCCAGACGCCCGGCATGTTCCGGCAGGCCGCCATCAACCACGCCCGCGTCGGCGCGCAGAAGATCTGGGCCGGCACGGTCGCGATCGAGCCCAACGCCAAGACCGGCGTCCATCACCACGGCGCGCTGGAAAGCGTCATCTACGTGGTGAGCGGCAAGGCCCGCATGCGCTGGGGCGACAAGCTGGAATTCGTCGCCGAGGCCGGGCCCGGCGACTTCATCTTCGTGCCGCCCTACGTGCCGCACCAGGAGATCAACGCCGACCCCGACCAGCCGCTGCAATGCGTGCTGGTGCGCTCCGACAACGAGGCCGTTGTGGTCAACATCACGGATGTGGAGCCCGTCGAGAAGCCCGAGGCGGTCTACTGGGTCGACCCCATCCACAAGCATCCCGCATAAGCCGCTCGCGCGAAGTTCAAGCCGCCGGGGCTCGCTTTCCGCGCCCCGCGCAGGCAATGTCCCGGGAGGTTCGGGGAACGACGATGTCTGCCACGATGGCGATCCGCGTAGTGAGGCTGGCGAGCGGCCTCGTGCTGATGGCCTTCGTGTTCACGCACCTGGCGACACTGGCGGCCGGGCTGATGTCGCTGGACGCCATCAACGCCGCCGCCGGCATGCTGATGGCGCCCTGGATGACGGGCGTCGGCACCGCACTGCTGGCCGGCTCCGCCATCGCGCATCTCGCGCTCGGCCTCGCCACGATCGCGACCAAGCGCACGCTGGCGATGCGCCGCGGCGACGCCGTGCAGTGCGTGCTCGGCCTCGCGGTGCTGCCGCTGCTCACGCCCCACATCCTCACGGTGCGGGTCGCCAACGCGTATGCGCCCGATCTGGAGGTGGATTTCGCCCGCCTCCTCACCTTCTACTGGCACTTCGCGCCCGTTTACGCGATCCAGCAGCTCGTGGTCGTGCTGGTGGTGTGGAGCCACGCCAGCATCGGCCTGCATGGCTGGATCAGCGTGCAGCGCTGGGGCGAGCGGGCCGGGCGCATCGTCACCCCGCTCTTGTTCGCCACCCCCATCCTGGCGCTGCTCGGCTTCGTGGAGGCCGGCAAGCAGGTGCTCGCCGCCCTGCGCGACGACCCCGCCTTCGCGGCCGACGTGGAGACGCACTGGGCCCGGCTGCAATCCGCCCAGCCCTCGCTGCGCGCCATCGCCAGCACGGTGTCGCTCACCTACTGGTCGGTCGTTGTGCTGGTCGTCGCCGCTCTCGCGGTCGGCCTCCTCCTGCGCCGCCGCTCGCCCGTCCACATCCGCTACGACGGCGGGCTGGAGGGCGTCGGCCTGCGCGGGCTCTCGATCCTGGAGATCAGCCGCCGCTCCGGCGTGCCGCACGCCAGCGTGTGCTCCGGCCGCGGCCGCTGCGGCACCTGCCGGGTGCGGGTGCTCAGGGGCGCCCAGGCCCTCACGCCCATGCAGGACGTGGAGCGACGCACGCTCGGCCCGGCCTGTGCGGCGGATTCGGTGCGCCTCGCCTGCCGCGCCCGCGTCTACGACGACGGCGTCGCGGTGGAGCGCCTCCTCGCCCCCGACGCCGACGCCGCGATGGCGCGACGGCTCAAGGAAGGCGAGATGCCTGCACCGGCCACGGAGGCGGCCCCGGCTCCGGCCACGGAGGCGGCGGCATGATGATGGCGACCAGCATCCTGGAGCGCGCGCAGAACGGCGTCGCCGCCACCCTGCGCGACTTCGCCGCCGCCCCCGGCGAGGCCGTCGGCCTCCTCGCGGACGTCAACGCGTCGCTGCAGTCCGGCGAGGGCGTGCGCGCCTTCGCGTATCTGCTGATCGTGTTCATCGTGGCGGCCGGCCTCGAATGGCTGTTCTGGACCTATGCGGGCCCGGCCTATCGCTGGCTCCTCGCTGAGGATCCGCGCCGCCGGACGGACGCCTGGCGCATCGCCGGCCGCCGCATCGCCACGGACGCCGCCGCCCTCACGCTCTCGGTGGTGTCGATGCTGGCCGTGGCGGCGATCTTCGCCTGGCCTCCCGGCGTGCCGGACGTCATCGTCGGCGTCGCCATGGTGACGCTCGCGGCGCGCCTCACCGCCGCGCTGGCCGGCGCCCTGCTGGCGCCCGGCAACCGCCGCCTGCGCCTCGTTTCGCTCCCCACGCCGGATGCTCGCGCCTGGTCGCTCTCTTTGCCGCCGCTGGCGGGCGTGCTGGCGGCCGGCCTTGTCGCCGCCGAGGCGTTCGAGCCCCACGCACCGCATCTCGCCGGCGCCTTCGCGGCGCTCACCGCGCTGGCGGCCGGCGTCGCGCTGGTCGTGATAGTGGCGGTGCTCGAGAAGCGCCGCCCGCCGCAACGGCGCCTCTTGCCGCGCCCGCTCGTGGCCGGCCTCTGGGCCGCGGTGGTGATCCTCGTCTGGCTCGCGGGCGAGCCCCGCTGGGCGCTGACGATCGTCATCGTCAGCGCCACCCTGATGCTCGAGGGCGTCGCCCGCCGGATCGTGCGCGCCGCCTGGGACCTCGCCGAGGCCGCCAAGGCCAACGCGGAGGCCGCCGCCTCGGCCCAAGCCGCCTCCCCGGCCGAAGCGCCCCCGGCGCCGGCCGCCTCCGTTCCGGCCGCGCCTCGCCCCCGCCGCCGCGCCCTCATGGCGGCGCTGAGCCGCGACGTCAGCATCCGGGCCGCCCGCTTCGTGGTTGCGCTCGCCGGCCTCGGCGCCTGCATCGCCGTATGGGGCCTCGCCATCCTGTCGCCCATGGACGTGCAAAGCCCGCTGGAGCGCTTCGTCTCCCGCACGCTCGGCGCAATCGTCCTGGTGCTCCTCGCCGATCTCGCCTGGACGGCCGTGAAAACCTGGACCGACGCCCTGCTGGACCGCGTCGCCGCCACGCCGCATGGCGATCCCGAGACCGGCGCCAATGCGCGCCTGCTCACGCTGGTGCCGATGGCCCGCAAGGCCTTCGGGGCGACCCTGGTCGGCCTACTGGCCGTGTCGCTGCTGTCGATCTTCGGCATCGCGATCACGCCCCTGCTGGCCGGCGCCGGCGTGCTCGGCATCGCGGTCGGCTTCGGCGCGCAGACGCTGGTGCGCGACGTGCTCTCGGGCGTCTTCTACCTCGCCGAGGACGTGTTCCGCATCGGCGACTATATCGAGGGCGGCTCCGCCAAGGGCACGGTGGAGCGCATCACGCTGCGCACCGTGGCGCTGCGCCACCAGAACGGCCCGCTGCATTTCGTGCCCTACGGCTCGCTGGGCTCCGTCCGCAACAACTCGCGCGACTGGGTGATCGACAAGTTCGAGCTCCCGCTTCCCATCGAGGTCGACAGCGAGTTCGTGCGCAAGCTGGTCAAGAAGATCGGCCAGCAGATGCTGGAAGACCCGGAAATCGGCCACCTCATCGTCGAGCCGCTGAAAACCAAGATCTACCGCATCGAACCGGGCGTGAAAGTGTTCCGCTGCAAGGTGCAGACCCCGCCCGGCAAGCAGTTCGAGGTCCGCGCCGCCGCCTACCGTCGCATCGAGGCGGCCCTGCGCGAAAACGGCATCCGCTTCGCCGACAGCCGCTCGCAGGTGGTGCTGAGCTCCGCCCCCCAGGGCGAGCCCCTCACGGCCGCGAACGCCTGACCGGCCGTCGCTTCGTCCAAACCCCCGGGAACGCACATGACATCCCCCCTCCCCGCCGCCGAACGCGCCCGCATCGCGGCCCTGCTCGCCCCCACGGGCGTGCTGCGCGCCGGCATCAACCTGTCCAATTTCCTGCTGGTTTCGCGCCGCACACCGGATGGCGGCCCCGCCGGCGTGTCGCCCGACATGGCGCGCGCGCTGGCCGACAGCCTCGGCCTGCGGCTCCAATATGTGCCCTACCCCAACCCCGCACAGGTCGCGGACGCAGCCGGGAAGGACGAGTGGGACGTCGCCCTGATCGGGGCCGAGCCGCAGCGCGCGGAGGTCATCGCCTTCACGCCCGCTTACGCGGAGATCGAGGCCACCTATCTGGTGCCGGAGAAATCGACCGCCCAGACTGTCGCCGACGTGGACGCCCCCGGCGGGCGCATCGCGGCGGCCGACCGCACCGCCTTCGGCCTCTGGCTCGACCTCAACCTCAAAGCGGCCGAAATCCACCGCGTCGCCACAATGGACGACGCCCTGGAAGCTTTCCGCACCCACGACCTCGACGCCCTCGCGGGCCTCCGCGCCCGCCTCATCGACGACCAGAAGGCCGTGCCGGGCAGCCGCATTCTCGACGGCCGCTTCATGACCGTGCAGCAGGCCATCGGCGTCCCGCGCGCCAAGGAAGCCGCCCTCCCATACATGGTCGATTTCGTCGCCGAAGCCCGCCGCACCGGCCTCGTGCAGGAGCTCATCCGCCGCCACAAGGTTCAAGGCCTCACGGCGGCTTGAGCCAGACATCCGCGCGGTCGTTAAGCGCCAGCCCCTCCACCGTCATTGCGAGCCGCAGGCGAAGCAATCCAGTCTAACAGCCAGGCTTTTTGCCTGGTTTGCTTCGCTGTCTCTCGCAATGACGGTGGAGGGCTCAACTCTCTCCGTCATCCCCGGCCGCGCGCAGCGCCGGGTTGGGGATCCAGGGGTGAGCGCCTTTGCCCTGGATCCCCTTCCCGACCTGCTGCGCAGGTCGCCGGGGATGACAGCGGGACGGGTCAAGGATGCACTCGAAACACGAGACACCCTCCCGTCATTGCGAGCCGGAGGCGAAGCAATCCAGTCTAACAGCCGGGCCATTAGACTGGATTGCTTCGCTGTCGCTCGCAATGACGGTGCAGCGCTCCACTCTCGCCGTCATCCCCGGCGGCGCGCAGGTCGCCGGGGGTGACGGCGAGGCGGATCCAATGACGGTGAGGTGAACCCGCCAGCCTCTCACCCCGCCGAGGACGGCAGCCGTGTCGCACCCTCGCGCCATGCCGCGATGCGTGGCCAGAACAGGCCGATGGCGAGGCCGCCGAGCACGAGGCCGGCCGCGAGCAGCTTCCAACCCGGCATCGGTTCGCCCAGCCAGAGCCAGGACGCCCCCATGCCGAACACGGGCACGAGCAGCGCCATCGGGGTGATGGAGGCCGCGGGATTGCGCGACAGCAGCCAGGCCCAGGCCGCGTAGCCAAACAGGCTGTTGCCGACCGACTGCCACAGCACCGCCGCCCAGGTGGTCGGGCCGGCGTCCCTCAGCCCGGTCGCAATGGCGGGCCAGCCCTCGAACAACAGCGAGAGCACGATCAGCGGCGGAACCGAGAACAGGCTGGACCACACCACATAGGCCACCATGTTCACCCGGCCGCCGGCCTTCGCGACCATGTTGCCGGCCGCCCAGCACGCCGCCGCGAGCAGGATGAGGCCGAGCCCCAGCGGCGTCGTGGTCGCGTCCACATTGGCGGCGATCACCCCGATGCCGACGCAAGACAACAGCAGCGCGGCGATCTGGAACGCCCGCACCCGCTCGCCCGTGAACGCCATCGAGAGCCCGATGGTGAAGAACACCTGCGCCTGCACGACCAGCGAGGCGAGGCCCGGCGAGATGTAGCCGTTGATGGCGATGAACAGCAGCCCGAACTGGCCCGCCCCGATCAAGAGCCCATAGGCGACCAGATGGCTCCACGGCACGGCCGGCCGCCGGATGAAAAGAAGCGCCGGAAACGCCGCGAACACGAAGCGCAGCGCCGCGAAGGTGAGCGGCGGCAGGTGCGACAGCCCGATGCGGATCACGACGAAATTGGTGCCCCACACCGCCACGACGGCAAGCGCGAGCAGGACATGGGACAGCGGCAGCGCGCGCGGCATCGGGGGCCTCCGAACTCGGCCGCACCATGCACGCGCCGGGGGGCGCTGAACAATTGAATTGCTTGACGCCGGCGATCAGCGAAACCGATCGAAGCCGCCCGGCCGGCGCCCCGCGAGCGAGGCCGGGCCTCTACTGAGAGAGACGCGCGCCGCTGAGCAGGGTCGGCAGCGACTGGACCGTGCTCATCTTCGAGGTGTCGATCTTGGCGGTGGTGTTGCCGCTGAATTTGATCTGGTCGGCCACGAGCGGCATGAACGGGCTGTTCTGGCCGAAGCTGCTGCCGCCGTTAAGCGTGATCGACTGGGTCGGCGTGTAGATCGCGCCCGTCAGCAGCATGTCGGCGCCGCCGTTCAGCGTGTTGCCGCCGCCCACATTGGACGCCGCGTCCTGAACGATCAACATTCCCGAATAGGCGCCCGTGGTCGGCGCGCTCAACGCAACGACGCCGCCGGCGTTGATCGTGAAGCCCGCATTGGAGCCGAGCAGGTAGAAGGTGACGCCGGAGCCCGAAACATTCGCCTGGCTGTTCAGCACCAGCGGCCCATCCTTGATCACATAGACGCCGGGGGCGAGCGTCGCCGCGCCCTTGATCGTCAGGCCGCCGCAATACACGCCGGGGGAGAGCGACTTCGTCTGGCTGGGCTGCACCTGCATGTTGTTGTAGGCGCAGCCGTTGCCGACCGAGAACTGCAGGCCCGCAAAGGGGTCGCCGAGCGTCATGCAGCCGGTCAGCGGCGCCGGCGCGAGGCCGACCGAACTCGACACTCCGCCAACCGCGCAGAACCCTGCGGCCTGCACGGTGGCGCTGCCCTGCACCATGATGGCGCTTGGCGACGCTGAATTACTGTAGATCGCGCACCCTTCTGCGATCAGCGTCGACGACCCCGCGATCGTCACCGATCCGGACGCCGTGCGGTTGAGCGCCATGATGCAGGAGGTCGGCCCGCCCTTCGTCAGCACGGCCGAGGATTTCGCCGCGACCGGGATGGCCTCCTTGCCGACGAGGCCCAGGAACGACGTCTTCACGGCTCCCGTCGCCGTGACGGTGGTGGTCGTCCCGTTGAAGCTCACGGTCACGACCGGGGTCGCGGCCTTCCCTTCGGTGAACATCGCCTCGGCGGCGGCCTGTCGCTGCGACCCGGTGGCGAGCAGCCCCATGGTGGCCAACCGGATCGCCGCCGAGTCGGCCTGCGCTTGCAAGACCAGCTGCACATTGGTGGCTTTCGCCAGGTCCACGCCGCCGCCAGCGATCACGGTGAGTGGGATCGCCGACAAGGCGAACAACACACCCGCTGCGCCAGACTTATCGGCGATAAACGAGGTCAGCATCTTCATGTCGCCACCGGTTCTCGAGACTACAGCAGCAAACTACGGAGGAGTTTTATAAGAAGTGTTCTCGCTCTGGCAGAAACTTAACGCTAAATAATCAATAAAACTGTTTTGGACCGGAACTGCAAAAAGCAGGTCAGCCATCTTCTCCCGATGGCGCGCGTTCCGCTGGCAGGACCTGGTCCGCCGTTATTCGATCGCCATGCGCGCAAACCAGCGCCGCCTGCGCCCGAAGTTGCCCCCGAATAAAGGAACCCCTCGCGCCCGGCGTCTGTTTCCTCCACATCAATTGGAGAACCAACATGACGATGAAGCTGATTGGCGTAATCGCAGGCGCCGCACTGGCCTTTGCGGGTCTTGCATCCACCGCGCAGGCCCAGGGCGTCGTACGCGGCGCGCAGGACGGCGCCATCGTGGGTAACCGGGCGGCTGGCCCCGTCGGCGGCGCGGTTGGCGGCGTCGTCGGCGGCGTGGCGGGCGGTGTCGTCGGCGGCGTCAAGGGCGTGGCCGGCATCCCGCAGGACACCCGCGTTCGCACCTACCGCACGCACCGCCACCACTACCATCGCCGGCACGCCCACCGCCGCTGAGGCCTTTCTCACACAACGCCTGAACGACCTCGCGTCACCCTGACCGGCGCCGCGTGTTCCCTCTCCCCCACCAGGGGAGAGGGACAGGGTGAGCGCCGCCAAGTTTGCGCTGCGGCGTCCACGACCGGGCTGCCCCTCAAGAACCTCCTCCCCGCAGGATCGAACTTCGTTGCGAAGCGTTGACGGGCGCTGGGGGCTAACGCGAGGTGGTTGCGATGAAGCTCATTCAGACAATGCCGGCTACGGCCGCAGTGGCGCTGGCGCTTGGACTTTCGGGCGCGGCGTTGGCGCAGGACCGCGTGATGCCCGCGCCGTCGACCCAGTCGCCCGAGGCCGCGAAGGGCCAGGCGCAATCCAGCGAGAAAATGTCCGGCGAAACCACCGGCTCCATCAAGGATGGAACCGCGCCGAAGGCCGGCATGTCGGCCGACTGCAAGGACAAGCTCGCCAACCAGACCAAGCAGGCCGGCGCAGACGTCGCCAAATGCGGGGTTGATTCCGAATAGCCGCGAGCCCGGGCCCTCTCCGCCCAGGCTGGGAGGGCCCCCGCAGAAGCTTTTCACGGTTATTCGCCGCAAAGGCGCCGGCGTTTGCGCGGTCGACCGCCGGCTTCAGGTTTTGCGCAGCCCGTCGATCATCACGTCCAGCATCCGCAGCACGCTGGCTTTCCAACCGGGCTGGTCGTGAATGAGGCACATGCCCACCAGGGCCCGGAGCAGATCTTCCGCACCGATGTCCGAGCGGATGGCGTCCGCCTCGACGGCCCTGTCCAGCAGGCCCTTCACGGCGGCGGTGAGGCGCTTCGTCGACGACGAGGTCAGATCCGACGCGCCCGTGATCACGATGGCGAGCGCCGCCGACATCCCCTTCTTGGTGGCGACGAAATCCACATTGGCGCGCAGCCATCGCCGCAGCGCCTCAACCGGGTCGGCCTCGCCCTTCAGGCGCTCGGCCAGTTCGCTCAGCTGCTCCACCTCGCGCCGGTAAACGGCCTCGAACAGCGCTTCGCGCGTCGGGAAATGCCGATAGAGCGTGCCGATGCCCACGCCGGCTTCGCGCGCCACGGCTTCCAGGCTCGCGCTCGCGCCGCCCGCGCCGAACACGATTGTCGCCGCGCCGAGCAGCCGTTCACGATTCCGTGCGGCGTCGGCGCGCGGGCGGGGGCTGGACGGTGGCGGATCGTGCTCCATGTGCTCCAACAACGGATCGCGTTGGGACGGGTTCGGGTCTGCGCCCTGCTTCTGCGAACGACCTGCTTCTTATAGGAGGTCGACGGCCCAAGGCGCCCGGGTTTTTACGGGCATCCTGAAAGTTTCGGGCGGAGTTGCAAAACGGAGGCATCCTCCGTATAGTGCGTTGGTCGATGCGGCGCCGGGCCACATGAGCGTTTCCCCGGCGCGGCGTTTCCATCGGCCGCATTCATTCGTCGCGTCGACGCCACGGGCCCGGTCACCGACCGCTGCGCCCCGGCCGCCCGACATTCGAACTTGTTGAAACCGGAGCACCCCCCGCATGAGCAGCCCCCTCACGCTCACCGTGAACGGCGTCCAGCGCCGCTTCGATCTCGACGACCCCCGCGCCACGCTGCTGGACCTGCTGCGCGAGCGCCTCGACCTCACCGGAACGAAAAAGGGCTGCGACCGCGGCCAGTGCGGCGCCTGCACGATCCTGGTCGACGGCCAGCGCATCAACTCCTGCCTGGCGCTCGCGATCAGCCACGACGGCGCCGACATCCTCACCATCGAGGGCGTCGCGCACGGCGAGACGCTGCACCCCGTGCAGGCCGCCTTTATCCAGCATGACGGCTTCCAGTGCGGCTTCTGCACCCCGGGCCAGATCATGAGCGCCATCGGCCTCATCCAGGAGGGACAGGCCGGCGACGATCCCGAGCGCGTCCGCGAAGGCATGAGCGGCAATCTGTGCCGCTGCGGCGCCTATGCGGGCATCACCGAGGCCGTGCTCGAGGCCCATCACACCCTCAACGCCAAGGCGGAGCAGGCGGCATGAACCAGTTCGAATATCTCCGCCCCGCCACCGCCGCCGAAGCCGTCGCGGCCGCCGCCCAGCCGGGCGCGGCCTATCTCGCCGCCGGCACCAACCTGCTCGACCTCATGAAGGGCGGAATCGCCCGCCCCGACACGCTGGTGGACATCACCCGCCTGCCCGGCCTCGACGCGGTCGAGAGCCTGCCGGACGGCTCCACCCGCATCGGCGCGCTGGTCCGCAACGCCGCGCTGGCGCATGACGCCGCCTTCGCGCGCCGCTACCCGGCCGTCGCCGAGGCGCTGCTGTCGGGCGCGTCGCCGCAGCTGCGCAACGCCGCCACGGCCGGCGGCAACCTGCTGCAGCGCACCCGCTGCGCGTATTTCTATGACACCGCCAGCGCCTGCAACAAACGCCAGCCCGGCTCCGGCTGCGACGCGCTCCAGGGCGACAACCGCCTCCACGCCGTGCTCGGCTGGAGCGAGCGCTGCATCGCCACCCACCCGTCCGACTTCTGCGTCCCGCTCGCCGCGCTGGACGCCGTGGTGGAGACCCACGGCCCCGCCGGGCCGCGCGAGATCCCGCTCGAGAACTTCCACCTCCTGCCCGGCGACGCGCCCGAGCGCGAGACGGTCCTGCACCCCGGCGAATTGATTCTGGCCGTGAGGCTCCCGCCGCAAGCGGCTGAGTTCGCGGCGCATTCGCGCTACCTCAAGATCCGCGAGCGCACCTCCTACGCCTTCGCGGTGGCCTCCGCCGCCGCCGCGCTTCGGATGGATGGCGACATCATCGGCGAAGCCCGCATTGCGCTGGGCGGCGTCGCCCTGAAGCCGTGGCGCGCCCGCCAGGCCGAGGCCCTGCTTGCCGACCAGAAGCCCGACGCGGCCCTGTTCCGCCGCGCCGCCGACGTCGCGCTGGCGGAGGCGCGGCCTTCCGCCCCCGCCAACGCCTTCAAGATCGAGCTCGCGCGCCGCATCGTCGCCCGGGCCCTCACGCTGGCCGCCGCCGGGACCCCCGACCGCATTCCCGCCCTGCCGGCTTCCCCCTTTGCGCATCAGACCGGAGGCGCCCACCATGCCTGAACTCAAGCTCAACCAGGCGCCCGCCCATGTCCGCCACGGCTCCAACATGGGCCAGCCCCTCACCCGCCGCGACGGCGTGCTGAAGGTCACGGGCGCGGCGCCCTACGCGGCCGACAGGGTGGTCCCGGGCCTGCTCCACGCCGTTTTGGCCGTCAGCACGATCGCGCGCGGCCGCGTCACGCATCTCGACGTTGCTGCCGCCAAGGCGCATCCGGGCGTCGTGGACGTCATGACGCCCGAGAACCGCCCGGCCCTGGCCGAGGATCCGGACGCCAAGACCAATCCCTTCATGTTCCGGCTTGATCTCCTCCAGAACGACCGCGTGCGCTATCCCAACCAGCCCATCGCGGTGGTGATCGCCGAAACGCTGGAAGCCGCCACCGAGGGCGCGGCCCTGCTCGCGCCCCGCTACGAGACCGAACAAGCCCGCGCCGGGCTCGACACGGAGGGCCGCTTCGCCCCCAACACGGTCGGCGTCGGCAACCCGGCCGAAGCCGGCCACGGCGACGTGGAGGCCGGCCTCGCCGGCGCTGCCAAGCGCGTCGAGGCGACCTACGAGACGCCCGCGCAATACCACAACGCCATGGAGCCTCACGCCATCGTGGCCCATTTCGAGGGCGACCGCCTCACGGTCGACACCCCCAGCCAGGGCCTCGCCATGGCGCAGGGCCGCCTCGCCGGCCTTCTCGGCATGGACCCGAAGAACATCCTCGTCCGCTCGCCCTTCCTGGGCGGCGGCTTCGGCTCCAAGGGCTTCATCGCGGGCCCGCAGATCCTTGGCGTCTTGGCCGCCAAGCTCACCGGCCGGCCCGTGAAGCTCGTGCTCCGGCGCGAGCACATGTATGGCCCCGTCGGCCACCGCGCCCCCACGCGCCAGACGCTGCGCCTCGCCACCGACGGCGACGGAGCGCTCCAGGCCCTGCATCACCACACGCTCACGGCCTCGAGCACCTTCGACGACTTCTTCGAGCCCGCCTCCGACATCGCCCACACGCTCTACGCCAGCCCGGCGCTGCGCACCTCGCACGAGGCCGTGCGCGTCGACAGCGGCACGCCGTTGTTCATGCGCGCGCCCGGCGAGGCCACCGGCTCGATCGCGCTGGAAAGCGCAATCGACGAGATGGCCGAGGCCTGCGGCATGGATCCGCTCGAATTCCGGCTGAAAAACTACGCCGAGATCGAGCCCCTGTCGGGCAAGCCCTTCTCGTCCAAGGCGCTGCGCGAATGCTACCGCCAGGGCGCCGAGCGCTTCGGCTGGTCGAAGCGCACGCTCGCGCCGCGCCAGATGCGCGACGCCGACGGCCTCCTGGTCGGCTACGGCATGGGCACCGCGACCTTCCCGGCCCTGATGTTCCAGGCCAACGCCAAGGCGATCCTCAAGCGCGACGGCACGGGCGTGGTGGAGAGCGGCACGCATGACATGGGCCAGGGCGCCTGGACGGCTTTCGCCCAGGTGGCGGCCGACAGCCTCGGCCTCGGTATCGACCAGATCGAGTACCGCGCCGGCCGCTCCGACCTGCCGGATGCCGGCATCGCGGGCGGCTCGGCCCACACGGCCACGGCCGGAACCGCCATCCACCGCGCCGGCGCGGCCGTGATCGCCAAGCTGGCGGCGCTCGCGACCGAAAACCCGGATTCGCCACTCTACGGCGCCGGCAACGCCGGCGTGATCGCCCGCGAGGGCCGGCTCCATCGCCGCGACGACGAGAGCCGCAGCGAGACTTTCGCCGCGATCCTCGACCGCGCCGGCCTCGACCAGATCGAGGACAGCGGCGCGGCCGCAACCGACCCCGCCGCCGCCGGCGCCTACGCGATGCACGCCCACGGGGCCGTCTTCGCCGAGGTGAAGGTGGACCCGGACTTCGGCCAGATCCGCGCCACCCGCCTCGTCGGCGCCTTCGCGGCGGGCCGGATCATCAACCCCAAGCTGGTGCAGAGCCAGCTCTTCGGCGGCATGATCTGGGGCGTCTCCTTCGCGCTGCACGAGCACGCGGCGGTCGACCACCGCACCGGCCGGGTGATGAACCCGAACCTCGGCGATTACCACATCCCGGTGAACGCCGACATTCCGGCGCTGGAGGCCATCACGGTCGACGAGCACGACCCGCACGTGAACGACCTCGGCGTGAAGGGCGTCGGCGAAATCGGCATCACGGGCTCCGCCGGCGCGATCGCCAACGCCGTCTGGCACGCCACCGGCGTCCGCGTCCGCCACTTCCCGATCACGCTCGACCAGCTGATGGGGTGAGAAGGCCACGTCGTCCCGACCGTAGAGGCTCGCGCCAAACACCCCTCGCCGTCATTGCGAGCGACAGCGAAGCAATCCAGCTGATGGTGGGAGTCACGCCCGGCTTTGCCGCGCAAAAGATTCAGGGGAATCGCCGCAGCTCACCCTCCCCTCGAGGAGGAGGGTCGACGGGCGAAGCCCGGCGGGGTGGGGTGCAGCCGGGGCCGCGTGCAATTGTGTCAGTGAGCGCTTCGCCCGGCGTCACCCCACCCCGCCGCTGCGCGGCGACCCTCCCCCTCAAGGGGAGGGTGTAGGCCGAGCCCTTCGCCAACCATCTGGATTGCTTCGCTGCGCTCGCAATGACGGGAGGGTGTCCGCACGCCCGCAGCGCGCGCCTTCTTCCCCGGAAGAAGAACAGCGCCCGACCATCAAGGCGAGCGCCAGCCGCCCCCTCGCCGTCATTGCGAGCGACAGCGAAGCAATCCAGCTGACGCTGGGCGCTAGGCTCTGCGAGGGGCCTCGCGAAGACGTGCAGAAAAACGCCGCAGCTCACCCTCCCCTCGAGGGGGAGGGTCGACGGGCGAAGCCCGGCGGGGTGGGGTGCAGCCGGGGCCGCGTGCAATTGTGTCAGTGAGCGCTTCGCCCRGCGTCACCCCACCCCGCCGCTGCGCGGCGACCCTCCCCCTCAAGGGGAGGGTGT
>NZ_JBFUKI010000018.1:0-70751 GCF_056400925.1 Alsobacter sp. P4_H11
CCAGGCCAGGCAAATGATCGCGTCTGGTGTGATCGACTTCTTGATCGATACCGCCGGCTTCAGCTCCGGCGGTGGTTCAGTCACAGCCGTGTTGGTCGCCGTTAGCGCACTATGGACAGCTGTGATGATGTTCGGGATGTCTCCGAGCGGAACCGAATTATTGGACAGGTAGGCCGAAACGATATCAGCCACGAGTTCAATGGGGTTGGACTCACTGTCGCTCATCGGGGATCTCCATCGCAGTCTTGTATCTATAATGCGGGGGAGGGCGCTTTCATCGAGAAAGCTAGGTATCTGTCGGGCGCCGTAACCGCCGGAATCCGATCACCACAATGCGTTACGAAAGTACTATTAGGAGTAGTATTAACGTAACGGCCGGCGACGGCCAAGAGATCTCAACGGGAATGCGATTCCATCACTGTCGTGTTCGGATTCTAGCTTTGGCCCTCTTGTAGAACGGCGTCTACAGCGACGATAGCGCTTTCAAGCTCAGCGATCTTCTGAACCAGTCGGTGGTGTGGAGCAGCCGGATTGCCCGCTGCCGTGAGGACGAGTTCTCGTTGCTGCTCTCGCAATTGCAGCTGCAGACGTTTGATGTCGGTGATCTCTGTGGGGAGAAGCTTCTTCATAGCGAGCACATAACCTTCCGTTGCGGCACACGCAACTGGATATCCTGCGTTCCCATTGGTACTCACTGGTCCGAGGCTCATAGAGCTTTGAGGCGGTGATCTCAACGTCCAATCATCGCGTGTATTGTGCCTGGCGGGCGAGGGCGGCTGCGTCTTGCTGCTGAATTTAGGGGTTGTCGCTGAATTACCCGAAAGGAGCACGCCTCACTTGAGCGATGCATCTCCGGAATGCTTCAAAGCCGGGCCTCTCTGCTGTTCGCCCGGTCAGCAACGGCGGCCGCGGCCAATCCAGTAAGCTAAACTCCCTTTGAGATTCTCGAGCTATTCGCGGCAGGGAGCCTTCCGAAAAATTAGGGAGATCGTCGCACCGTTAGATCGTACATCATGCCAATCGTACGTAGGTTGTAGCCCATGCAACGCCGTTTTGTCGGGGCAGCAACCCCGAAGGAGCCGACCAGAATGCTGCATAATTTCTGCCTTGCCATCACCGCCCTCTGCCTCGGTGCGGCCTCCGCTCAGGCGCAAGGTAAACTGGATCTGATGCCATACGCCAAGTCCGGCGTCGTCAATTGCGCCCTTCCGGGCACCACGGTCGAGTTCTTCCTCGACGGTAAGGGTCGGGCGCGGGTAACCAGCGCCAAGAGCAACTATGTTGGTTTCCGCAACGCCGTGCAGCGCAAGATATGGACGGCAGGAACAACAGAGAAGGATGGAACACGGTTGATGGTCATCGACAATGAGGCCAATTCTCGGATCATGATAAAGTTACCTAACGGGAATGGCTTCGCGTTTCTGGCAGACGGCGGCGTTTCCGACATCATCTGTCAGGTGCTGGTCAGCCCCTGATTTGCGAGCGCAGGAACTACCATGAACAGATTACTGCTCGCGGTCGCGCTTTCTGTAACTGCGTTTTCGGCGGCGGCCGCAACCGTGAGTGGACGGGCGCGCGTTATGGATGGCGACACAATCGATATCGCTGGCGTGCATGTCAGGTTCGAAGGCGTGGACGCGCCCGAGACCGATCAAATCTGCCTCGACGGCTCCGGCAAGCGCTGGACCTGTGGGGTTACGGCCCGCGACCGGCTGCGCGACAAGATCGGCGAGCGCGAGGTGTCTTGCACGTCGCTTGGAACCGACCAGTACGGGCGCACGCTGGGCGTTTGTCGCCTCGGTAACGAGAACCTGAACCGCTGGACGGTGGAGCAGGGGCTGGCGCTTGCTTATCGGTACTATAGCAACGCCTACGTGTCGGATGAGGACCACGCCCGCGAGTTAAAAAGCGGCCTCTGGCGAGGCACCTTCGTAGCTCCGTGGGACTGGCGTCACCGCTCGCCCGCAACGGTGGTCATGGGGGCCGTCTCGGTGCCGTTGTCGGCCCATCCCGAACTGACCAGTAAGGAAATTGCGAACGACGCACCCAACACGGCCTGCACGATCAAGGGCAACGTGAACCGCAACGGCGACCGGATTTTCCACGAACCCGGCCAACGTGACTACCAGAAGGTTAACATGGGCAAGGGCAACGGCGAGCGTTGGTTTTGCTCCGAGCAAGAAGCTCTTGCGGCGGGGTGGCGCAAGGCGATGCGCTAAATCGCTGATCAGCCGGTCACCCTAGGAGGTTACCCGTCGCATCAGTGTTACCGAATCGCAGGGAGCCCAACGCGTTCAGGTTTCATCCCCATAGGATTCTGTCGGGTACGGCATACAGGATTCTGCTTACCGCCGATCATGTCGCCCCATTAATTTTAACGGCATTTTTTGTTAGGACTTTCTTAGGATTTGAATTTTGATGGGCATGCGACTGCTTAGCGGATTTTTCCCGACGACCATTCAAAGCGATTGCGGCCGACAGTCGAGGCCAGCTTAGAGAAAGCCAGATCCAACATGTCTGATGCGACCGGGAGCCAATCGATAGGCCCATTGCTGTTGAATCATAGGTTTAGAGCACAGGCCCGCGACGAAGCGCGTGGATACTCGATATCCAAGAAGCGTCTGGGTCTTGCTTTCGCTATCGAGATCATTGTCGTGATCGCATCGTTGATCGGCGCATGGCTGTTCGCGCAGCAGTATGGCCACGACGACTTCAATACGAAGATGATGATGCTGCTCGCTCCGATCGGCTACGCCGTGGTCGAGTTCAGCCGCGTGCCGCTCGCCGTTTCGGTGCGCACCCAGCGGTCAAGGCTGATGAAGCTCGTGGCCCTGATCGGCGTGCTCTGTGCGGCTGGCGTCACCATCAAGTCGATGTCGCAGTTGGGCGAGATCATGTTTCGGCCCCGGCTCATCGATGTCGTGCGCTCGCACGAGAAGCTCATCGACGCCCAGAATAGCCAAGCGCTGGTGAGGAAATTGATCGAGAGCGCCGACGACGACGTTGAGCGCGCTAAGAGCGCCTACGACAGCGCTTCCGAGCGCGTCACCAAGGCGAACGGCGAACTCGCCACCCTGCCGCCAACCAAATGTTTTCCGGTCTCTGGCCGTCGTAAGGACGGCTCAGTCTACAGGACGCAGAAATGCGTCGTTGATGGTCGAGGCGCGCCGATGGTGGAGAACCTCAAGGCGTCCGATCGCAGCCTGAAGGATGCGACTGAGAAGCTGGAAGCCACAAACAAGATCCGTCGCGAACTGAACCCCTCTGAGGCGGACAACAAGGTCAGCGCCGCGCAGGTCGCCTACAAGGATGCGGTGCTCAACTCGCAGTTGCACTCCTTCACCGCGATGGTGTTCGGCAAGGACCCGACCGCTGTGACCGACGGTGAGATCCACCAATTCCTGCGGGTTTTTGTGTTCTTCCCGGCGATCTTTGTCGCCTTCGCATCGACGCTGCTCGCGATGACGTCGGTGGAGAAGATCAAGCAGAAGCCGGACCCGATCGCGCTGCCGTCCGAGGCGATGCAATACGTCCTCGGCCCCTACACCGAACTGATCATGAAGGAAGCCGTGGACGCGGCGCATCGCTCGGCCTTGGACACGATCCACAAGGCCAAGGACGACGCGATCGGCCCCGACGTGCCTGCCAACGATCCGCAGCCAGAAACAGGCCCTGTGGCCCAGCCCAGTCCAGCGGCGGCCGTCGTAACCCACCCCGAGCCGGAAGTCGTCCCACTGAAAATCGTCGCTGCGGAGTAGGCCATGACACTCAATGTCGATCCGACCAGGCTGAACGAAGGTCTGGCGAGCACAGTCAACGATCGCATCGCGGCCGACACCCGTTCGATCAACCGGGCCTCGAGCCTCGTCGCCGCTAAGTCCGCGATGTGGCGTTTCGGCGGAGCGTCGGCCCTTGTGCTGGCGACCGGCGCGGCTGTGGGCATGGGCCTGTTCGGCTACTCCTACGTCACCGACAACCGGGCCGCGGCCGAGAAGATTGCCGACGCCATGGGCAAGGCGCTGGAGAAGGTCACCCTCAGAACCACGGGCGACGTGAAGCTCGATCCCGAGGCGTCGGTGAAGCTTTCCGACAAGACGGTCGACGGCAAGTTCACGCTCGATCCGAACGCGACGGTACGCCTGGACGCCAACGGGGCGGTGGTCCGGCTCGATCCCAACTCGACAGTGCGGGTCACCGGAATGCCTGAGCAGCAAACTGTGCCGCGCCCGACGGCCGAGCAGCTTCGGCCGGATTACGGCGGCAACACCAAGGGTGGTGTGACCGCGACGAACTACACCGTCTTCAAGGAGCGGAAATACAGTCGCGGCGAGGTCCACACCGGTTGGAAATTCACGTCCAACGATCAAACGACGCCCGTCTCGCAATACTGCTACTACGTCGAGCACCTCGGCAATGGCGCGGATGTGAAAATCGATCTGGGCGACAACGGCATGCTGAGCGCCCAGTCGCGAACCAACAAAACGATCGACGTGATGGACGCCTCCGGCAACTGCGTCTGGTGGGACGGTATGCCGACCCGATCGGCAATGCTGAATCCTCCTGTCCCGGGCCCGGCTCCCGACGTTGTGCCGCCTCGTTCGTTCCCGCGTTCCGGGGTGATCACGCCGCGTGGCGGCAACGGCCCGGGTAGTCGAGAGGGGAACCCGATCATACCGAACTCGGGCGGTAAGACGTTCTAAACGGCGCGAGAACTAAACTGATTGCTTCTTTCAAATCTCATTTCGCTGCTGCATCGCAGCCGAGGTGGGACACGAAAGTAAAAGGACTGCTACGCGTCGACCTTGTTCGGGCCCGTCTTAGCAACCGGCTTTGACGGCAGCTTCACCCGGTTGTTGCCTAAACCCATGCTCTTGGCGAGCGCTGAACGAGCCGCAGCGTGCACGTCTGCTGTGAGTCAAATAAAGAAGATTTAAGGTTGCCGGGACGCTGAGATTGGTGGCCGGACATTAGATTATCGCCACATCCCGCGCATCTTTGCCCGGACATCAACCTTGGGGCCGCTCGATGTCGCGCGCGGCATGCCTGGGGCTGCAACGGGCCAGGCGACACGCTCGAAGTGGCCGAGCAACGCATTCGGGATAAAGCGGGTACGGTTGGCGTAGACGTGACGGTCGCCCGTTGACGATTGGCCATGGGTAAAGAAACGCTGCGGGACAAGAAGATGGAGATCGTCCTTGGCTCGTGTCATGGCGACGTACAGCAGCCGCCGCTCCTCCTCAATTTCGTCCTTCGCGCCAGTTCCGAGATCACTTGGGATGCAGCCGTCGACTGCGTTGATCACGAAGATGGATTTCCATTCCTGCCCCTTCGCGGAGTGGATTGTCGACAGGATGAGGTAATCCTCGTCGAGATGTGGAACACCGGCCTGGTCGCTGGTCGCGTCAGGTGGGTCGAGGGTCAGCTCAGTGAGGAAGCGCTCACGGGATGGGTAGCCGCTGGCAATCTGTTCGAGCTGGACGAGGTCAGCCTGCCTCGTTCCGGCATCCTCATGAATGCGCTCCAGTTGTGGCTCGTACCAACGCCGGGCGCGTTCGATCTCGGCAGGCCAACCGGCCGAACCCGAGCGCAGGTCGCTAACGGTAGCGACGAAGTCATTCCAGTCTTCGCCGGCGCGGGGCGGCGCTGGAGCGTCTCGAAGCGCCTCGATCGGTTTGGCGGCCTCCGCCATATGGTCGAGGACACGTTGCGCAGAGGTCGGGCCCACGCCTGGCAGGAGTTGCAGCACGCGGAACCCCGCAACCTTGTCGCGCGGGTTTTCGACGAACCGCAACAGGGCGAGCAGGTCCTTGATATGCGCGCTGTCGAGGAACTTTAGCCCTCCGAACTTGACGAAGGGAATGTTGCGTCGGGTCAGCTCGATTTCGAGAGGGCCGCTGTGATGTGAAGCGCGGAACAATACGGCCTGCTGCTTCAGGTCCGATCCGCCCTCCCGGTTCTGCAACACTGTCTCGGCGATAAAGCGCGCCTGATCCGCTTCGTCCCGGACATGCACCAATTGCGGCGGCGAGCCTGTCGCACGATCCGTCCAAAGATTTTTGGTGAAGCGTTCGGCTGCCAGATCGATCACGGCGTTGGCCGCGGAGAGGATGGCGCTGGTTGACCTGTAATTCTGGTCGAGCGTGATGATCTCCGCTGGCGGTGCAAAAGCGGCTGGGAAGTCGAGGATGTTGCGAACGCTTGCGGCTCGAAACGAATAGATCGATTGAGCGTCGTCGCCCACCACAGTCAGACCTCGTCCGTCTGGCTTGAGGGCCAACAGGATCGATGACTGGAGGCTGTTGGTGTCCTGATATTCGTCGACCATGACGTGGTCGAAGCGTGCCCCGATGTCAGCTGCAAGGTCGGGGTCGCTCATCGCCTGCGCCCAGTAGAGCAGCAGGTCATCGTAGTCGAGCACGTTCTGGCTCTGCTTCGCCTCGACGTAAGCCGCGAATAGCTCCTTCACCTCGGCAGCCCAGGCGACGCACCACGGATAGGACCGACCCAGCACCTCCTCAATCGGCTGCTCGGCGTTTACGCAGCGGGAATAGATCGCCAGGCACGTGCCCTTGGTCGGGAAGCGCGTCTCCGTCCTGGAGAAGCCGAGCTGATGTCGAACCAGATTCATCTGATCGGCCGAGTCCTCCCGGTCGTGGATCGTAAAGGAAGGGTCGAGCCCGAGCTGATCAGCACAGTCGCGGAGCAGTCGCGCCCCAATCCCGTGGAAGGTGCCGGCCCAGGTCAAAGCGTCTGTGAGGATGCCGGCGCTGTCGCCCAGCACCTTGCGTGCGATTCGCTCAACGCGTTTGGCCATCTCAGACGCCGCCCGACGCGAGAAGGTCATCAGGAGTATGCGGCGTGGATCGGCGCCGCTGACCATCAGGTGCGCAACGCGATGCGCAAGCGTGTTTGTCTTTCCCGAGCCGGCGCCTGCGATGACCAACAATGGAGAGGCCGCGACGGAGCCGGCGCCGTGCACAACAGCGCGGCGCTGAGCTGGATTAAGAGCGTCGAGGTAGCTGGTGTTCATGACGGTGGTCTGTAGTCCGGCTGTTCGTTGCGCACGCAGTTCGCCCAGCGAGGCAGAGTGCCTGCGAGGGTGAACGCAACAGGAACATATTGGGCCGTCTAGTCAATGCTTTCCCTATGGAGGGACCAGTAGCCGCCGCTGGTTTCGCTCTGGAAGCGGACGTGATGAGGTCTTCAACGGTCAGGAGAACGCATTCAGCGCAGTCCGCATAGCGCCAGTTGCTGACGTTGGAGTTCCGCCTCAAACCGGATGCTCGCGACTACGCCGCCCTTTTGGAAAGCGCGACCCCAGCCGATCTCGCCTGCTTCGAGTGGGATGACTGACTATCGTGTCGAGACGGGCGGACCTCAATCACCAGTGGAAGCCTTCACGCGGTCCGAACGCTGAACGCGGCCGAGAAGGAGCGGTAGCTTGCTGTTCTTGAAGTCCCAGCTCGCAAGAGGGCCCAACCAATCCGGCGCCGGTTCGCCATCGAGATGGATAACTTGGTCGCCATCGATCGTCTGGTCGGCGTAGAAGCTGCTAAAAATCCGGCTGGCCGTGCCGATACCCTCCCAACCCTGGTTTGTCGGCTCGGCAGGTTTTGCGACAAATTCGACGCCGGCGATCTGATCGTCGTCAAAAAGCGCAAATGGCCCGTCCACGGCCCATTCGCCATGGAACAGAAACACCTGGGCGAGCTTTCGGTCCTTTGGGTCGGTCAACTCAACGTGCAGCTCAAAGGCTTTCTGTCTCTTGGGCTGTTCGGACTTATGCCGAAGCACAATCTACTCCATCGGGCACGTAAGTGGCGAAGCCCTTTAGGCGGATGGCCTTACCGATGGAAATTCCAGCAACCAGATTGCCGCCGTTGCTCTTGAAGACCACGACTCCGCTCTCGGCCGCCACCGCGATGTTGGCGAAGCTCTTCTCGTCCCCAAGCGCCAGCTCACCTTCTACGAAGATCAGCGTGCCACCGTTGTTGAGAGGCTTTGTTTCAAAACTCGCCGCAGTCGCGCTTCCACCTGCCACCAGAGTAAGGCTGAACAAAGCGCAGTAGCTTAGAAAAATATTCACGACACAATCCCAACGGTTTCCCGCAAGAATGATTGGAATCTTAAGCACAGTCAAAGCTTGTCGGCCGAAGAGCCAGAGCAACTTGGTTTCAAGGTGAATGTGCGATGTCGCGGCCCTTGCAATTGTCCTTGGCGCTTCGCAGAGTTCACTCACGAGGTGCTCTTCACCTCCTGAACGACATCGATCTCGTGAACTTCATCGCCAATCTTGATTCCGATCGTGAAGCTCTTGGGTGAGTCGTGGCTCTCCACGGTCGGCGCCTGGAAGTGCAACTGGCCACCGTACCACTCGCCCGGCAACAAGGTGTTGTCCTTCACGACAGCTTGCTCGAGGGCAGCCATGTTTCTCTGACCGGCTTCCACGGTGTTTGCGATCATCGCTGCATTCTGAGCGCTTGCGTTGGATTGGGCGATGGCGGCTGCCGTCGGATCGTAGTAGGTGCCGGAAACGTGGTAGACGCCGCCCCGTGGCGTGTAGACGTTGGCGGATGCGTAGCCTCGGCCGGCTTGCGAGGCTGAATAGGCGTTTCCTGCGGCTGCGACACCGACCAGGAGAGCAGACACAACCTGGCGCGTTTTCTCTTCCTGAACTAGCTGCTCATAGGTGATGACCTTCAGCGGCTGGACGATCTGGCCATCCTTCGTCTGATAGACGCTCACGCTCTCGACTTTGAAGTCGATCGGCGCTCGGGAGATGTTGGTGATCCCAACCACAAACGCGGTCCGTGCGCCCCCTTGTTCGACACGAGCCGCGGGCGACACAAGGACAATGGACTTGGGCTTTTTCGACACGATCGCCGGTCGGCCATCCCGAACCATTGCCTGCTGATTGGCGGCCGCTTGAAAACGCGTTGTCTGAACAGTGTTGCAGCCTGCCAACGTGCAGAGTGCGACGCCTGCTATGAGCATGGTCTTATTCATTATCAGCCCCATTGAGTCTCTCGAAGGAACATACGACCGGAGCTGAAGCTGTGCAGCTGATGAGGCGGCTGCCACTTAGTTTTCCACCGACGGATTCGATAGGGGATGGTGGCTCGTGTCGCTCAAAATCCGGACACTACCCGTTACGAGATTACTATTAGAAGAACCAGTAACGTAACGCTGACGCTATCGCTCTTCATGGGAATGCGATTCCAACACTGTAGTGTTCGGATTTTGGAGATGCCGGCTACCCTTCGTCGGCGTCGTAACATGATCACGTAGTCTTGTGGGCTGCCTAGTCTCCGATGCTAGTTAACGCTGCCGCAAGAGGCTGTGCGCGAGCTTAGTTCCCCAGCATACGTCAATTGACTCTCCGACCTGTTTGCTACTGTTCAGAACAGAGCGATCGAGTTAGATGTAAGGCCTTCCGGAGGGGGCAGCACATGCAGCAAGAACAAGAGACCGACCTGACCTCGATGACGGCTGACATTGTTGCAGCGTACGTGGCGAACAACGCGGTGCCCGCGTCAGAGCTTCCCTCACTGATCACGACAGTGCATGCCGCGATGGCTGCCGCGTCCAGCGGATCGGTCGCTGAGCCCGAGCCCGAAGCTCTGAAGCCCGCCGTCCCGATCAGGAAGTCCGTCACGCCTGACGCGATCATCTGCCTTGAGGATGGCAAGTCTTTCAAGTCGCTGAAGCGCCACCTGATGACCAAGTACGGCCTGAGCCCGGCCGACTACCGCGCCAAGTGGGGTCTGCCGAGCGACTATCCGATGGTCGCGTCGAACTACGCCGCGTCACGATCGGCGCTCGCCAAGTCAATGGGGCTGGGTGTGAGCCGCGGCCGTCAGCCCGAGCCGGCTTCTGCGCCGACCAAGCGCGGACGGCCGAAGAAGGCTGCCCCGGCTCCGGCTTGACCGCGTCGGGATGTGGCGGAGCTGTTTACCGGCAACGCCTCACCACGGCCATGGAACGGGGTGGCCACCTTCTGCCGGCGAGCGACCACGAGAACGCATGCGGTCGTCGACTGCTGTGCCTCAATGTACCCTATCCTGTCGCAGCTGCCACAGCAGGTTATGTGACCGCCATGACTCAACATTCCGGCACGCCGCCGCCGAAGAGCGATAAGCAGAACCAACACTTCCTTCCGAGGTGGTGGTTGAAGGCCTTTGCCGATACGTCAGGAAATATCTGGGCGCGGCAGGGTGGCAAGGTTCGGGTCGCGGCGGCCGGCGACATCATGAGCGAGGACTGGATCTACACGGTGTTCGATGCTTGGTGGCGACCGTCTGACGTAATTGAGGACAACCTCTCGATAGTTGAGGGGACGGGCATCCGGTGGGCCGCCGAACTTCCGCGACATTGAACAGAATGGGCCAGCAGGACAGGACGACTGGTCGGTACTGTTGTGGTTCATAGCTCTGACGGCCTGCCGTCATCCTCGCACCATGGAACGTGGCTGCGAGCTTTCGAGAGAGCTAAGCGTTTTTCTGCAGGACATCCGTGAATATCAGGACGCCGACAGCTTCGACATCGCCTATCGCGCCAGCAGCAGATTTTGTCTCTGCCCCGAATGTGGACTTTCTCCCGCCGTAGTCGCTCTCTGGGTCTATCGGGCGGCACTTGTCTAGCGTCACGCTTCGAGGTCAACAAGGCCTTTCAGTCGCCAAGATCAGGCGATGGCTTGAGCCTTTGGCCGATGCATGAAGGACAGCTTCACCTTTCCGCAGGTGCAATGGAGAAACTCCCTGCTGCCACGTCCAGGGCTCACTTCGATCAACACGCCGCATTGGGTGCAGTTGAACAACGCAAAGAGCTTTTGAAAGGCGTCGATGACGGCAAGTATCTCGGCCTTCTGAAGGTTGGCCCATTCGTTATAATGGACAGCCGGGTTAATCTGCCACTGTTCAACCTTCGCAGCCGAGACGGCATCGGCAAATTGCTTTTCCATCACTGTGATCGACGCCACACGCTCGGTATCTGACCAAGTGTCGGCTGCCAGCCGCGCGTCCTTCAGCAGCGATTTCATCTGTCCGAGCGCAGGGTCCAGAAGATCGCCGAGGTCGTGGTGACCATCGACACTGAACTCGACCTTGGCCCGAAGCGCCTGGCAGGCCTCGGCCGAAAGGTGCTCTAAGCATCGCCGGAGCGCTGACGCTGCCCCCGGCACGTCATCGTTCGCGGCCTTTTCCCGGATCTCCTCCCATATGTCGCCCTTGCCCCACGTCGCAGGACCTTCATCGACCGTCCATTGGCGAAACAGGACCTTATCCTTCGCTGCGACGAGGCCAGTCGTACTTATGAATTTGAGCCAGGCTTGATCGTGGGTCGTCAGGACAAACTGCGTGGAAGGGAACTCAGCCTTGAGAAGCTTGGAGACCTCGCGTCGATGGCCTGCGTCAACTGACATCAGCACATCGTCGAGCACGGAGAAGGTAAATCCAGCCCCCAAAAGGTACTTCATAAGGGCGAGGTACAAGCACAGCCCCATGCTGTCCTGATGGCCTTCGCTGTGATAGGCGCCTGGCGGAAAGAACCCTCGGTTGTAGAAATCTACGCCGAACCCGAGCTTGCCGAGCGAGGGCTTTAGCTTTGCTTCAAACGTACTCTCATCGTCGGCATTGATCCGGCGATAGAGGTCCGCGAAGTGCGTCTGTACATCCTCGTAGACTTTCTCCAGCGCGTCGTTCGACGTCTGCGCGTAAATATCGAAAACCCGCTTCGCTCTCGCTGCTTTCGCCTCCGCTGTCTTAGCGGCAGCGTTTGCCTTGCGAAGGGCCTCAAGTCGCACTTGCCCGGTGATAAGGTATTCGCGCGCCGCGTCCTGGTCCGACGGATCAGGAAGCGCGCCAATCTTCTGTTGGAGCGTGGTAAGCGTATCAATGATTTCCTGCGTCGGCTTCAACTGATCCAAACCGGCCAGGGTTTCGGTCAGGGGTAGGAAGGCTGCGAATGTTGCGCTCACATGGGCAAGCGCTTTTCCGTGGTTAGTGAGACCGACCAACTCAGCGTCGCTTAGAAGCTTTTTGCCAACGACATAGACGAGCCGTGCAAGTGCAGCTTCGACATCAAGGGCATCTTTGATTACGGACACCGCTTGCTCGGCAGTAGTGCGCAAGATCCTTACGGCTTCCAGCTTCTCGCGCTTCGCCTGGATGATCGCACTGAGTTCTTCGAGCGACTTCGGCGTGTCACAGACCGGGCATATCTCTCCGTCGTAGAGTTCAAGTGCTGTCTTCAGGAAGTCGTCGCGGACGGCGTCCTTCAGCAGCGCTTCATCTGCCAGCAGCGCTTCTGTTGCTTCCTTGGCAGCTGCGATTTGCAGCCGGAAGTCGGCTTCCTGCCGACGAACGAGCGAAGCTTGGAGAGCGTCCGTATCGGCTTTCGCAACAGCCTTGTTTATAGCCTCGATCGCGCCTCCAGCCTGCGTCGCTAGGCCATCGCGAAGCGACCCGTCCGGTCCCAGCGTGACAAGCGGTTCCAGCCCAATCAACTCCCGCCGCTGGTTTGCAGCGTTGAGAACCTCAGCGGACGTCGCGTCATCAATGACCAGAGCGCGTATAAACTCGGCCTTCGCCCCATCCCGCGTTGCTGACGCCGATTTCGAAACTGCCTGCGCAGCGTTTGAGATTTTGAGGAGGCGGGCGCGAATGGTTTCAAGATCGTCCAGCTTGAGCAAGGCCTGGACGTCCTTGGCGCGTTGCCCCGGTTCCGTTAGGACGAACCGGATGATTTCGCGTCTCGACAAAGCGATTTCCGGGTGCGCTTCAAGCTGACGGAAGACCGCCTGAACTTCGGGGCTGTCTGGTGTCGCCTCCAGCACTGCAGGAGCTTTGACCGATCGGCGGACCTTCACTGACTTTTTGAGCGATGGTATCCACACGGAAGCTTCGACGTAGGCCTTCTCTGGCGACTTCCTGCTGTCGACGTGGGGGCCATGCTCCTTCAGCGACAGGTCGCCACGCCCCTTTCCCGAAAGTCGGGAGATCGAGCCCGTCATGACGAACTCCAAAGCATCAACGACACCGCTTTTTCCCGTGCCGTTCGATCCGCATACCGCGAAGTTTCTACGGTTGAGGTTGAGCGTGAGGCTTCGAATTCCGCGGAACTCTGAAATCGTGAGCGTCTCGACCTGGATCATAGATGGTCTGCCTCAAAGAGCGCGCGGTTAAGGGCCGTTTCGCTGAGGTCCTTATTGGCTATCAGCGTCTCAGCAAGTCGCTTGGATACGTCATCAAGACCTTCCGTCGCAGCGACAGCTTCAGTGAATGCAGACAACACCCGATCTATTACGGACAACTCGGCTTCTGCTTCGGCTTTTGACTCGATTGCGTCTATCATGAGCCCCTCCCTTAACCGAATGCTAGATCAACTTGGCAATACAGCCAACACCTTTATCAGGGCTGCCTAAATGGCGCGTCGACATCCGGACGCTCCTAACGTCGCCTAAGGGCCAAGAAGCGACGGTTCGCCCACCCGGCCTCATGCCCTCGCGACGGCCCGCATTGCGACCACGCCTTCCGTCCTCGCTCGCACCGCAGGTGATGCCAGGCAGGTCACTACGCCTTCAAAGCCCGGGGCACCGGGATAGGGGGCCACCATAACGGGCGGGCTGTGATTGGCTGGACAGAAAATGACCTGCTCGAAGGGGCCCACCGATGCGAGATCCAGGAACGCGGACGAGCGCGTCATGGCGAACACGGGGCGCGCCAGCGCGCCGCGACGACGAAGCCAGGCACTGAGGGCCCGCTGGGCCGCTTCATCGAGGCCCTGTTCGATCAGGTCCACGACGACCGGGCCGGTTCCACCATCCTCCAGTGCTGCGAGAAGGACGATAAGGGCCGCAGACCTTTCCGCTCCCTCCTCGGCCATCCATGCCATCGCGTCCTCGACCCGCCCTGAGTTGACGGCATCGGCCGCAAGGTGCTCCGTGACGCTGTCGACCCCGGAGGCGCGGTCGAGGTCGAGGAAGGGAGCGTGAGGCAACACCTCGGAGAGCCGCAGGGCTAGCCTCGTCTTGCCGCTGCCGAGCGGTCCGACGATGTAGGTGATGGGCCGGATCTCCCTGAGTTCGAAGCGCTCGCCGCCCCATGGCCATGGAAGGTCGAAGGTCACGGCATTGGCCACTGTCGATGCAGCGAGGCGTGTCAGGTCCGCGATGTTGGGCCGTTGCCCCCGGGCGAGGCGGCCACGAATGGCGCCGGTCGACCTAATGGCATCCGCCAACTGGCCAGCTCGGGCTTCCAGGTGCGCCTGGTGGGTGGCTAGTGCGGCCTCGATCCCATCCGCCGCGCTGGCGACAACGCGTTGCATCTGCGCCATGCTGAAGCCCAGCGCGCGCAGCGCCACCAGGTCCGCAGCGCGCGCCATGACCTCCGGTCCATAGGCACGCCATCCCGCCTGCGTCCGCATCGGTGCGAGAAGCCCTCGTTCCTCATACAGGCGCAGGACCTTGACTGAGACGCCAAGCCGCGCTGCGGCTTCGGATGCGGTCAGGAAGAGGGCGGTGGCGGTCATGAATCACCTCGGTGCAGGAGCCCGAGGTGCTTATGGAGCCAGCCCTAAGGGCCGGGTCAACCCGTGGCGTCGAGTTGACGAGGCTGCTGCCGGATGCCTGTGACAGGACCATCCTGCTGACTCTCCGGAACCGGACGCGCCGATTGTCCGCTAGAGTCAATTACAGACAAACGGGAAAGGACACCGATTGTGAGCCAGCACACACGTCCTGGGAGCGCTGTCGGAGATCATCGAAAGGAGCAGGTAAACTCGGAGCCGGCCATGCCCAGAACGTTCCGTCTCGCCATCATTCCAGTCTACGAAGTCGGCTTCAATCCGACGGCCGCGCTCGGGCAAGCGATCGACGAGATGTTCATCGCGAACGCCGCGGGAGAAGCGGTGGTGCAGTACTGGAGCGATGTCACCGGCGGGTACCTGGACATCAAGCCGACCCGCCTTCCGTGGAGGCAGGCGCCGCGGGCCTTTGCTCCCCAGGACATCATGCAGATCCCGAATGTCGGGCCAAAGATCACGCGGCCGAACCTGCTTTCGCTCTTCAAGCAAGTTGTCGGCGACCTGCCGGGGATGTCCAACGGCGGACATGGCAGCTACGACGGGTTGGTCTACGTACTTTTCCCAGGCGCGGACAGTTCGATCCTGGACGCGAACGGAAACCCGATCCCTTGCCAGTTCGAGGGGGGCAACTGGACAACCGGCGGCGACCTTCCGACCGCGATCCTCCCTGCCGGCACGGCGAGTCATACGCATACGTTCTTCACGCATGAAGTGGGGCATCTGTTTGGGTTCCCAGACTCACAAGGCATCTTTCGTTGGAATGGAACAACCTGGGACAGCGGCTATGGCGATCCGCTAGAGATCATGTCGGCCCAGGCCTGGTTCACCGGCGATCCGACGTTTCAGGGCCAAGCGGTGGCGAACTGGCCAGCCATGTCGGGGGGAGGGCAAGCCACCGACAGCATGGGCCCGGCACCGTCTCTGGCCCTGCTGCATTTTTGGGACGCCAACTGCATCCCAGCAATTGAGATCCACGACCTCCAAGTCGCTGACGACAACACTCCGAGCTTCCGGCTGAACGCGGCGTACGGTGCCAATAAGTCCCGGCGCCTCGCTGTGATACGCGCTGCAGCCTCTGGAAAGCCAGAGCCGGCCGACGGCATCGGCCGAGTGTATTTGGAATTCCGCGATCGTCGGGGCTGGGATCGCGGTCTCGACAAAGTGGGCGCGCTTCGGACTCGGACTTCGGTGGTCGTTCACGTGGTGCAGTCCGCGCCGGGCATCCCACCCCAGCCCTACTACAAGGGACAGATTATCGTCCCCGTGGAAGTCGATACGGACCTGCAAATTCCAGGTTCCCCATTCACCGTGCGGGTACTCCAGTCAGGTGAAGGCTATGTCACGTTGAAAGTGACCCGGTCCGCCGCTCGCGGATTCAAGGTGGATGCCGAAGTCGAACAAGCCGGCGTCCAATTCAACCCTCACGTGCAGGCTATCCGCCTCACGCCGTGTGGTGATCGCCTGCGTTGGGGCACCTGGAAGACCAAGACGGTGGGAGTCTACACGGCTACAGCTTGGGGATACGGCGGGAGTGGTGGGGACATGTTTGGGCCAGGAGCACCGCCCGCACCGGGCGGGGGGGCTGGAGTGGCGGCAGCAGCGCTGACACTGAACTGGTTCGTTGGCGGGGTGCCGGTTCCCGAACAGCAGGCCGGGACGCTTGTTGGCTGTCAAGCGCCCGAGGGTCAGTTCGACCTTAGCTACGATCTCGACCTGGCCACGAGGAGGCTTCAGCTCACAAGCCGCTTCGGAGACCGATTCTCAATGCCGGTTCGGGCTCAGCTGATTGACAACGTGCTCGGCGGTTCTGAGAACCACGATGAGGTTTTCGAGGCTACAGGGTCGTACGTGGGTTACCCGCCTGAGGACGTGGGCAAGTTGGCGCGATGCGGTGCAAGACTTGCCAGCGAGTTGAAGATCGATCCCGACGTGTTCCGGTTGCCCGATGGCCGCGGTCCGCGACCGAATTGGCAGGACCGGTTCAAGGTTCTGGTGAGCCAATTCGAGGAGGTCCGACCACAGTCTGTTCGCACTCTGGACAAGTTGCGCCAAATTGGGAGCCTTATGGTGCAGCCGACGGAGTTCGGCTGATTGGGTGAGCCGCTTCTTTCAGTGCCTCGCCCTGTAGTCGGCCACCATCGAGGGCGTAACATCCGCCTCGTAGCAGATTGGCGCGTAGCCACCCGGTCTTGAATAGGCGCTTCTTCGCCCACAGGACCGCCCGCCGCGATCGGTTTGATACGGGCATGCGCACGAGCTCGGATAGTCCGAGATCGATGCGGCAATGATGAGCTTGGCGATTGCGGCTGCGGAGAGCAGGGCGCCCGGGGACACTTTCGGCTCGCTCGACTCATCCGGTTTCGGCCGGGTCTCCAGGACACGCTTAGTCGAGACCCAACCCTCGCGGGACGTGAGTGGATCTCGAACGTGCGCCCAGCCGTCACGTCGCTCAAGCTCGGCAAGCTCACGAGGTTGGTCAACGCGATCCAGAATGAGTGCCTTGCCGTCGGGGGCAGCGCGAAGCGGAACTTTGTGACCGCGAATAAAAACGGGCTTCGTGTCGCGATCTGGCTTGATTGCAGAGGTCGGAGGCGGGGCTGCGGGTCCGGCCGGAGAAGCGTTCGGCGGTGTGGCAGGCGAGGGCGCATCTCCGGCAGGAGCGGCGAGGCGAACGGGAGTGAATTGAGTTTCCAGGTGTGCAGCTGGCAGCGGCTGATCAGGGTGCTTGCCACTTGGGAGCAGCTCATAGACGCCGGCCAGGACGCCGATTAGCACGACGTAGCCGGATCCAGATTTACGCGGCATCCCAAGACGACCTTCTCTTCCGCATATTCTCGCCGAAGAGCGCGCTCCATGCCAAGGCGCCTTGAACGTGGCCTTCGCATTTGCCTGTATTTAGCTGCCCCAACACGAGCGTCGGGAGAGCTCTGGGATTTATGCGTCCAGCGCGCGTCAAGGTCGCAGCGTTGTGGCGGCGGGGGATAGGCGGGCTTGGCTAACCGCCTTGGCTAACTTCAATGGCTAACCGTGCTGCAAGGCACTGTTATGGCTCATCGTTGGTGGCCCCGGTCGGACTCGAACCGACACTGTAGCGATTTTAAGTCGCCTGTCTCTGCCGTTGGACTACGGGGCCGGCCGTGCGGCGCCCCTGTTTGCCGAGGCGCGGCGGGGAATGCAAGGCGTTCAGGTTTCGTCGGGTTTCCAGCCGTATAGCCAGTCGTAGCGCTGCATCAGGCGGGGGCCGGAGAGGCGGCTCATCACGAGGTTGCGCGCCAGCGCGAAGGGGCCGGAGAGGTGGTACGTGCCGGCGTTCTGGCGCGACGTAGCCTGGACCTTGCGGGCGCGGGCGCGGCGGTCGTTCTGGTAGGCGCGCAGCGCGCCGGGGACGTCGGCCGGGGTGCGGGCGAGTTCGCGGGCCAGCACGGCGGCGTCCTCGATCGCGAGCGCGCCGCCTTGCGCCAGAAAGGGCAGCACCGGGTGGGCGGCGTCGCCGAGCAGCGCGATGCGGTCTTGCGCCCAAGTTTGGCGCGGCTGGCGATCGAACAGCGACCAGACCTGCCAGTCGTCGAGGCGCGACAGGAGGCCGCCGAGTTCGGGCGCCCAGGTTCCGAAGCGCCGGCGTGAGGTTTCGGCGTCGCCCGGGCGGGACCAGCCCTTCTCGGCGTCGCGATCGCGCATCACCGCCACGACGTTGACGATGCGTCCGCCGCGCAGCGGGTAGTGGACAAGATGGGCGTCGGGGCCGAGCCAGAGGCCGGTTTCCTGCTTCTGGAAGCTCGGCGGCGCCGCCTCTATCGGCAGTGTGGCGCGCCACGCCACATAGCCGGTGAACGTCGCCTCGGTCGCGTCGCCCACCGCGGCGGCGACGCGGGACCAGAGGCCGTCGGCGCCGATCAGCAGCGCGCCGCAGTGCGTTTCCGGGCCGGCGGAAGCTTCCGCCAATACGGTGACGCCGTCGCCCTCCGTGTCGGCGCTCGTCACCGCGCGGCCGAACACGAGCCGGACGTTGGGCAGGCCGCGCACGGCGTCCAGCAGCAGCGTTTGAAGGTCGGCGCGGTGGACGACGTAGTAGGGCGCGCCATAGCGCTGCCGCATGGCCTCGCCGAAGGGCATTTCGGCGAGCTGGCGGCCGGAGCGGCCGTTCCGCACCACCAACCTTTGCGGCTCGCCGGCGGCGCGCGACAGCGCCGGGCCGAGGCCGAGCTCGATGAGGACGCGCGAGGCGTTGGGGGAGAGCTGGATGCCGGCGCCGACCTCCTCGACGCGGGTGCGGCGCTCCAGCACGGTCACCGCATGGCCGGCGCGGGCGAGCGCCAGCGCGGCCGTGAGCCCGCCGATGCCGGCGCCGGCGATCAGGATCGGCGCGGCGCCGTCCGGTTGGGCTGTCATGCGATGGGGTCCGTCGGGGGGACCTGAAGGGAAGGGGCGGGCGCCTGGGGCGCCGTCAACTCACGCGGCCTTGGGCGTCTCGTAGGAGCAGCCGGGCGGAACCGTCTCGTCGCCGTGCAGGCTGGGGTCGAACTTGAACAGGGTGGAGCAATAGCCGCAGAGGATCTCGTCGTCCGAGCCCATGTCGAGGAACACGTGCGGGTGGTCGAAGGGCGGGCGGGCGCCGATGCACATGAACTCGCGGGCGGCGATGCGGATGGCCGGCGCGCCGACATCATTCTGGAAGTGGGGAACGCCGACATCGGCCATGATGCTGCTCCGGAATGCGCCAGCGGCGCTGCGTCCAATGATTTGCGGCGCACCATAATCAAGCGGGCGGTCCTCCGCTAGTGGATCGAAGGGCGGGTCTGCGCCCGGCGCGGGTTGCGGGCCGGCGGGCGGCCGGACTACGGTCGCGCTCTTTCCTGCCGCCGGAGCCCCCATGCAGTACTTCGATTCCGCGGGCGTTCGCATCGCCTTCATCGACCAGCCGCCCGAGGAGGGCGCGGGCGACCCCATCGTGCTGGTGCACGGCTTTGCGTCCAGCCATGCGGTGAACTGGGTCAACACGCTGTGGGTGAAGACGCTGAACCGCGCCGGCTTCCGGGTGGTGGCGCTGGACAATCGCGGCCACGGCCAGAGCGACAAGCCGCATGATCCGGCGGACTACTCGTCCGACATCATGGCCGAGGACGTGCGTCGGCTGATGGACCATCTCGGCATCGAGCGCGCCGAGGTGATGGGCTACTCCATGGGGGCGCGCATCACCGCGCATCTCGCATTGGCGCATCCGCACCGTGTGCGCTCGGCGCTGCTGGGCGGCCTGGGCATCCACCTCGTCGAAGGCGTCGGCCTGCCGCTGGGCATCGCGGACGCCATGGAGGCGCCCTCCGTCGAGACGCTCACGAATCCGATGCAGCGCATGTTCCGCGCCTTCGCGGAGCAGACGGGCAGCGACCTGAAGGCCTTGGCGGCCTGCATCCGCGGTTCGCGCCAGACATTGACGCGCGAGCAGGTCGGCGCGATCCGGCTGCCCGTGCTGGTGTCGGTGGGGACCAAGGACGATGTCGCGGGCGACCCGCATGCACTTGCCGACCTGATCCCGGGCGCCGAAGCCTTCGCGATTCCTGGGCGCGACCACAACCTCGCGGTGGGCGACCGCACCCACAAGGAAGCCGTGCTGGCGTTTCTGGAGCGCCGGCCCTGACGGGTGCGCTGGCCGCGACCGTTCGCAATGGCGTGATCGCCCATTCCGCGCATTGGCGTGGATGCGGCGTGACACTAGATATGAGACACTAACCCCTGAAGCCGCGTCGCACCCTGCGCCGCGGCGTCTTCGTTGTCGGAGGGCGCATGTCCGCTCACGGTTTCAGCCAAGGCGTTGTCCGCAGTCCCCGCATCGAGCGGGTCGACCCGGTATGGAGCCGCATCCGCGAGGAAGCGGACGAGATCGTCCGGCGCGAGCCGACGCTGGCGAGCTTCATCGTGTCCACGATCGTGAACCACGACACGCTCGAATCCGCGGTGGTGCACCGCGTCGCGGCGCGGCTCAGCCATCCGGCGGTGTCGAGCGAGCTGATCGTCCAGACCTTCATGGACGTGATCCACCACGATCCCTCCATCGCGGAGGCGTTCCGGGCCGACATCATGGCGGTGGCCGATCGCGATCCCGCCTGCCAGCGGTTCATCGAGCCGGTGCTCTACTTCAAGGGCTTTCACGCCATCCAGACGCATCGCCTCGCGCATGCGCTGTGGCAGGTCGGCCGCAAGGACCTGGCGCTCTACCTGCAGAGCCGCTCGTCCGAGGTGTTCCAGACTGACATCCACCCCAACGCCCGCATGGGCAGGGGCATCTTCCTGGATCACGCCACCGGGCTCGTGGTGGGCTACACGGCCGTGATCGAGGACAACGTCTCGATGCTGCAGGACGTGACGCTGGGCGGCACCGGCAAGGAGCGCGGCGACCGCCATCCCAAGATCCGGCAGGGCGTGCTCATCGGCGCCGGGGCGAAAATCCTGGGCAACATCGAGATCGGCCAGTGCGCCCGCGTGGCGGCCGGCTCGGTGGTGTTGAAGCCCGTGCCGCGCAACACCACGGTGGCGGGCGTGCCTGCCCAGGTGGTGGGCAGCGCCGGCTGCGCCGAGCCCGCCCGCAGCATGGACCAGCTGCTCGCCGAAAAGCTCGGAAGCGACATTCCGGAAGCCTGACGCCGACGCTGTGTCCGGCGCCGGCCTTGCGGGGCCGGGCGGAGCGTGGCAAGTCCCTCCCCACGAAACGGCTGCGCCCACCGCCGCCGTAGAGGCCCAGACGATGGACAAGACCGAACTCGCCAAGCTGCAGGACTATTTCCGGCGGCTGTTCAACAACAACACCATCAAGGTGGTGGCGCGGCCCAAGAAGACCGACTCGGCCGAGGTCATGATCGGCGACGAGTTCGTGGGCATCCTGTCGCTCGACGACGAGGACGGCGACCGCTCCTACGCGTTCAACATGTCGATCCTGGACGTCGACCTCGAGGGCTGAACACCCTTTCGCTCAGCCGATGATCTTGTCGAGGAGGCGGCGCAAGCGCTCGTCGATCGCCTCCCAGTGCTCCAGCAGGCGCGATTCCATCCGCAGCTGGATATCCAGCCCATCCCGGCGAAATTCCGCGATGCAGACGTCGGGCAGTCCATCGGCCGCCCGGCCTTCCACGTCGCAGCGGGCGGCGAAGCGTCGCCCGTCCGGAGGGGCCAGCAGCAGCTGTTCGCCCGCATAGGGCGATTTGGCGCGAAAGCGTCGGCTGATCAGCCCGCCCGGACCTTCCTCCACGGCGCTTTCCAGATAACGGCCATAGAGCTCCGCCGCGCGCGTCCCCGCGTCGGGGCCGTCGTCTGCCTGCAGGATCGTGACCAGCAGCACGTCGCGGAGCGCCAGCGGGGCCTTGGCGGCGGCGGAGGGCGCGACCGGCTTGGCGGCGTCCAGGTTCGGCCAGGCGAGCGCGAGATCGAGGCGCTGCCGCGCGCCGTCCTTGCGCTGGGCCGGATTGCGGATCAGCTGCGACGGGACCGACACCGACACCCGGCCGACCGAGGCGGTCACGAGACGTGCGGGTTCGGGCCGCAGCGCCGAAAGCGCGAATGCGCTGGAGCCGACCACGAGGCCGCCGGCGAGCACGAGCGCGGCCGCCCGGAGGGTGTGGGTCTGGGGCGCAGGCGCCGGAACGACCGTGGCGGTGCGGCGCGCATACGCGATGGTGTCAGACAGGGAGGAGGCGGGGGGCATGCACGCAAAACTCCGGTCAGCCTTAACCAATTCTGAAGGAACATCTTTAACCAACCCTTAAGCCTCGCATAATGATCGCGCCGGCTCACCTCGGGCCGTCGGAGGTTTCTGCGTGTCCGTTTCGCTCTCGTTCGACTCCATCGAAGCCTTCAAGGCGCTCGCCATCGGCATCGCGGCCGCCGGCATGGTTGCCACCGGCTTCGAGGCCATGACGGAGCGGCGGGCGAGCTTCACGCTGCTGGAGACCGGGGGAGCGCGCGCGGTGGCGTCCGTTCCGCTCGTGGTGCTGACCGCGCCCTTCATCATCCTGCGCAACACCGTTCGTGGGCGGAAGCAGGATCGGCGGCGCATCGGGTTCGTGGCGCTGGCCACCATGATTGCGTGCCTGTGGGGGCTCGCATGCGGGCGCGTGATCCTCGAAATGGCGATCGCGATTCTCGGCTCCTGAACGCCTGGCCCTTGACGGACCGGACGGCGCGCCGTCCATTCGGCGGACGCAAAGCAGCCGGAGCCGTCTCATGCCGATCTACTCTCTCGATGGCCGCCAACCCGCTCTTCCGGCGCCCGGGACCTTTTGGATCGCGCCGGACGCGCACCTGATCGGCGGCGTGGAATTGTCCGAGGACGTCAGCATCTGGTTCGGGTCGGTGCTGCGCGGCGACAACGAGTGGATCCGCATCGGCGCGCGCAGCAACATCCAGGAAACCTCCCTGCTGCACACGGACATGGGCTTCCCGATGGTGATCGGGGAGGACGTCACGGTGGGACACCATGCCATCCTGCATGGCTGCACGGTCGGCGACGGGTCGCTCATCGGCATGGGGGCGACGATCCTCAACGGCGCGAAGATCGGCCGCGGGTGCCTGGTCGGCGCGAACGCGCTTGTGACCGAGGGCAAGGAGTTTCCCGACGGGTCGCTGATCGTCGGCTCTCCCGCCCGGGCCATCCGCCAGCTCGACGACACGGGCGTGGAGCGGTTGCGTGCGACGGCGCAGCACTATGTCGACAACTGGAAGCGCTACGCCAAGGGCCTGCGCCGGATCGACGTGGCCGAGTAGCGGCCGTGACTCAGGCCTGATGCAAAACGGCGGCCTCTATGGCCGCCGCTCCGTTTCTGGATCGCATATTGCTCTAGTGGCCGGCGACGATGAGGCCGGAGGGGGCCGGCTCGCCGAGCTTCACCCACTGATTGGGATGCTCCTGCGACTGGCGCTTGATGAAACCGTAGCCCGTGGCTTCCCAGCCCATGATCCGGGAGGTCTTGCTGTCGAGCACGAAGTCGCCGCGGTCCGTGACCACGGTCAGGATCGCGTGTCCGGCGCCGGTCTCGTCTCGAACGACCGTCATCAGCAGCGCCTGCCGGGGCATGCCTTCGCGCATCAGGATGCGGCGCTTCAGGAGCGCGATATCCTCGCAATCGCCCTTGCCGGCGTCCGGATAGGTCCACTTCTCGGAAACGCCGTAGAGGGTGATGTCCTCGACCTGCTCGATGTCGCTGTTGACCTGCTGGTTCACGCGGACGAGTTCGCCCCAGGTGGCGGCGTTGAGGGTGATCTTCTTGGGCGGGAGGACGGGGCCTTCGCAATCGTCAGCGTGGGTTGGGCAGAAATCGATCCAGCCGATCGGCGGCTTGACGTCCTCGAGCACCGGAGTCGGCGATACGGCGGCCGGGATCGCCCGGATCGGGTTCGATGCCTGCGCGCCGACGCTCGCAATCAGGCCGAGCCCCAACAGCCCGCATAGAACGCCCCCAAGAAGCCGCATTTGCCCCAGCCCCGCCATCATCAAGGTTAATGAACGGTAAAGAAGGGCATCCGGACGTGCAACCGTTTGGTTACGACATCGTTAACGCGCTTGGTTCATTTCCCCCGCGACACGCAACCGCAGGTAAAAACCCTGATAAAACAAAGATGAGCCGGCTCTCGGGACAAGAGCCGGCTCAAAGAACCCCGGCGATGGGTGTGTGGGGACACGCCGGGAATGTGGGCTGGGCCCGGCGCGTGGGGCCGCGCCGTCACGTGGCTTCGTGACGTTCCGATGATGGTTCAGAGCCTCTTCAGGAGGCCTGAAAGCAATCATTCAAATTGTAAGCAAGTGCGCCATTGGCGTCGTTCGGGAACGCGCCTGTCGCCGAGACGCCGCAAGCAGCACGCTAGAGCTGAACGTTCTCGTCGAAAGCCTGGTCGCTCAGGGTGCGCAGGAATTCGATCGCGATGCCGCCGTCAAAATGGCGGACGACCTTGCCGCTGGTCGCCCCGATCGAGACGGGTGAACCCAGAGGCGGCTTCACGGGCGAGGACACGGCCGCGCCAGAGAGCGAGACGTCGATGATGCGGACGCCGATCTCGGCCCCGTCCGGCGTGCGCATGAGCGCGCCTGTGGAGCGCGGGGTGATGCGCTCATGCCGACGATCTTCGGGCAGCCCGAGTTCCTGGCGGTTGGCGAACCAGGTGAGCTGCGAGGCGAGCTTGTCCTGCTTGCGCTTGGTGGCCGAGAGCGCGACCGCGAAGCCGCGCTCGTACTCGCGGACGATGGTGCCTTCGACGCGGCCCAGATGCTCCAGATAGATCACCACGCGCTCGCCCAGCTTGCCGCGCACGGGCGCGAACAGCGCGAGGCCGCCGGGCGACATGTCGACCGTCTGGCAGGGAAATTCCTGGCGGTTCTCCAGCATGAACCGGCCGAGCAACGTGACCCGCACGCGCTGGTGACGGCGGCGTTCAAGTGTCCGGGGGTTCGCCTGAATCGCCTGCATGATCGCCATCTGGGTCAATCGACGGACCGGGAGAGGCCCTGAAAGTCCCAGCATTCTCGCGCGACGGGGTTAACGGCGCTTTAGCGCATCGGATGAATCCGCGTCCTTCCCGCCCGAGAACACGAAGAGATGGCCGCGCCGCTCGGGACGCGCGAAGGGCAGGGCCTGCCGAGGGGTCGGAAGGCCGGGGCTGTCCAGGCGCTCGCCGGCGTAGATCACGCGTTGCGAGCGCAGCTCGAGCCTCTGCACCGGATCAAGCCCCAGCCGCGGCGGGACCGTAAGAGGGGAGAGGGAGCCCAGCATGCGCGCGTGCGTGCGCCCGCGGTGGCGCAATGGCAGGAGAAGCAATTCCAGGTCGCAGGCTGCGCCGTCGCGCGTCCAGGCGACAACGGATGCGACGGCCGGGGCGCTCTCGTTGACGATCATGTCGATCAGGGCGCCGCCCTCGTCGCGGGCGGTTCCTTCCCACAAGGCCGTGAAGCTCTCGCCCTTCAGTTCCTTTCCGACGAGTGCGGACACCCGCGTCCCGGCGATGCGGAACGGGCACGTGCGCTCGTCATCCACCTCGATCACGAAGGTGTCGGCCAGGATGCCGCGGATTGCGGTGGGGTCGATCTCGGATCGCTCCGGCGCGCAGCGCTCGCCTCTCAGCATGTCCCAATAGGCGAAGAGCGCCCGCGTGGCGGCGTGTTTCATGTCGTTGTCCCCGGGGCTTCCCAGCCCGGCCTCCGTCCCGCTTCGAAACAAAACCGATCCTCTTCCGGGCGGCGTGATCGGCCTCGAAGCCCCCTTGGACGGAGAAGTGCAGTCGCTGTGCCACGCCCGATCTTAACCTTAACCACTGGTTGACGTTGCGCCGGCGGCCTGTGTGGGACATGGTCCTCCTGCATCCTTTGCGAACGGCCTGTAGCTCCTTGGCCACCGCATCAACTTTTGGAACGCGAGGCAAAGACCGGGTTTCCGCAGGGAAAACCGGGGATAGGCGGGATGAAAGATCCTCCGCCGCGCCAACGGGAGAGCTTCGGCTCTCCCTTTTTTTGCCCATAGCGCAGGACGTTGGGCGCTTCCCGTTCCAGCTCTCGCGTTAACGTTTGCGGCCATCCTGGCGCGGGTGGATCAAGGCTCTTGCCCCAAAGCAGTTTCCCGGCTTGAACCAGGACCGTGCGCGGACGATGTTCAGGTTCCATCGCCGCCTCTGGCCCTTTCAGGAGTAGCCCGCGCGTGAGATCCGCCGCAGACGACCACGCGCCTCGCGAACCGATCTTCAACATTCCCTCGGCGGTTATCGGCGTGATCGCCGTGCTGGCGGCCATCCACGCTTTGCGGGAATGGGGGCTCGGCCCCGATAGCCTCGTGTACGAGATGGCGTTCATTCCGGCCCGCTTCGCGCTGCTGTTCGGGGCGGACCCGGTTCCGGGCCTTTCGGCCAGCCTGGCGCGCGACCCCGGCAACGTGGATCTGATCCAGCGGCTCGGGCTGGCCCGCGAGATCGTGGCCGAGGGGGCGAGCAAACCCTGGACGACGGTCAGCTACGCGCTGCTGCACGGCAGCTGGATGCACCTCACGCTGAACTCGGTCTGGCTGCTCGCCTTCGGTACCGCCGTGGCGCGCCGCTTCGGAGCCTTCCGCTTCCTGGCGTTTCTGGTCGTGACCGCGATTGGCGGAGCGCTGGGCCATTTCGCGACGCATGCTGGCGATGTCGGCCCCATGGTGGGCGCATCGGCTTCCGTGTCGGGCTGTATGGCGGCCGCGATCCGATTCGTCTTCCAGCCAGGAGCGCCGCTCGGCGCCTACCGGCTCACCGAGGAGCAGAGCTACAGGTTGCCCGCGCTGCCGCTCGGCGCGGTGCTGCGGGATAGCCGGGTGGTCACCTTTCTGGCCGTGTGGTTCATCATGAACCTCGCGACCGGGCTTGGCGCAGAGGAGTTGGGCTTCACGGATTCGGCCATCGCTTGGGAAGCGCATGTCGGCGGATTCCTGGTCGGCATTCTGGCGTTTCGCTTGTTCGATCCGGCCCCCACGGCCCTGGACTAAGCCCCAACGGGCGCCATTGCGCGCCTGCGACGATGGGCGCACACTCGCGCGACGGGTGGAGTCGCCGAGACCTCAGAACGTCACGCGACGCCCCCGCGAGCGGCGGCCGCACGCGCGGTCGCCAGGGATGGACACGAAAGGAGGGACGCATGACCGTCTCCCGCATTCTGTCGACCAAGGGCCGGGACGTCGTCACGATCCAGCCGCACCGGACATTGGGGGAAGCCGCCAAGCTGCTCGGCGAACGGCGTATCGGCGCCGTGGTGGTGTCTGGCTCGGACGGGGCCGTGCACGGGATCCTGTCGGAGCGCGACATCGTCCGCGCGCTGGGCAAGGCCGGTTCGGCCGCGCTGGACGACGCGGTGTCGCGTCACATGACCGCCGAGGTGATCACCTGCGCGCCGGACACGATGATCGTGGACGTGATGGAAGACATGACATCCGGCCGTTTCCGGCACATGCCGGTGGTGGAGGGTGGACGCCTGTCGGGGATCATCTCCATCGGCGACGTCGTGAAGCATCGCCTCAACGAGATGCAGCACGAGACGCAGGCCCTGCGCGAGTACATCACGGCGGGTTGAGGGCTCCCCGGCGTCAGTAGCCGCCCGGCAGCGCCTCCATGGTCATGGCGAGGTCCTCGAGGGCCTGCGTCATGGCCTCGTCGCCGAGCGCGATGCTCTCTTCGGCGCGATGGAAGTCGAACAGGCCGATGCGGCCGAGCTTTGGCTTGACGTGGATGTCCGGCGGATCGCCGGCCAGCCGCGACCGCGCGATGCGGTCCTGCGTGATGTTGAAGGCGTCGACCATCACGGTGGCGAGGCCTGGCGCGCCGCTGCTGCGCCGGACGAACTGGCTGATGCGGTTCGCCGCGCCGATCACGGGTGAAAACAATCCCTCTGCGACGATGGCTTCGGCCATCTCCTCCTGGGGCGGCTCGTCGGCGCCGCCGCCATGGTCGGGGATCACCGCGCCACGGCCGAACAGATCGGCATTGAGGTTGATCGCGATCACGAGGTCGGCCGAAAGGGCCCGGGTGGTGGTGACCGGGATCGGGTTGACGAGCGCCCCGTCGAAGAGCCACCGCCCGCCGAGCCGCACGGGGTCGAAGATGCCGGGCAGCGCGTAGGACGCCTGCAAGGCTTCCACCATGCGGCCGCGCGTCAGCCAGATTTCATGGCCCGAGCGCAGCTCGGTCGCGACGGCGGCGAACCGGGTGGCCACGTCCTCGATCCTGGTCTCGCCCAGGTCGCGCTGCAGGAGCGCCTTGAGGCGGTCGCCGCTGATGAGGCCGGAGCCGATGTGGAAGTCCATGAGCCAAAGGACGCGGCGCTTGGTGAGCGAGCGGGCGAACTGCTCCAGCTCGTCCAGCTTGCCGGCCGCGTAGCAGCCGCCGACCACTGCGCCGATGGAGGTGCCGACCACGACCTCGGGCGCGTAGCCGGCCCGTTCCAGCGCCCGCAGCGCGCCGATATGGGCCCAGCCGCGCGCCGCGCCGCCGCCGAGCGCCACGCCGATGCGCGGCCGCTTGCGCCGAGTCGCCGGCGCTGGCGTGACAGCCTGACCCTGCGGAGGTTCACCGCCGGACGAGGCGGCCCCTTCGGCCCGGGCGGGCATGCGCAATCCGAGTAATTCCTGGAGCATGGCCGATCCTCGTCCGCTCCTCCCACACCTGAGCGTGGCACGCGGACGTTACCGTTGTTTGAAGACCCGAACGGTTAACGGCCGAGCCCCCGTCACAGTTCAGCGTGATCGTGGCTGTTCGATGAAAACGAGCGCGGCGGGGCCCTTCGCCGGCATTTCGACGCGTCGGTAGAAGCAGGAGCGCCGCCCCGTGTGGCAGCAGCCGCCATCCCCCGCGACCGTGACCTTGAGGATCAGGCAGTCCTGGTCGCAATCGACCAGAATGTCGTGGACGGTCTGGATCTGGCCCGAGGTGTCGCCCTTGCGCCAGAGCTCGCCGCGCGAGCGGGACCAGTACCAGGCTTCGCCGGTGGCCAGCGTCTTTTCCAACGCTTCCTGGTTCATGTGCGCGACCATCAGGATCTGGCCGTCCTGCGCGTCGACCGCGATGGCGGTGAGGAGCCCGGCTGAGTCGAATTTCGGCGTCAGCAGCGCGCCTTCCTCCACAGCGTGCTTGTCGCCCCGGGGGCTGAGTGGAACGCAGTTCTCGCACATGGGCGGCTCCTGAACGCGAAACGGCCGGCCCTGGGCCGACCGTCGTCCATTAGCATGCCCGGCAGCGCCTGCCAGCGCTCAGCGAAAACCGCGCACCATGGTGATGAAGCGGGCCTGCTCGGCCGGGTCGTCCCGGAACACGCCGGTAAACTGGGTCGTCACCGTGCTGGCGCCCTGCTTCTGGACCCCGCGCATCGACATGCACATGTGCTCGGCCTCGATGATCACGGCGACGCCGCGCGGCTTGAGCGCCTCGTCGATGGCGCCGACGATCTGGGCCGTCATGGTCTCCTGCGTTTGCAGGCGGCGCGCGAAGGTGTCGACCACGCGGGCGAGCTTGGAGAGGCCGACCACGCCCTCAGCCGGGTAGTAGCCGATATGCGCCGTGCCGACGAACGGCACCATGTGGTGCTCGCAATGGGAGTGAAACGGGATGTCCTTGACGACCACCATGTCGTCATAGCCGCCGACATCCTCGAAAACCTTGGCCAGAACCGCCTGGGCGGCCTCGCCATAGCCGCGGAACAATTCCTCGTAGGCTTTCACGACCCGCTTGGGCGTGTCCAGCAGCCCCTCGCGAGCGGGATCGTCGCCCGCCCAGCGGATCAGCGTGCGGACCGCGGCCTCCGCTTCCTCACGCGAGGGGCGGGGAGGGGCCTCCCGGGCAGTCTCGATCGCGGGGCGGGGGGAAAAGTTTGTGACCACGGCGTCCATGATGGAGCCTCCACCGAACTGGAATGCACCCTATACGCCTTCAGCTTCGGCGTGGACCATAGATGCGGCGTCCGGTCGCGCGAAATTCTTCCGCGCCGCCGGAACCCTCGCAGCCGTCTGATCAAAGCCCTATATTGCGGTGAAAGGACGGTGGCGCATGCTGAACGACATCTACAACGCCAAGATACTCGAGCTCGCCGGCAATATCCCACGGCTGGGCCGCCTGCCTGCGCCGCAGGCGAGCGCGACCGCGCATTCCAAGCTTTGCGGGTCCACCGTGACGGTGGATCTCGTGATGGACGGCGATACGGTCGCGGACTTCGCCCATGACGTGAAGGCCTGCGCGCTTGGGCAGGCGTCCTCGTCGATCATGGCCCGGCACGTCGTGGGATCGACGGCGGCCGAGCTGCGCCAGATTCGCGACACCGTGCGCAAGATGCTGAAGGAAAACGGCCCGCCGCCGTCAGGCGAATGGGCCGACGCCGCCGTGCTGGAGCCGGTGCGCGACTTCAAGGCGCGTCATGCCTCTACGATGCTGACCTTCGACGCCGTGGTGGACGCCATCGGCAAGATCGAGGCGGCGCGTTCGGCGGGCGCTCAAGCGGCGGAGTAGGAACCGCCGTTCAGCGCTTCCAGCCGCCGCCCCCGAGCTGGAACGAGTAGCTGGCGCTGGCGCCGACCGAGAACTGGTCGCGCGACCCGAGATTGCGGACGATGGGGCTGTCCGCGGCCGAACCGGTCAGGCGGTCGTAGCCGCCGCGCACCGTGGTCGCCCACTGGTCGTTCCACTGATAGGTCGCCGAAGCGGCGACGCCCACGGACTTGATGCCCGGATCAGCCTTGTAGGGCGTCACCGCGCCGTTCCACTGGGCGTCCTGCTGGCTCACGCCGAAATAGGCGTTCATGTACTCGCCGCCCGCGATAGCAACGCGCGGACCGATCGCGAGGGTCAGGTTGCCGATGCGCTGCACGTAGTCGAGCGCCAGGCTGCCGACGAGGCCGTTATAGCCGTTGATGCCGTAGCGCAGCTCGCCGCGGACGCGCAGCGTGTCAGCCAACGGCCAGAACTCGCCGAAGAGACCGGGCTCCAGCGACCACTTGGCGTCGCGGATGCCGTAAAGGGCGCGGTTGTCCTCGCGGTAGCGGCCCGACTGGTAGCGGGCGACAACGCCGACGTTCCAGCGGCTGTCGCCGAACAGCGCGAAGCTGATGCCGTCGTCAGGAGCCTTGAAGCCCTCTGGCTCGTCCGTGCGGCGCAGGCTCAGCGACGGATAGGCGAGGAAGCCGTAGTCCTTGGAGCCTGGGAAATCGGGCGAAACCACCACGTTGCCGCGGACGGTCAGGAGCCAGCCGGCGGGCTGCGAGCCGACCGCGATGGGGGCCTCGACGGCGTCCGCCGCGTGGGCGGCAGAAACGCCCATGGCGGGCAGAACGATCGAGCATGCCACGCCCAAGGCGCGTGCGGCGACAGATCGAACGCGATAAACCATGTACGCAAAGCTCCGTGTGCGGGCCGCCGGCGAGCGGCTTCGAACCGCGGACGCAAGAGGCTTAGCCCAGCCGATGGCCGAGACGCAAGCAGACGTGAAGAAGATGCAAACGCCCGATCAGGGTGCCGCGACAGGGTTAACGAAACCCTACCGACCCGGCGCCTGGGCGGCGCATGGGCTGATCCGGCTGTATCAACTCACGTTGTCGGGCCTGATCGGGCGGCAATGTCGCCACTGGCCGAGCTGCTCGAGCTACACGGATGAGGCGATCGGCCGCTACGGGCTTTGGGCCGGCGGATGGATGGGCGCGGCCCGAATCTGCCGCTGTAACCCCTGGGGCACGGAGGGCGTCGACCTCGTGGCGGCGGCGTTGCCGCCCGGCGGGGCGTGGTATAGACCGTGGCGCTATGGGCTCTGGCGCGGCGTGAACGCCCCGGCGCGCATTCGATGCGAGGCTGTCGACACGGGCGACGGCGCGGCCCCGCCCTCGTCCTGACCGTCGCCCCTTTCGCTTACCTGCACGTGTTTGCAGGAGTGAGCCGGAGAGCTGCAGCATGATCAACGTGACCTTCCCCGACGGCGCCGTACGTGAGTTCGCCCCCGGGACCACCGGCCTCGACATCGCCAAGGGCATCTCGCCCTCTCTCGCCAAGCGCACGGTCGCAATGGCGCTGGATGGCGCACTGGCCGATCTGAATGATCCGATCGAGCGCGACGCCAGGCTCGAGTTCGTGTCCCGCGACGATCCGCGGGCGCTGGAGCTCATCCGGCACGACGCCGCGCATGTGCTGGCCGAAGCGGTGCAGACGCTGTGGCCGGGCACGCAGGTGACCATCGGGCCTGTGATCGAAAACGGCTTCTACTACGACTTCGCCCGCAACGAGCCGTTCACGCCGGAGGACTTCCCGGCGATCGAGGCCGAGATGCGCAAGATCATCGCGCGCGACAAGCCCTTCACCAAGGAGGTCTGGACGCGCGACGAGGCCAAGCGCGTGTTCGCCGAGAAGGGCGAGGGCTTCAAGGTCGAGCTCATCGACGCCATTCCGGTCGGAGACGACCTGAAGATCTACCGGCAGGGCGACTGGTTCGACCTGTGCCGCGGCCCGCACATGACCTCCACGGGCAAGATCGGCGAAGCCTTCAAGCTCATGAAGGTGGCGGGCGCCTATTGGCGCGGCGACTCGAACAACCAGATGCTGACCCGCATCTACGCGACCGCCTTCGCCAAGAAGGAAGATCTCGAGGCTTACCTGCACCAGCTGGAAGAGGCCGAGAAGCGCGACCATCGCCGGCTCGGCCGCGAGATGGACCTGTTCCACTTCCAGGAGGAAGGGCCGGGCACCGTCTTCTGGCACCCCAAGGGCTGGACGCTGTTCCAGACCATGATCGCCTATATGCGGCGGCGGCTGCGCGCGGACTATGACGAGGTCAACGCTCCGCAGATCCTCGACAAGAGCCTGTGGGAGACCTCCGGCCACTGGGGCTGGTACCAGGAGAACATGTTCGCGGTGAAGTCGGCGCATGCCTTCACGCACCCGAACGATCCGGAGGCCGACCAGCGCATCTTCGCGCTGAAGCCGATGAACTGCCCGGGGCACGTGCAGATCTTCAAGCACGGGCTGAAGAGCTATCGCGACCTGCCGATCCGGCTCGCCGAGTTCGGCGCCGTGCATCGCTACGAGGCTTCCGGCGCGCTGCACGGGCTCATGCGCGTGCGCGCCTTCACGCAGGACGACGCGCATATCTTCTGCACCGAGGAGCAGCTCGAGGCCGAGTGCCTGAAGATCAACGAGCTGATGATGTCGGTCTACGCCGACTTCGGCTTCGACGAGGTGGTAGTGAAGCTCGCCACCCGGCCGGAGAAGCGCGTCGGAACGGACGCCATGTGGGACCACGCGGAGGGCATTCTCCGCAAGGTGCTGGACAAGATGGCGACCGAATCCGGGGGCCGGATCAAGACCGGCGTGAACGAGGGCGAGGGCACGTTCTACGGGCCCAAGTTCGAGTACACCCTGCGCGACGCGATCGGGCGCGAGTGGCAGTGCGGCACCACGCAGGTGGACTTCAACCTCCCGGAGCGGTTCGGCGCGTTCTACATCGGCGCGGATGGCGAGAAGAAGCAGCCCGTGATGGTGCACCGCGCCATCTGTGGCTCCATGGAGCGCTTCCTCGGCATCCTGATCGAGAGCCATGCCGGGCATTTCCCGCTCTGGCTGGCGCCCGAGCAGATCGTCGTCTGCCCGATCACGAGCGACGTCGACGATTACGCGCGGCAGGTCACAGCCAAGCTGCGGGACGCCGGGCTGCGCGCCCGCTCCGACCTGCGCAACGAGAAGATCAGCTACAAGGTGCGCGAGCACTCGCTGGCCAAGGTCCCGGTGATCATTGCGGTCGGCAAGAAGGAGGCCGCCGAGGGCGCGGTGACGGTGCGTCGCCTCGGCTCGCAGGCGCAGGAGGTGATGAGCCTCGACGCAGCGCTGCAGTGCTTCCTCGACGAGGCCACTCCGCCCGACCAGAAGCGCGCGCAGGCGATGCGGATCGCAGCCGAGTAGTCGCGACGAAAATCCCTTCCCGCCCGGTCATCGCCGGGGCGGGAAGGGCGGCATCGGTTATTTCTTCAAGCTCCCAATATAGGCCACCAGGTCGGCCACCTCGGTGCGGTTGAGCTGCATGTCCGGCATCTTCGGGTGCGGGTTCATCAGGAACTTGTCCAGCGGCACCACTGCCGCGCCGCGCGCCGCGATGCTCGCAAAGGTCGGCGCGTCCGCCTTGGCGCTGGCTTGGCCAGGCGTGACGACGTGGCATTCCGCGCACCAGCGCTTGGCGATGCGGCCGCCGTTGGCGGCGTCGGCGGCGAAAGCCGGGCTCGCGCAGGTCATCGCGAGAGAGAGGATCAGGACGTAGTTGCGTGTCGAGGCCATGCGATCACCCGTGTTGAAGCACCGCAGCATGCTCCCGGTCGCGCCGGAGCGCGACGACTTCGATCAATGATAATCGTAAAACGTGCAGGTTCTTCAGCTCGTCCTGCTCTGCCTCAGCGAGCGGTGCAGGGCCTCGATCTCGACGCGCACGGTATGGGCCTCGGCCTCCAGCGTGCGGGTCGTGGCCAAAACGTCTGACGCGCAGGCGTTGGAAAGTTCGGCCGCCGCCCGGATCGCGTCGGCGCTGCGGGAGGCGTCGGCGGCCGTCTGCGCCGCGGTGGCGATGCGCATCGCGATTTCGCTGGCCGAATAGCTTTGCCGGGCCACCGTGCCGGCGATGGCCTCGGTGGTGTCACGGGTCACGCTCAGGCGTTCCTGAACGGCGCGGACGCTCTCGATCGACGTCCGCCCCGCGCGCTGGATGGCGGTGAGTTGGTCGCTGATTTCGCCCGTGGCGAGGGAGGTCTGGGCCGACAAGTTCTTGATTTCCTGCGCAACCACCGAGAATCCGCGTCCCGCCTCTCCGGCGCGCGCCGCCTCGATCGTGGCGTTCAGGGCAAGCATGTTGGTCTGGTGGGCGATGCTCCGGATGAGTTGCACCACGCGGTCGATCTGCTGGGTGGCGACGAGCAGCTCGTCGAAGGCGCCGTTGCTCCGGTCTGCCTCGGCGATGGCCTCGTCGAACGTCGCGAGGGCGCCGCTCACGGCGCGCTCGGCCTCGATCCCCATGTCCGAGATCGTGATGGCGCTGCCCGCGACATCGTCGACATTGCGCGCCGATGCGTTCGAGACTTCGGCCGCTCCGGCGCTACCGTCGCGCGCCGCAATGGCGGCCTGGTTCATGCGCGCGGATTGCTCGCCGATGGCATGGATGATCGCATCCAGGGTCTCGATGGACGATCCGAGATGCCCGCTCAGCTTCTCCACGCCAGCCAGCACCTCGGCGTCGCGCTGGGCGAGCTTCTCGCGTTCGTCGCGCAGCGCGAGTTCGGCGTGCTGCTCGGTCGCAAGCTGGCTGGCGCGCTGGAAGGCTTCCCGCGCCAGCCGCGCCCGGATCGACAAAACCACCGCGCCGGTGATCAAGCCCATGCCGAGCAGGCCCATGAGCGCGATCGCGACGCCGCGACGCCGGAGCGGGCCGAACGCCTCATCGTTCGAGAGCCCCACGGCGACGACAAGGTCCTGCCCGGTCACCCGGCGGAATGCCCCGATGCGCTCGATCCCGTCGATCGGGCTGGTGAGCTTGTAGGAGCCTTCCGCGCCAGTGCGGATGGCCTCGAACATGGGCGTGCCGGCGACCGAGACGCCTGTCGAGTTGGGCTGCTGCCCCCGACGGGTGCGCACGATGCCATCCAACCCGAAGAGGCCGACGACGCCGTCGCGGCCAAGATCGACCGATTCGTAGAGACGCGAAAAATGGTCCGGATCGATCGACGCCACGATGACGCCTCCGAACCCGCCGTCGGGGGCCTTGATGGCGCGCGTGAGCTGGATCGACCAGCGGCCGGATGCGCGGCCGAGCAACGGCTTGCTGACGTAGAGCCTGTCGTCGCTGCGCTCGCGGTGGACCTTGAAATGTTCGCGGTCGGAGATGTCCACCCGCTCGGTCGCGGGTTTCATGTTGGACATCACCAGCACGCCGTCAGGCGCGACGATGCTGAGCTGGAAGGTGAGGGAATCGAACTGCGATGCACGCTTGGAATAGGCCGCGCTGACGACGTCGATTGATCCCTCCTCGTAGAGCGCCCGGATGAGCAGGAGGATCTTGTCGACTTCCCGGATGGTGCGGCCTGCGCTCTCTGCGAAAAGCGTCGCCATGTCGGCGGCCTTGCGCTGCGCGCCCGAACTGGCATTGCCATGCTCGATCACCAGAATGGAGCCGAGCCCGGCCCACATCACGATCGCGAGCGATGCGCCGACCACGATTGGAAAGCGCGCTGCGCGATCGCGGAAGATGGGGCTGATGAATCGGCTGAGCACGCGGCGGTCCCTCCGCGAGCACTGTCCCCTAAAAGTGTAATATCTCGATTAACAACTTTAACGCGTCGGCGATGCGTTTGTCGCCTGTAGCGCACTAGCGCGCGAGCACCTCGATGTCCCGGTCGAGCCCCGACTTCACGGTGAACTCCTGCGTGTAGACCTTGCCGGCGTTGCGCGCGATGGCGACATACTCGCCTTCCGCCAGCGCCATGGACGGGAAGGCGCCGATGGCCTCGCGAATGGTGTCGCCGCCCGGCGTCAGCACGCTAAAGGCCGTGTTGGCGAGCGCCTCGCTGCCGGGCGCCGTCACGAGCTTCAGCGTCACGGTGGCGGCCTTGTGGCGCAACGTCGCCTCGGTGACCTTGCCGGCCTCGATCTTCAGATCAGCGTTCATGATCGCGTTGCTGTCGCCGTAGGTCGACACGATCCGGTAGGCGCCCTCGGGGAGCCGGATCAACGTGCCCGCGTGCGCGCCCTCCACCACAGCGCGCCCCTCGGGATCGTTGCCGAGCGGGACATAGACGCTGAAGCGCAGCTTCTCGGGCGGGATAAGCGTGTCGCCGATGATGCCGCCGAGCACGAGGCCGCCGGCGTTGATCGTGAGGCTCACGGTGCTGGGCGCGCCGCTCATCACGACGCGGCGGGTGGCGCTCGCCAGTCCGTAGGCGGCATGGACGATGTAGACGCCCGGATCCAGCGGAATGCTCGGCGACGCGGAGGTCGATTCCTGCACCAGCGTCGCGGGCGATCCATCTTGAGGCTCGGCGTAGATCCGCCACGTGATTCCCGTGCGGATCGGTCCGGCCTGCCCGCCCAGCACGGCCCCGAGATAGAGCATGCCGCCGTCGCGGTGAATGGCCGTGGACGGCGCCGAACGCGCGGGTGCGGGTTGTCCGCCGCTCGCCTCGGGCGAGGTCGGCGGCGGCAGCGCGGTGGCGGGCGACATCGGCGTCAGCGGCGGGAACACCGTCTGGGCCGCCGCGGATTCAAAACCCAGCGCACCCGCGAGCAGAAGCGCGATCGTGATGGTGTTGCGAGCCATTGAACCATTGTTCGCCGCAGCGTCGCGGCGCCTTCGACCGGTGGTGTTGTGCACCCGGACAGGCCGCCGGACAAGCGCCACAACGATGACCGTCAGCGAGTGGCGGTCTCGCCGGCTCCCTCGCGGTGAACGAAGTCCGTCGCGGCGGTCAGCAGATTGTCCGTCGAAAGCGGCCGGAATGTGAACTCCACCTGATGCCGCCCGGCCGGCACTTCCACGCCGCGGAACAGAAGGTTGGCCTTCAGGACGTTCTTCTCTTCGCCGTCCACGGTCACTTCCCAGCCCGGGTAGTAGAGATCGTGCAGCACCAGCAGTCCGGCGCGCTCCGTCGTCACCGAGAGTTTCACGCTGTTGCGCTTGTAGGACAGGATCTTGACCTGCGAGGCGTTGCCGCCGTCCTCCGGCGTCGCGTCGTTCTGCGCCGTGTAGTTGCCGTCCAGGTACTCGAGGTCGCCTTTGTCGATCAGGGCTTCGGTGCTGCGGTCGAACTCCGGCAGCTCCTCGTCCGAAAGGACTTCCTCGGTCTCCACCGGGCGCAAGCGCGACGCCACATAGGCGCGCGGCGCGGCCGGGGCCAGGCGATAGATCCACATGTTGTCGGAGGAGTAGAGCAGGGTGGCGGCGCTCAGCCGCGGGAAATGCCGCGGCAACTTGTCGGCCGGGCGGTCCAGCACGAGGTATTCGAGGCCGAGCAGGCGGGCCAGATTGCAGCGATAGCCCCGGAAGGTGCCCGGGAACTGGCGCAGGCGCAGCTCGACGGCGTTCTCGCCCGGCCCGACGGCCTTCTCGTATTCGGCGATGCGCAGAGCGTTGTACCCGACCGTGTCCTCGATGCCGAGCACCATCGAGGCGTTTTGCCAGGCGCCGGTCAGGCCGAGGATTTCCACGCGGGGCCGCTCGCCCTTGGCGTGGCGCTCGTCCAGTTCGCGCTTCAGCACGTTCAAGCCCGCGAAGTCGCCCGGCTTGAGGCTGTCGTAAACGGCGTAGCGGTTCGACGGCTCGGCGTTCAGCGCCGACGCGGCGTTGCGCCACACGAGTTCGCCGCCTGTGAAGACCACCAGAATGGCCGCAGCCGTCAGACGCGCCTGACGGCCCGTCTGCTGAATGGCCAGGGTGAGCCCGACCGCCGCCACCGCGAGGAACAGCGCCACTTGGACGCCGGCCTCGAGCAGATGGCCGCCGCGGCTGGAGAAGATGAGCCCGGAGGCGAGCAGGCCGGCCGGAATCGCGAACGCGGCCGCCTTCTGGACGCGCGCCGCCCAGGGGCGGAGCCGTTCAGCCAATGCCGCGCCGCCATCCGCGATGTAGCGGTGAATGCAGTAGCCGGCGCAAAACGCGAGCGAGATGTTGATCAGGAACGTCGCGTCGGCGGGCCGGCGATACAGCGCGATGCCCGGTACATGGTCGAAAAGGCGCACGAACACGGGCGTATAGCGGCCGAGAGCGTAGATCACCGCAAACAGACCGAGCAGGCCGAAGAACCGCAACTCGCGACCGAACAGGCGGCCCTTGCCGACGCCCTGCCACAAGATCAGGACGATCGGGATCGTGCCGGCGAAGATGTAGTTCACCGCTCGGTCCGTGTAGGTGCCTTCCGGCACCGTGTCCCACATCGGCCCCCAGTAGTCGTAGGTGTGGTTCAGCGTGCCGAAGATGTTCGGCGTCAGCATCGTGACGAGGCTCGACGGCGGCATCGAGTTCATCGCCGCGACGCCGTAGCTGATGGCCGGGCGGTTCGAATCCGCCAGCAGCTGCATCGTCAGCAGCGCCGGGACGGCCAGCATGGCGACAATCACGATGGCTGCCAGCGCCAGCAGGGGCGCGCGGGTCAGGGCGAAGCGGAACGGCTGGGCCGCGCGGGCGCCCTGGCCGATCACCGCCGCCGTGATGGCGAGGCAGCACAGGAAGGCGACCTGGTCCCGGCCCAGCGCCATGAGCCCGGCGCAGAGGCCGAAGGCCAGCGCGGCTTTCCAGGATTTTTTCTCCAGCGCGATCTCGACGAAAAGCAGCGCCGGCAGAAAGAACGAGTAGGAGAAGATCATGCCCGTGTGCTGCAGGCGGGCTGCGGCCGAGCCGCCGAGCACGATCATCATCGCGGCCGCGACGGCGCCGATGGGGTGCCAGCCGCGCCGGTAGAACAGGCCGAGCGTCGCAAAGGCCGGCAGCAGCAGGTGGGCGAACACGACGCCGTCGAACAGCTGCATGCTGGCTTCGGGCGCGAGCCAGGCGAAAGCCGCCATCGTGGGGGTGAACAGCAGCGACTGGGGATCGGCGACCGAGGGGTGACCGCTGAAATGGTAGGGGTTCCACAACGGCCACTCGCCCTGGGCCAGGGCTGCGCCGAGATAGCGGAACATCGGGTAGAAGTGGTTCTTGGAGTCCCAGGGCACGACGGAGTCGGTGAACCGCCAGGTGAGCGCGGCGACGACCCAGAAGGCCAGCACGGCGCCGACGGCCGCGAGGGTCGCGCGGCGGGTCCAGAGGTTCTGCGGCTGCAAGGGTTGGGCGGGAACCATGGGGCGGGAACTCATGCGCACGGGTGGCGATGGTGCGCGTGCCTTGACGGCGTCGCGAGCTAGCCCTAGCTCTCGATCGCCTTCGAACGGGCCGGTTTATCCCGGCCTCGGCGCGCCCCATCCCGATCTTGGCCACACATTTCCATGTGGCGCATGAACACTGCATGAATGTGGAATAGGACCGCGGATCGCCCATCGCCGGGCACCGCTCGTCCCCAGGTTGACGGACGCCCATGACAGACACCATCGAGATGCTCCGGACCCGCCGTTCGGTTCCGCCCCAGTTGATGACCGGCCCGGGCCCCACCGCGGCCGAACTGGATGCGCTGCTCGCCATCGCGACCCGCGTGCCGGATCACGGCAAGCTGGCGCCCTGGCGATTAATCGTCGTCGAGGGTGAGGCGCGCGACCGGCTCGGAGAGGCGGTCGCGGCGGTTTTCCAGGCCGCCAACCCGGGCGCGGACGAGGACCGGCTCGCGGTGGAGCGTGGCCGGTTCAACCGCGCGCCGCTGGTGGTGGCGGTGGTGAGCCGGGCGGCGCCGCACGTCAAGATTCCCGAGTGGGAGCAGGTGCTCTCGGCCGGCGCGGTGTGCATGACGCTCACGATCGCGGCGAACGCCATGGGGTTCAAGACCGCTTGGTTGACCGAGTGGATGGCCTATGACGCCAAGGCGCGCGAGGCGATCGGCCTGGCGCCGCAGGAAACCGTTGCGGGATTTATCCATATCGGCCGGGGCGAGTCCCAGCCCGATCGGGTGCGGCCCGAGCTTGCCACTCTGGTGACGCGCTGGGGCGCGTGACCGATCCCGAAAAGCAGAGTCGCCTCAAGGCTCAAGGATGAACCGCGCATGTTCTACGACACTGTGAACTACGCTCACGGCCTGCCGCACGATCCCCTGAAGGCGATCATCGCGCCACGGCCGATCGGCTGGATCAGCGCGGTGAGCGCCTCCGGGCAGGTGAACCTGTCGCCTTATTCGTTCTTCAACGCCTTCTCCACGCGGCCTCCCATCGTCGGCTTCTCGTCCGAGGGGTTCAAGGACGCGGTGGCGTTCATCAGCGAGACCAAGGAATTCGTCTGCAATCTCGCGACCTGGGACCTGCGCGACGCCATGAACTCCACGTCGGCGACGCTGCCGCGAGGTCAGAGCGAGTTCGAGCATGCTGGCCTGGAGCAGGAGCCCTCGAGCCTCGTCAAGCCGCCGCGGGTCAAGGGTGTTGCGGCCGCGCTGGAGTGCCGGCTCACCGACATCCAGCAGCTGAAGACCTCCACGGGCGAGCAACTCGAGCGTTACCTCGTGCTCGGCCACGTGGTCGGCGTTTATATCGACGAGCGCTTCATCAAGGACGGGCTCTTCGACATCACGGCCGCGAAGCCCATCGCGCGCTGCGGCTACCACGACTACGCCGTCGTGAACGAGGTGTTCTCGATCATACGCCCGAGCTGACCGGGCGCTCTCGGGCGAGGCGCGCTTATTTCGCGCGGTCCAGCGTGCGAAGCGCGCGGCGCAGGTGAGGGCGGTCCAGCATCTCGCCATCGAGACCGATCACCCCGGCGCCCGGATTGGCGTCGAAGAGGTCGACGATCCGCCGGGCGCGCGCCACCGCGGCGGCGCTCGGCGTGAAGATGTCATTGATGGCCGAGACCTGGCCGGGGTGTATGGCCATCTTGGCCGTGAAGCCGTCGCGCCGCGCGGCTTCGCATTCGGCCCGCAGACCCGCCTCGTCGCGGAAATTCGTGAACACCGTATCGATGGGCGCCACCTCGGCCGCCCCCGCGGCGAACAGGGTGAGCGTGCGCGCCAACCGGTACGGGTCCGCGTAGACGCCGTCCTGATCGCGGTTGGTCTCGGCTCCGAGATCGGCCGACAGGTCCTCGGCGCCCCAGGTCAGGCCGGCGAGGCGGTGGCTCGCGCCCGCATAGCTGCCCATGTTGAAGATCGAGCGCGCCGTTTCGGTCGCAATTGCGATGATCCCAACGCCGCCGTCCCGCTGGCCGTTCTCGGCTTCACGGACCGCGAGCTTGGCCGCGAGATGCTGGACATCCGCGCCCGAGATGGTTTTCGGCAGGAAGACTCCGTCAGGCCCGCCCGCCATCACGCCGTCCAGATCGGCGTCCGCAAGGCCGGTGTCCAGCGCATTGATCCGCACGAAGAGCTTGGGGCGATCCGCCGCCACGGCCGCCTCCCGCAGGAACGCGAGCGTTGTTTCCCGGGCTGCCGCCTTGCTGTCGGGGGCGACCGAATCCTCGAGATCCAGGATCAGGGCGTCTGCGCCGCTCGCCAGAGCCTTCTCGAGCTTGCGGGCGCTGTCGCCCGGCACGAATAACAGGGAGCGCATGGGTCAGGCCTGCGGGCGCTTGCGCATGAAGGCCTGGCGGCGGCACTCCGCCACCAAGGCTCCGTCCTGCTTGTAGGCGCGGTGGATGAACTCGACGATGCCGGCGTCGGGACGCGAGCGCGACTCCCGCTTTTCCGCCACCTCGGTGGTGCAGCGCACCGTGTCGCCTTCGAACAGTGGCGCCGGAAAGCGAACGTCGGTCATGCCGAGATTGGCGATGGTGGTTCCAACCGTGGTGTCGTTCACCGAGATGCCGATCATCAGCCCGAGCGTGAACAGTGAATTCATGAGCGGCTGGCCCCACTCCGTTTCGGTCGCGCAGAAATGGGCGTCGATGTGCAGGGGCTGCGGGTTCAGCGTCATGTTGGAGAACAACATGTTGTCCATCTGCGTCACCGTGCGGGTGAGCCGATGGGCGATGCTCTCGCCGACAATGAAGTCCTCGAAATAGAGGCCGCCCCGAGCGTGCCGCGCCGCCTCGCGCGCCGATGTGTCCGCCATGTCGCCATTCCCTTCTGCGGAGGCTTCCGGATCGCATTGACCATCCGTTTACCATGAATCGGCACAGTGTCAGTCCGACCGTCGGCGACGCGTCGGCGTTCGTTCTGGAGTTGCGATGTTCCTGTTCACCACCCCCGCGGTTACGCCGGAGCCAAGGCCGCTCGCGCCGGCGGCTCAGACGCCGGTGGTGGACGCCATCAAGACGGGTTCGGCGCAGACCGGAACGGATTTCGGATACCTGCTGCAGACCGCGCAACGCGAGTCGTCGCTGGATCCCGACGCCAAGGCGAAGAACTCGTCCGCGACCGGCCTTTTCCAGTTCATCGAGCAAACCTGGCTCGGGTTGATCAAGACCAAGGGCGCGTCTCATGGCCTGGGGGCCGAGGCGCAGGCGATCAGCGAAGGCCGTTCGGGGCGCCTGGACGTGGCCGATCCGGCCGCCAAGCAGCAGATCCTCAACTTGCGCAATGATCCCCGCACGGCCGCCCTGATGGCTGGCGAGTTCACGCGCCAGAACGCCGCGACGCTGGCCTCGGCGCTGGGAAGGCAGCCAACGTCGGGCGAACTCTACGCGGCGCATTTCATGGGCGCGGGCGGGGCCGCCGAACTGGCGCGGCGCGCCCAGACGACGCCCCAGGCCGTGGCCTCCGAGGTGTTCCCCGACCAGGCCGCCGCCAACAAGGCCGTGTTCACCGACAAAGCCACGGGCCGGCCCAAGACCGTGTCGGAGCTCTACGCCTCGCTCGTGAAAGGGCCAGCGGCCACTGCTCCGATCTCGTCCGATCCGTCGACCTGGGCCGCGGCGCAACCCGTCACGCTGGCCACCGCCTATGCGCGGCAGGACGGCCCCCGCATGCACGGGCTGTTTCGGACGGAGGGCGACCGCTCGCCGATGAACCAGACGGTCGCCAAGCTCTGGACCGGACTGCCGTCGAGCCGTCCTGCATCCGATGCGCCGAGCTACTTTCCCCGCACGGCCTCGCTCGGCAAAGCGACCGCTACGGACGCCGTCGCGGCTGCGCCCGTGGGTGGGACGCCCGCTTCAGGCTCCTCGCCCGGCCTGGCCGTGCCGCTGCCGCCGGAACGACCGCCCGAGTTCTCCAGCCGTCCCGCAGTGGCCCGCCAGCAGCGTGCGCCACTTGATCTGCTCTCGTTCCGTGTAAAGGGCGCGTCATGATCGTCCGGCATTACATGGCCTGGATGCGCACGGCTGCGGCGCCGGCCCGGGCCGAGGCTACCGCCGCGCTTGCACGCGCCTATCTGCGCTCCGAAATGGACCAGAGCGAGCGGGGCGAAGCCGAGGCGGCGCTGACGCTCGCTTTGGACGACCGTGAGCCGGCAGTGCGCATAGCCTTGGCTGAGACGCTGGCGGACTGCGTCGAGGCTCCCCCGCATATCATCCTGGCTCTGGCGGGGGATCGCGGCGACGTCGCGGCGATCGTTCTCCAGCGGTCGCCGCTTCTGGCCGACGGCGAGTTGATCGAGCTGGCCGTGGCGGGTGACGTGGCCGCGCAGGTCGCGGTCGCGCAGCGCGCCCATGTCGCCGCCCCGGTGGCCGCAGCCCTGGCGGAAGTCGCCGACGAGCCCGCCGCGCTGGCGCTGCTGGGCAACGCCGAGGCCGAGCTGCCCACCTTTTCGCTGGCCCGCATTGTGGAGCGATTCGGCTCAAACGCGGACGTGCGTGACGCCGTGCTGGCGCGGCCGGCGACCCCCGTCGACGTGCGGTTCGCCGTAATGCTGGCCGAGCGCCGCGCCGTTGCGGCGGCGGACCGCGACGGCGTATCGCGTCGCGAGCCATTCGCGCACGAGGACGAGGAGCGCGTCGCCATCGCGCTTGCCTCCCAATGTGGCGAGGAAGACCTGACCGGCCTCGTCGCGCATCTGCGCTCCACCGGACGCTTGACGGCCGGGCTGATGCTGCGGGCCCTGCTGTCGGGCGATCTGCGGCTGCCGACCGCCGCTCTCGCCAATTTGGCCGGCATGGCGGAGCGCCGCGCCGCCGCCTTGATGATGGAGCCGCGCGCCGGCGGGTGGAGGGCGCTGTATCGCAAGGCGGGCTTGCCGGACAGCCTGATGCCGGCTTTCGCGAGCGCCGTTCAGAACTGCCGCGATGTCACGGCCGATTTCGCCGGGCTGGGCGGCGGTCCCGTTGTGGCGCGCCGCATCATCGCGCGCGTGCTGACGGATCGCGAGGTGCAGGACGCCGCCGGGGGCGAACGCGTTCTTTCGGTGCTGCGGCGCTTCGAGGTCGAGACGGCCCGCGAAGAAGCCCGTCTCGCCGCCTCGATGATGCTCGACACCCTGGCGATCGAGTACAAGCCGCCGCTCGCCTTGGCTGCGCCGGTCGTGGTGTCTGCACAGTTCGAGCAGCCCGTGCTGGCCGCGGTCGAGCTGGCGCACGAAGCCCGTGCGGCGAGCCGCGTGGACGAGATCCGGCCGATCGTGATGGCGGCGCTCGAGGACGCCTTGTTGCTGCGCGGCTCGATCGGGGACGAGGAGGAGATCGCCGGCACGACGCTGGACGAGGACCGCCCGCTCGCCGTTGCGCCCACCCCGGACGAAGACCTCGGCGCGCCTGTCGCCGAGCCAGGCGAAGAGGATGGTCTGCGGCAGCAGATTGCGACCGATTTCGAGATCGACCAGCCGTTGTCCGCCGAACAGGGCGAGTCATCGGACTGGGCCGACGACATGATCCCCGCCGCCGCCAACGATCAGGAGCCAGTCGGGCCTGTCTTTTCGGCGGCGCCCATCGCAGTGCGCGCAGAAACCGATGCTCCCGTGCTGACCGTCGAGGCCCGGGCGCTGCTGCGGATCGAGGAGATGGTCGCGCAGGCCTATGCGGACGCGCGCCGGCAGGAGAGGGCGGCCTGAGCCGCCTGCACCTCAGTAGCCGAACTGCTCCAGCAGGATGCGCTCTTCCAGGCTGTGGCCGGGGTCGTGGAGCATCACCATGTCGACCGTCCGGTCCATCGCGATGTCGACGCGGCGGATGTTGCGATGCTCGAAGTGATCCGCCACCGCGCTGATCGGGCGCTTGATGGGCTCCAGCACCTCGATGGAGATGCGGGCGTGATCCGGCAAAAGCGCGCCTCGCCAACGCCGCGGGCGAAACGCCGAGATCGGGGTGAGCGCCAGCAACGGCGCGTTGAGGGGCAGGATCGGGCCATTCGCCGAGAGATTGTAGGCCGTGGAGCCGGCCGGCGTCGCCACCAGGATGCCGTCGGCCACCAACTCGGGCAGGCGGGTCTTGCCGTCGATCGTCACCTTCAGCTTGGCGGCCTGATAGGTCTGGCGGAAAAGATAGACCTCGTTGATGGCCCGCGCCGTGTGCGACACGCCGTTGGCGTCGGTCGCCACCATCAAGAGCGGGTGGACGATGCTGCGCTCGGCTCGCTCCAGCCGGTCGAGCAGGCTCTCGTCGTGGAACTCGTTCATCAGGAAGCCGACGCTTCCGCGATTCATGCCGTAGATCGGCTTCCCGGAGCCCATGAACTGGTGCAACGTCTGCAGCATCAGGCCGTCGCCGCCGAGCGCCACGATGACGTCCGCCTCTGCGGGACTCACCTCGCCATAGCGCGCCGCGAGGATCTCGCGGGCCGCGCGAGCGTCGTCGGTGTCGCTGGTGACGAGGGCGATCCTGTTGAAGCGGCGCACGAGGATTGTTCCGGCAAACCGGCGTCGGAAGCCGGCCTGCGCTGCTTAGCATGATTTTCGCTTGGCCGCGCGAGCGGCTCCCGCCGGCGCCGCATTGCCAAGGACCATCACGCCCATGCGCCATCACGACCGCTACGACTACCATCCGCTCCCGCATCGGGCCGATTATTCCTGGCCGGAGGGGCGGCGTCTTGCGGTGTACCTCGCCCTGAACCTGGAGCATTTCTCCTTCGGCGAGGGGCTCGGCGCCGAGATCGCGCCGGCCGGGCCGCATCCGGACGTCCTGAACTATGCCTGGCGCGACTATGGCAACCGGGCGGGCGCCTGGCGGCTGCTGCGGATGTTCGACGACCTGCAACTGCCCTGTTCGGTGCTGCTCAACACCTCGATTTACGACTACGCCCCCGACCTCGTCGACGCCTTCCGCCGGCGCGGGGACGAGATGGTCGGGCACGGGCGCACCAACAGCGAGCGCCAGGGAGTGATGTCCGAGGTCGACGAAAAGGCGCTGATCGCCGGCTGCACGCTGGCCATGCGGGAGAGAGAAGGGCGCGCTCCTGACGGTTGGCTGGGCCCCTGGATCTCGCAAAGCGCCACCACGCCGGACCTGCTGGCCGAGGCCGGCTATGGCTACCTGCTCGACTGGTGCCACGACGACCAGCCGGTGTGGTTTCGCACCCGCGGGGGAGGGCGCATCCTTTCGGTGCCTTATCCGCAGGAGTTGAACGACATTCCGCAGATCGTGGGGCGTAAGCGCGAGGGCGCCGAATTCGCCGACATGATCGTGGACAGTTTCGACGAGTTGCTGGAGGAAAGCCGCGAGCGCCCGGTGGTGATGGGCGTCGCCCTGCATGCCTATCTGGTCGGCTGGCCGCATCGGGCCCGGCACCTGCGTCGTGCGTTGCGCCACATCCGGGAGCGGGCTGATGGACGGGTCTGGATCACCACGGCGGGGGCGATCGCCCGGCACGCCGCCAGCCTGCCGCCTGGCGTCGTGCCCGGCGCCTGAGAACTACCGGAAGAGCTCCGGGCGGCGGGCCTGGAGCGAGAGGATGAGCACGAGCGTCTTCACGTCCGTGATCTCCCCCTTTGCGACCCGGGCGGCGAGCTCCGCCAGAGGAGTCTCCAGCACTGTGATGTCCTCGTGCTCGTCCGACACGCCGCCACCGGCGCCGACGCGGTCTTCCGCCCGATAAGGCGCGAGGTAAAAGTCCATGTATTCGGTGGAGAGGCCCGGCATGGGCCAGCCGCTCACCACGTGCTCCAGCTCGGTGAGCCGCAGGCCGCATTCCTCCATGGCTTCGCGGCGCGCGCAGTCCTGCGGATCGTCCTCGTCAAGCAATCCGGCGGGCGCCTCCTCCAGCGACAGGACGCCACCGGCCACAAAGGGCGCCGGGCGAAATTGCCGCACCAGAACGGCCACGCGGCGGTCCGGGTCATAGGGCAGGACGCAAACCGCGCGGCCATGGTCCTCGATTTCGCGATTCACTACGGCGCCGTTTGGCAGTCGCATCCGGGCGATTGAAAAAGTGCTCCAGCCGTCATGAACGACCTTGCTGTCGAGCACGGCGGGCTCGACCCGCTGGCGTACGTCATTCATGTGGAGCTCCCGAGGATGCGCCGCCCGCCCGCGGCTCATAAAGCGCAGCGCCGGCCTGCGGGCAAGCGCGGCCATTCGGGGCCGTGACGGCCGGATCAAACGTTCAGATCGCAGTCGCCGCTTGCGGACGCGGCCGAAACCTGCTGCGCTGACGCTCAAAACATGGGGGGAAACAATGGGCAGCCGCTTCGCCATCATGGCGCTTTTCTGCAGCCTGGCTGCGCCCGCTCTCGGAGCGGAGCGCGGCGGAATCCGATTCTGGAACCTTACCGGCGTGACACTGGACCAGGTGCGGCTGGCGCTTCCGGGAACCGGCAAGTGGGGAAAAAACCAGTGCATGAACGATCGCGACGGCACGGTGGATTTCGACGAGCGGCTGCGCATCACGGACGTGCAACCGGGACGATATGACGTTCAGGTACGTGAGGAAGGCGGCCGCACCTGTGTGGCGCGGAACGTCGAGATCAAATCGGGCGAAGTTTTTGCGGTTCATGAGCGCGATTTGACGGACTGCACAAAATAAGCGCCGCTTTTCATTCGATTTTTGCGAAACGCGAAAAAGTCTTCGCCTGCGGGCGTGAGACGCGTGAAAATATCCGCTTGCGTCTCCGTCCCGCACGTTTGCTGATCGTTCAGCGGTGAACGAGTATGTAGCTGGCATCCCACAGTATTCGTCCAGCCGGCGCCTAAACCTTGGCGTTGACACCCTGATTCCACGGGCGCAGCATGTCCGTCTCGGCTTTCGATGAGCCGCAAAGACGGCTTGGCCGCGGGAATATCGGGGAGGATTTCAGGATGGTGTCGAGAACACGCCAGTCATTGGCGATGCTTGCGTTTGCGCTTTCGGCAGGCCTGGGGGCCACCGGATATGCAAGCGCCCAGGAGATCAAGACAGCCTCCAAGTGGGGCGACATGAACTCCGTTACGCAGGACCTGCTCAGCCGCGCCGCGGGCGACGGCAACAACTTCCTGCACACGAACGGCAACTACGCACAGACGCGGTTCTACCCGAACCGGCAGATCAACGTCGCGAATGTCAGCAAGCTGCGCCCGGCCTGGATCTTCCAGACCGAGGTGAAAGAATCGCTGGAGACCAGCCCGATCGTCGTCAACGGCGTGATGTACGTCACCACGGCGTTCAACCACGTCTACGCGCTGGACGCGCGCACGGGCGAGGAGCTCTGGCACTTCAAGCACAAGATGGGGCCGATCACGGTCTATTGCTGCGGCCCGAACAACCGCGGCGTCGCGGTGAGCGGCGACATGGTCTACATGGCCACGCTCGACGCCAAGCTGCTGGCGCTGGACGCCAAGACGGGCAAGCAGGTCTGGGAGACCCAGATCGCCGACCCGGAGCTCGGCTATAGCGAAACGATGGCCCCCACGGTCGTGGACAACAAGGTCCTGATCGGCACGAACGGCGGCGAATACGGCATCCGCGGCTTCGTGAAGGCGTTCGACACCAAGACCGGCAAGCTGGTCTGGACGTTCAACACCGTGCCGGAGAACTCGGTCGGCGTTTGGGCGACCAAGGACGCCACCGGCCGCGACATGAAGCGCAACATCGACGCCGAGAAGGCCCAGCTCGCCAAGACCGGCGACCCCTACAAGACGCTCGGCGGCGGCGTGTGGCAGAACCCGGCCGTGGATCTCGAGACCCGGCGCATCTACTTCGTGGTAGGCAATCCGTCGCCGGACCTTGATGGATCGCTGCGCCCTGGCGACAATCTCTACACGGACTCGTTGGTCTCGGTGAACCTCGACACCGGCCAGTATGTCTGCCACCTCCAGTACATCGCGCATGACGTCTGGGATCTGGACGCTGTGAGCCCGCCGATCATCACCACGGTTGCGGACAAGGACGGCAAGCCCATCAAGGGCGTGCTGCATGGCGGCAAGACCGGTCACGTCTACGTTCATGACGCCAAGGACTGCAGCCTGATCCGCTTCTCCGAGGCCATGGTGCCGCAGGAGAACATGTGGGTGCTGCCGACCAAGGAAGGCGCGCGCATGCTGCCTGGCGCCAATGGCGGCGTGGAGTGGTCGCCGATGGCGATCAACCCCAACCTGAACCTCACCTACGCGATCAACCTGCACCAGCCGATGACGTATCACGTCGAAAGCTCGAACTACCCGGCGGGCAAGCTCTGGCTCGGCGGTGCGTTCAAGGTGATCCCGACCGAGGAGCAGTGGGGCAACGTCACGGCCGTGGACTACAACACCGGCAAGATTCGCTGGCAGGTGAAGACCGCGCAGCCGATGATCGGCGGCATCCTGGCGACGGCCGGCGGGCTGGTGTTCACCGGCGAGGCGAATGGCCAGTTCAAGGCCTATGACGCCGAGACGGGCTCCAACCTTTGGAAGTTCCAGGCCGGCGCCGGCGTGAATGCGCCTCCGTCCTCCTACACGGTGGATGGCAAGCAGTTCATCGTGGTCGGCGCGGGCGGCAACACCCAGATCGACTACAAGCGCGGCAACAGCATCATCGCCTTCACGCTGGCGGAATGAGCTTGCCTGCCTGACAATCCAGAGACCGGGCGGGACCGCGACGCGGCCCCGCTCTTTTTGTCCCCCGAGATTACGAGAAACGGCCATCATGACTTCTGGAAAGGCCCGCACGACGGCGGCGCTGTCCGCCTTTTTCGCCTGCGCGCTCGTGAGCGCCGCCTTCGCGCAAACCGCCTCGATCGAGGAGAAGGCCCAGACTTGCCTTCAGTGTCACGGCGAGCAGGGCAAGGCCATCGATCCGAGCTACCCGTCGATCTGGGGGCAGTACCAGGGCTATCTCTATTTGCAGTTGCGCGACTTCAAGCTCGGCAACCGCAAGAACGAGATCATGAACGGGATCGCGCAAGACCTGTCGCGCGAGGACATGATGGCGCTGGCCGAATATTTCTCACAGAAGACCTGGGTGAACCTGAACCAGCCGCGCGCCAGCGAGGCGGACGTCAAGCGCTCGGAAACCGCCATCGTGTCGGGCCAATGCGGCGCATGCCATGGCGCGGACGGCGTCGGGGCCGGGACCACGCCGCGCATCAACGGCCAGTCGCATGACTACCTCCTGAAGACCATGGAGGACTTCCGGGCCAAGGTGCGGACCAACAATCCGTGGATGAGCGACATCCTGGGCACGCTCCAGCCCGAGGACCTGCAGGCTCTGGCGAACTACTACGCCGGCAAGTAGGGCCACGCCGCCTCAGCCGCCCGCCAGCGCGAGGCGGACGGGCTCGCCCGCCGCGAGGTCGGCGGCCGTCTTGCCTTCCTTGTCGCGACGCGACGGATCGGCGCCGGCCTTTAGGAGCGTGCGCACAATGGCGGCGTGGCCGAGTTCAGCGGCTGTCATCAGCGCCGTCCGGCCGCGGTCATCGGCGTCGTCCACCGGCACGCCGCGCGACAGAACCAGCTCCACGGTGCGGACGCCGTCGACCTCGGGCGAGTCGTTGGCATGACCTGCCGCCCAGATCAGCAAAGTGAGATCATTGGCGTAGCGCTGACGCGGGTCGACGCCCGCGTCGAGCAGCCGCTTGACGATCGCCGTGAAGCCCCGGGCGGCGGCGTAGACGATCGCGGATTTTCCGGTGCCGTCCACCGCGCTGGCGTCCCCGCCGCGGGCCAGGAACATTTCGACCAGACGTTCGTTCCCGTTGAAAGCCGCGGCGCTCAGGGGCGAGACGCCGGAACGGCCAGGCGCTTCCAGATTGGCTCCTGCGGCGGCGAGGATCTGCACGATCCGCGTCTTGTTGGCCTGGGCGGCGACGAACAGGGCGGTCCCGCCTTGAAGGTTGCGTTGCTCGGGATCGGCCCCGCGCTTGAGCAGCATTTGAACGGTGGACGGATGGCCGTTGCGAGCCGCGATGGCCAGGGTCGTGTCGCCCTCGCGGTTGCGCGCCAGTGGCGAGCCGCCCGCGTCCATCAGCCGCTCCAGCAGCGCATCGCAGCCGCTCGCTGCGGCCGTAAAGCTTTGTGAGACGATCTCGAGCGGCAAGGCCGTTGAGCGGACGAGGTCGTAGCGGCGTTCGAGATCGGGGCACGGTATGGCATCAGCCTTGCTTGGCGTCGTATGCGCCAGCAGCGAGGCGCACACGACGGCGGCGAGGCCTGGCAAACAATGGCGCATCTCGACATCCCCCGACGATCTTCTTCTTGGCTGCCCGCATGGTGGCGGTTTCGCGCCGCGAAGCCAATGCTTTCGTGGGCGCGGGCGCCTCGCGCCTTCATGCCGCGGGCCGCTGGCCTCGCAATGCTGGGCGTGTGGCTGGGCGCGGCGGCGCCCGGACCTGGCGTGCACCAGCCGCCGGGGCGGCTCTACGACACCGTCGACGCGAGGCTGCATCTTTTCTGCGCCGGGCAGGGATCGCCCACCGTCGTGCTCGAAGCCGGGTTGGGCGGCAACCACCTGGACTGGACGCTCGTGCAGCCGCAGCTCGCCGCCGTGACGCGGACCTGCAGCTACGACCGGGCCGGGGCTGGGTTCAGCGACAAGGCGAGCCGGCCACGCACGTTGGCGTTTCTGGACCAGGATCTGGAAAGCCTGCTGGCCAGCGCCGGCGTGGACGGTTCGCTGGTGCTCGTCGGCCATTCCTTCGGCGGCGTGTTGGCCGCCCATTTCGCCGCGCGTCACCGCGACCGGGTCGTTGGGCTCGTGCTTGTGGACAGCATGCATCCGCGGGAATTCGAAAGTTTCGCGGAGGCCGGGATCGACCTGCCACGCGATCCGAACCAGGTGCTGAACCGGACGCCGGCCGCGGCGGCCGGGTACGGCCTGCCGGACGGCATGCAGCGCCTCGCCATCGATCTGGCGACCGCCGACAAGGCGCGGCTTTCGGTGATCCGGGAAATGCGCGGCATCGGGGCGAGCCTCGCGGACGCGGAGCGCGCCGGCTATGTCCGCATGCCCTCGCGCGTGCTCGTGCATGGCGACGGCGAGTGGAACGGGGCCTATCCGGACGGGCGCATGGAGCGCGTCTGGCGCCGCCTTCAGGCCGATCTCGCCCGCCAGCTCGGCGCGCCGGCTCCCGAGAGCGTGCCGGACGCCGGCCACCAGATCGCGCTCGATGCTCCCGATGCGGTGGTGCGCGCGGTGGAGGCCGTGATGCGCGAAGCAAGTCGCTGATCGCCTGTGCGGCGGGGTTGCTCCGCGCGGCTCGCCGGACCACGATGCCTTCAACGAAGCCGCTCTGCGGCATGGGGGGCAGGTCATGGGTGGCGGGCGAAGCGCCTGGGTTCGACGATTGGTCGCGCTCATCGGAGCCAGCGCGATTGCGCAGGTCGCGGAGGCCGGCACCGGCCTGATCTATGTGTCGCACGAGCGTTCCGACAACATCGTGATGCTCAACAAGGCCGACGAGGTCGTCGGGCAGTTCAAGACCTGCGCCCGCCCGAGAGGCATGTTGCGGCTGCCGGACGGCAAGAGCCTCGTGGTCGCGTGCGGCAACGACGACACCATCGCGATCTACGACCTCGCAACTCACACGCTGCTGAAGCGCTACCGGGACATCCCCGATCCCGAGACCTTCGACCTCCACCCCAACGGCCGCGACCTCTACATCTCCAACGAGGATGATTCCGAAGCCACGGTGCTGAACCTCGAGACCGGCGAGGTGACGGCCCACCACGCCACCGGGCCGGAGCCCGAGGGCGTGCTGGCGACGCCCGACGGAAAGAGCGTGTTCGTCGCCTCCGAGGCCGGCAACCTCGTGCATGTGATCGACGCGGCCAGCGGCAAGGTCGTGAAGGACATCATCACGGGCTCGCGGCCCCGCCGCTTCGCGCTGGCGCCGGACGGCAAGGAGCTCTGGGTCTCGTGCGAGATCTCCGGCATCGTCGATATCATCGACGTCGAGACGCTGGCCTCGAAGGGGCAGATCAATTTCCTGCCGAAGGGCATGCGGCGCGAGCAGGTGACGCCCGTCGACCTCGTGATCACGCGCGACGGCAGGACCGCTTACGTGGCGCTGGGCCGGGCCAACCACATCGCGGTGGTGGACGTCGCCACCCGCGCGGTGAAGGACTACATCCTGGTCGGCCGGCGGCCGTGGGGCCTGCGCTTCTCGACCGACGAGACAACGCTCTATGTGGCGAACGGCCTCTCCGACGACCTGTCAATCATCGACATCCCGAGCGGCAAGGTGCGCAAGACCGTGCCGGTCGGCATGGTGCCGTATGCGGTGATCGTGGATGACTAGCCGCCTGCTGCGCGCCGGCCTGGGCTGGTTGGCGCTTGCGCTCGCGTTCGCCATCGCGGCACCCGCGGCAGGGCAGGGCGCTGCGCCGGAGCGTGTGATCCTGTTCGTGGATCGCGAGGGCGACCCCTGGTACGCGCGGCTCCCCGCGCATGACGGGGTGGCGCGCATCGAGCGCCAGAGCTCCCTGCCAGGCGCGGAGCTCGCCGCCAAGGACGGGCGCGCGGCCGGCCGGGCGCTGGGCGTGCTATTCAAGGTCGTCCGCCAGACGCTGAAAGCGGACGAGCCGGTGGACGCCGCGTTGACTGCGGCCGCCGCCCAAGGCGTGCGCGCGGCCGTTCTGGACCTCCCGGGCGCAGACCTGCTCGCCGCCGCCAACGCCGCGCCCACGATGGCGCTCTTCAATGTGCGGGACGAGGAGGACAGCCTCCGCGCCGACGCCTGCAGGGGCACGCTGTTCCACGTCATCCCGTCGCGGTCCATGCGCACCGACGCGTTGGCGCAGCTACTGGTTCGCCGCAACTGGAAAAAGATTCTGGTGCTCGAGGGCCCGGAGCCCGGCGACAAGGCCTATTCGGCCGCCATGCAGGCCTCGGCCAAGAAGTTCGGCGCGCGCATCGTCGCGGTTCGGCCCTTCACGAACACCAATGATCCGCGGCGGCGCGAGGAGAGCAATATCGGCCTCCTGACAGGCGGCGACGACTACGACGTCGTGTTCGTGTCGGATCTCGTCGGCGAATACGGCCGCATGGCTCCCTATCGCACCATCCTGCCGCGACCGGTGGTCGGCACTGAGGGCCTGCGCGCACTGGCTTGGCACCCGGCGGCGGAGCGCAACGGAGCGCCGCAACTGAACCGCCGCTTCGAGCGGGACGCCGGCCGTCCCATGCAGTCCGAGGACTGGGCCGCCTGGGCGGCCGTACGCGCCGCGATCGACGCCGAGACGCGGTCCGCCGGCGATGCAGCGCCGGGCGCGCTGGTCTCACGCCTCACGCGTCCTGACATGAGCCTCGAGCTCTACAAGGCCTATCCGGGATCGTTCCGGGCCTGGGACCACCAGTTGCGGCAGGGCGTATTCCTCGCCACGCACAACGCCGTGATCGACCTCGCGCCTATCGAGGGCTTTCTGCACGAGACCAACACGCTCGACACGCTGGGACCGCCGCCCAACCGCTCGCCATGCGGGCGTTGAAAGTGATTTGGATTTGTTCCCAGAGGGAACAAGTGCATTCGCGGCCGCTTGCTTTTTCCGCGCTGGGGACCATGGTCTAAGGCCTGCACGGAGCCACTTATTTCCGGCGCATCGCGCCTTCAGGAGAGTTTCATGATCAGCGTCGGCAGCCTTTCGGTCGCGCCCGTACTGCACGATTTCATCGCCCGCGAGGCGCTGCCGGGCACGGGCGTTTCGCCCGAGACCTTCTGGAGCGGGCTCGAGGCGCTGGTGCGCGAATTCGCCCCCCGAAACAAGGCGCTGCTCGAAACGCGCGACCGCCTGCAGGCCCAGATCGACGAGTTCCACCGAGCCCGCAAGGGGCAGAAGATCGACCCGGAGGGCTACCAGTCCTTTCTGCGTGAGATCGGCTACCTCGTCGAGGAGCCGGCCGGGTTCAGCATCGGCACCGGCAATGTCGACGAGGAGATCGGCCACATCGCCGGCCCGCAGCTGGTGGTTCCGGCGTCCAACGCCCGTTACGCGTTGAATGCAGCCAATGCGCGTTGGGGCAGCCTCTATGACGCGCTCTATGGCACGGACGCCCTGCCGGAAGACGGCGGGGCCGAGCGCGGCGCCGGGTTCAACCCGAAACGCGGCGCCAAGGTGGTCGCCAAGGCGCGCGAGATCCTCGACGAAGCCGCGCCGCTGGCCGGCGCAAGCCACGCGGACGCGACCGGTTACGCCGTGAAGGACGGCGCTCTGGCGGTCTCGCTCGCTGACGGGCGTGTCGTCGGCTTGAAGAACGCCGCCCAGTTCACCGGCTATCGCGGCGCGGCCGACGCCCCCGAGGCGGTGCTGCTGGCGCATAACGGCCTGCATCTGGAGATCCTCGTCGACCGCAGCCACGCGATCGGCAAGACCGACCCGGCCGGCGTCGCCGACGTGATCATGGAGGCGGCGGTCACCACCATCGTCGACCTGGAGGACAGCGTCGCGGCCGTGGATGCGGAGGATAAGGTCGAGGTCTATCGCAATTGGCTCGGCCTGATGAATGGCGATCTTTCGGCCACCTTCGCCAAGGGCAAGGGCACGGTGGAGCGCCGGCTCAATCCGGATCGCGTCTACACGGGCCCGAAAGGCGGGACCGTGACCCTGCATGGCCGCAGCCTCATGCTGGTGCGCAATGTCGGCCACCACATGTACACCGACGCCGTGATGGCCGACGGCGCCGAGATCCCGGAGACCATCCTGGACGCCGCCGTCAGCGTGCTCATCGCCCTGCACGACCTGCGCGGGCAGCACGCCATCCGCAACAGCCGCCGTGGTTCGGTCTACATCGTGAAGCCCAAGATGCACGGACCGGACGAAGTCGCCTTCGCGGACGCGCTGTTCGGCGCCGTGGAGGACATCTACGGCCTCCCGCGGCACACGCTGAAGATGGGCATCATGGATGAGGAGCGTCGCACCACCGTGAACCTGCGCGCCTGCATCAAGGCCGCGGCGAACCGGGTGGCGTTCATCAACACCGGCTTTCTCGACCGCACGGGTGACGAGATCCACACCTCGATCGAGGCCGGCCCGATGGTGCGCAAGAATGACATGCGCAAGACCGCCTGGCTGCAGGCCTATGAGGACGCCAATGTCGACGCTGGCATCGCCTGCGGGCTGCCCGGCCGGGCGCAGATCGGCAAGGGCATGTGGGCGATCCCTGACCGGATGGCCGACATGCTGGCGCAGAAAATCGCGCACCCCAAGGCCGGCGCGAACACCGCCTGGGTGCCGTCGCCCACGGCCGCCACCCTCCACGCGCTGCACTACCACCAGGTGGACGTGGCGCAGCGCCAGAGCGAGCTCGCGGGCCGCAATCGCGCGCCGCTCTCGGACGTGCTGACAATCCCGCTTGCGACCGGGTCGTTCGACGCAGCCGCCATCCAGGAGGAACTCGACAACAACTGCCAGGGCATCCTCGGCTATGTGGTGCGCTGGATCGACCAGGGCGTAGGCTGCTCCAAGGTGCCGGACGTGCACGATGTCGGCCTGATGGAGGATCGCGCCACGCTGCGCATCTCCTGCCAGCACATCGCCAACTGGCTGCTGCATGGAGTCGTCGACGAGGCGCGCGTGATGGCGACCCTGAAGCGCATGGCCGAGGTCGTGGACCGCCAGAACGCCGGCGATCCGCTCTACCGCGCCATGGCGCCCGCGTTCGAGGGCCCGGCCTTCGCGGCGGCTTGCGACCTCGTGTTCAAGGGACGCGAGCAGCCCAACGGCTACACCGAGTGGGTTCTGCATGCCCGTCGGCGCGAAGCGAAGGCCGCTGCACGCGGCTGACCCTTCGGGCCATGCGGCGCGCCTCGCCGCTTCGCATGGCCCGTTCGCCAATTGGCCGGTTGAACGCGGTCGGGCGGGCTGCTAGGACCGCAGCGGGCCGGATTAGCACAGCGGTAGTGCAGCGGTTTTGTAAACCGAAGGTCGGGGGTTCGATCCCCTCATCCGGCACCATGGCCCCCTGGGCCTGGAAACCATTCTCCTTACGTCCTCTTGCGCCTGCGGTCGGATTGAACGAACCATTCCGGGGTGCGGTTACCGCTTGCCCCCAAGCGGCCAATGGAGATCGACGTGAGCATATTCGCCCCTATCAGGTTTGCGGCCGCGGTTGCGGTCGCCACGCTTCTCGGGACGGCCGGCCCGGCCGCTGCGGCGCAGTGCGGCAATTCGGCCGCCGGCTTTGAAAGCTGGAAGCAGCAATACGCCGCCGAAGCGCGGGCGCGAGGCGCGAGCCCCACGGCGGTCTCTGCTCTGCTTGGGACGACCTACGCCTATGCGACGATCTCGGCCGACCGGGGCCAGAAGAGCTTCCGGCTGACGCTGGACCAGTTCATGGCCAAGCGCGGCGGCCCTACCATCGTGGCGCGCGGGCGCACGCTGAAGCGCTCGCAGGCGGCGCTGTTCGACCAGATCGAGGAACGCTACGGCGTGCCGGCCGGACCGCTGATTGCGATCTGGGGCATGGAAACGGCGTTCGGCACGCAGCGCGGCAACCAGAACACGTTGTCGGCCGTCGCGACCCTTGCTTACGACTGCCGCCGGACGGAGTTCTTCACGGACCAGCTCGATGCGGCGCTGAAGCTCGTCGACCGGGGCCTCATCACGGGCGAAACCCGCGGCTCCATGCATGGCGAGCTCGGCCAGACGCAGTTCATGCCCAAGAGCATCCTGCTCTACGGCGTGGGCGGCAGCCTCGACAACAGCGCCAATGCGCTGATGTCGACGGCCAATTTCCTGAAGGCGCATGGCTGGCGGCGCGGCGCGGGCTATCAGCCCGGCGAGCCGAACTTCGCCGCGATCCAGGGCTGGAACGCCGCGACCGTGTACCAGCAGGCCATCGCCAAGATCGGCGCGCAGATCGATTGAGGCGCCCGGCGGCCGTTTGTTGTACCCGGCAGAATTCGGGCCCGCCGCAAACGGCCGCGCTTGCGCCACAATGCAGCCCAAGAGCATTCATGCGGCATTCAGGGCGTGAGCTCTAGATTGCGAGCATCGAATACAGGGTTCGCACGGCGGACTGGGGTAATCACCTCGTTCCGCGGCGTGATGGAGAGTAGAATGACCAAGAACCGTATCGTCCTCGGCGTCATCGCGGCCATCACGATGGGCGCCGGCATCGCGGCCAGCGTGGCCCCGGCCGAAGCGCAGTATCGCTATTACGGCCACCGTGGCGGGTTCAACCCGGGCGCGGCCGCGGCCATCGGCGCAGTTGGCGGCCTGGCGCTCGGCGCGGCCATCGCGGGCTCCCGTCCGGCCTATGGGGCTCCGGTCTATGGCGCGCCCGTGTACGGCGCTCCGGTGTATGGCGCTCGCCCGGTTTACGCCGAGCCCGTGAACGAATGCTACGTCACCCGCCGTCGCGTCTGGGTGCCCGGCTGGGGCTGGGACGTCCGCCGCGAGACGGTATGCGACTACTGAGCTTCGGCGCGTAACGCCCGATACAACAAAGGCCCCGTCGAGAGACGGGGCCTTTTCGTTGTCTTGGACAGCCGAGGCAGTGGGGCGGCCGAGGCCGCCCGCACGCTCCTCAGATCTTGCTGTCGCCGGCGTAGATGTCCCGGTCCTTGGTCTCCGGCACGAGCAGGAGGCCGAGCACGAAGGTGACCAGCGCGATCACGATCGGGTACCAGAGGCCGTAGTAGATGTCGCCCGTCTGGGCCACCATCGCGAAGGCGGTGGCGGGCAGAAGACCGCCGAACCAGCCGTTGCCGATGTGGTAGGGCAGCGACATCGAGGTGTAGCGGATGCGGGTCGGGAAGAGTTCGACCAGGGCCGCCGCGATCGGGCCGTACACCATCGTCACGTAAACGACGAGCACGAACAGGATCGAGATCACCTTGAAGGGCTGCGGGCGGAAGATGTCGAAGGGATTCGACATCTTCACGATGCTCGCGTCGCCCGGCTTCGGGTAACCGGCGGCGCCGATGGCGGCGGCCAGGTTCTTGGCGAGGTCAGGCGAGGTCTTGCCATCCGCGTAAACGGCGACGTCCGTGCCGTTGACGTTGATCTTGGCGGGCTGCCCGGCCGGGCCGGCCGTGGTGGTGTACTTCACGGCGCTCTTGGCGAGAGCGTCGCGGGCCACGTCGCAGGACGATGTGAACTTGCGGGTGCCGACCGGGTTGAAGAGGTCGCCGCAATCGGCCGGATCAGCCACGACCTGGACCTTGGCGGTCTCGATCGCCTTCTCGAGCATGGGGTTCGCCGCGCCGGTGAGCGCCGTGAACAGCGGGAAGTAGGTGAGGGCGGCGAGCAGGCAGCCGGCCAGGATGATCGGCTTGCGGCCGATCTTGTCCGACAGCCAGCCGAACAGCACGAAGCCGCCGGTGCCCACGAGCAGCGACCAGGCGATCAGCAGGTTCGCCGTGTAGCCGTCGACCTTCAGGATGCTCTGGAGGAAGAACAGCGCGTAGAACTGGCCCGTGTACCAGACGACGCCCTGGCCGGCGACGAGGCCGACGAGCGCGATGATCACGAACTTCATGTTGCTCCACTGGCCGAAAGCCTCGGACAGCGGCGCCTTGGAGCCCGTGCCCTCGGCCTTCATCTTCTGGAAGGCCGGCGACTCGTTGAGCTGCAGACGGATCCAGACCGAGATGCCGAGCAGCGCGATCGAGAGCAGGAAGGGAACGCGCCAGGCCCACTCGGCGAAAGCCGCCTCGCCCGCGATCGTGCGGGTGAACAGGATGACGATCAGAGACAGGAACAGGCCCAGCGTCGCGGTGGTCTGGATCCACGAGGTGTAGAAGCCGCGGCGGCCCTGCGGGGCGTGCTCGGCCACGTAAGTGGCTGCGCCGCCATATTCGCCGCCGAGCGCGAGACCCTGCAGCAGGCGCAGCGCGATCAGGATGATCGGAGCCGCGATGCCGATGGACTTCGACCCCGGCAGCAGGCCGACGATGAAGGTCGACAGGCCCATGATCAGGATCGTGACCAGGAAGGTGTACTTGCGGCCTACGAGGTCGCCAACGCGGCCGAACACCAGCGCGCCGAACGGGCGAACGATGAAGCCCGCCGCGAACGCCAGCAGCGCGAAGATGTTGCGCGTGGCTTCATCGAACTGGCTGAAGAACTGCGCGCCGATGATGGTTGCGAGCGAACCATAGAGATAGAAATCATACCATTCGAAGACGGTGCCCAGAGAAGAGGCGAAAATCACCTTCTTCTCGTCGGCCGTCATCGGCCTTACGCGTTCAGCCCCAGCGGGGGCGGCTGCCATCGTCATGCCCAACTCCTTGTCGTTCCTCTGACCGCGCATGCGACGGGACGTGTTCGCCCGTTCGCCGACCGGGAATCGGCGTCTTTCATGCGCAGCATCATCATTTCGAAAACACACCGGCCATCCGGATCGGATCGGCCGCAGTTTCCCCCAAGTCCCTCGTCCAATCATCGCGGCGACCCGGGTTATTGTGAGGGGTCGCCATCTTGGGCGTGCGAAAATCCGCATACGCCAGTTTCAAACGATACAGGATTCTCCCGCGGGCGGGATTCAACCTTCGTCTAGCGTGGATAAGGATCAAACCCCGCCAGGCTGCAGCGGCGCTCTCGTGCGGGGCCGCGGGATGCGGGTTCCGCGCCGCTTGAGGTCGCGCAGGGCCACATAGGCCATCGCGGTCATCAGAGCGTCGTTGGCGGCGTCATGCTGGGCCAGCCGGGGAATGCCGAGATCCGCCAGCATGGCGGCGAACGACAGGTCCACCACGGTTCCGGGCGGCGCGTCGCCATATTTCCGCTCGTGGTAGAGGCGGGACACCTCGATGCGCGGGTTGGGCAATTCCACGCCGATAAACCCGAGGACGGCCTTGTTCAACATCGCGATGTCGAACTCGAGGTAGTAGCCGACCAGTGGTCGCCCGCCGATGAACCGCAGCAGATCAGGCAATACGCGGTAGATCAACGCGCCCGCCTTCGCGTCGCTCTCGAACAGGTGGTGGACCTTGATGGCTTCGGGAGCGATGCGGACGTCGGGCCGCACGAGGGCCTCGAAGCGTTCGCTCGCCAGGATGCGCGAGCCGCGGATGCGGATGGCCGCGATCGTGATGATCTCGTCGCGGGCGACGTCGAGCCCCGTGGTCTCGCAGTCGATGGCCACGGCTTCGTCGGGCGGGCCGGGCCGGAACAGAAAACGATAGTTCTGGTCGCCGATCGTGGCCTGGTGAAAGAGCCGCTTGGCGGCTAGCCAGGGGGTGGGCCAGTCGGTCATCCGAACAGGCCCAGGTTGAAGTGGCGCCGCACAATCTCGCGGAACTGCTTCACCACCTGAAAGGCGTCTCGCAGCAGGTCCCGCTCCATGGTGGTGAGCGCCGCCGGACGCACCAGCGCGCCCGATCCGCCCGCCGCTTGCGCCAGCTGAGCGTCCAGCCGCAGCCCCGCCAGGAACTGGAACGCATCCACGCACTGGCGCGCAAAGGCCGGCTTGAGCAGGCCGATCCGCCCCAGCTGCAACAAGCGCGCCTCGGTGTTGGTGGCGGAAATGCCTTTCTCGAGCGCGAGCGCGCGCGCGCCATGCACGAGCGGGAACAGGCCCCCGCGCTTGAGATCGAGCGCGTCGCCCGCGCCCTCGGCCGTGACAAGCTGGTTGAACAGCCCGATCGGGGTCTCGAAGGCGTCGACTGCCTTTGCGAAGCGCGCCAAATAGGCCTGCTCGCCGCGCACGGCGTCCATCAGGGCCGCCTTCGCTTTGGCCAGGAGGGCGGCGTCGCCCGCGACCGCCTCGGCGTCCAGGAAGATCGCCACGTTGAGGTGGGCGTCGTTGTCGGGCAGCGCGATCCAGCGGCGGAAATCGGCTTCGAAATCTGCGAGCGGCCTGGACCAGAACGGATTGGAGACCATCACGTCGCCAGGGCAGGGCGGGAAGCCAAAACGCGCCAGTGCGCCCGAGAACGCGGTCCGAAAGGCTGCGAGGTCCGCGGCGTCAACGGGATGCGCTAGAATGAGGCCGTTGTCCTGGTCCGTGCGGACCGTCTGTTCGCCGCGCCCCTCGCTGCCCATCACGATCAGGCACCCGGCTTCGCGGATGGAGGCCGGCGCCACCATGGTGAAGAGGCTGGCGAACAGCCGGCGGTTCAGGTCGGACACGATCTCGGCGATCACCGACGGCTTCAGGCCCTGCCGCCGCAGGATGCGCACCTGCGCGGCGATCTCGGCAGCCGCGGCCGCGAGGTCGTCCAGCGTGGCGGCCCTGTCGATCCTGCCGGCTACGATCTGCGCATTGCCGGCGATGAAGCTGAGGACGTCGATGTCCTCCACGACGCCCAGGTAGCGTTCGCCGTCATGAACGGCGATGCGGCGCTTGTTGTGCTTGGTCATCAGCAGCAGCGCTTCGTAGACGAAATCGTCCGGTCGCAGCCGCACCACGTCAAAATGGGCGAGCGCCCGCACGGGCGTTTCCAGCGGGAGGCGGCCGAGCACCACACCCTTGGACAGGTTCATGCCCGTGATTATGCCGATGCGGTCGCGGTCGCGCACCAGCAGCGTATTGCTGTTGATGTCGCGCATGCGTCGTCCGGCGGCCTCGATGCTCTCGTCGGCCTCGATGAAGGTCGCGGGATGCATGAACACGTCGGAGAGGCGCCCGCGCATGAGGCTGCCGACGCGTTGGTCCTCGGCTTCGCTCTCCAGCGCATCAAGCTTGCGCGAGATGTCGAGATAGAAAAACGCGCCGAAACGCGGGCTGCGCTTGATGAGGTCGAGAACCGTCGCCTTCGGGGCCAGCCAGCACAGGGTTTCGTCCCGGGCCACGAACGCGTGGCCGCTTTCTCCCTGGACGATCGCGCGGCTGTCGAATGCGTCGCGCGGGCCGAGCAGTGCGACGAGTTCGTCCCCGTCGCGCTCCTCGACAGCGCCTTTGATGATGATGAACAGCGATTCCGACGCCGCATGTTGGGCGATCAGGACTTCGCCCGGCGTGAAGTAGCCCACGTCGAGAGAGGCCCTCAGGGTCTCGATCTCGCGGAGTTCGAGACGGTCGAATGGCGGGTTCGAGGCGTCGAAGGCTTGCGTCATGGCTCGCCTCTCCGGCGTCGCGGGAGGACCCCGCGAAGCAAAAACCCGGGGCGGCGCTGGGCCGCCCCGGGCAGTAGCGTCAGTGCGAGGCGGCCCCGACGGCGCCGATGCCGGTCTGCGACCGGACGAACTGAGCCGGGAAACCGGCGCGGTCCTGCGCGGCGCGCTTGCTGTTGTCGAGCGTCGAGAACAGCCAGATGCCGCCAAAGGCCAGCGCCATCGAGAACAGCGCCGGATTGTCGTAGGGGAAGGGCGCGGATCCCTTCGGGTTGCCCATGGCGGCTTCCCAGACGCCGGGCGAGAGGACGACGCCGACGAGAGCCGAGATGAGGCCCAGGAACCCGCCGATCACCGCCCCGCGCGTGGTCATGCCCTTCCAGAAGATCGACATCACGAGCACCGGGAAGTTGCAGGACGCCGCGATCGCGAAGGCGAGGCCGACCATGAAGGCGACGTTCTGGTTGTCGAACACGATGCCGAGGATCACGGCCAGGATGCCGAGGAACACGGTCGAAATCTTGGAGATCCGGATCTCGTCCTGCTCGTTGGCGGCGCCGTTCTTGATCACCGTCGCGTAGAGGTCGTGGCTGATCGCCGACGCGCCGGCCAGCGTCAATCCCGAGACAACCGCCAGGATGGTCGCGAAGGCGACGGCCGAGATGAAGCCCAGGAAGACGTTGCCGCCGACCGCGTTGGCGAGATGGATGGCGGCCATGTTGGAGCCGCCCTTGATCGCCGCCAGCTCGGTCTTGCCGGCTTCCAGGAATTCGGGGTTGGTCGACACCAGCGTGATCGCGCCGAAGCCGATGATGAAAGTGAGGATGTAGAAGTAGCCGATGAAGCCCGTAGCGACGAACACGGATTTACGGGCCGCCTTGGCGTCCGACACCGTGAAGAAGCGCATCAGGATGTGTGGCAGGCCCGCGGTGCCAAACATTAGCGCCAGTCCCAACGAGATCGCCGAGAGCGGGTTCGAGATGAGCGACCCCGGCTCCATGATGGCGATCTTCTTGGGATGCACCTCCACGGCCTTGCTGAACAGGGCCTCCGGATTGAAGCCGAACTTGGCCAGCACCATGATGGCCATGAAGGACGCGCCTGCGAGCAGCAGGCAGGCCTTGATGATCTGCACCCAGGTGGTCGCCACCATGCCGCCGAAGGTCACGTAGACGATCATCAGGCCGCCAACCACGAGCACGGCCATCCAGTAGTCGAGGCCGAACAGAAGTTGAATCAGCTTACCGGCGCCAACCATTTGGGCGATCAGGTAAAAAGCGACCGTTACGAGAGTCCCGCAGGCCGCGAGGACGCGGATGGGCGTCTGCGCGAAACGGAAGGACGCCACGTCCGCGAAGGTGAACTTGCCAAGGTTGCGAAGCTGCTCGGCGATCAGGAAGGTCACGATCGGCCAGCCGACGAGCCAGCCCACCGAATAGATCAGGCCGTCATAGCCCGACAGGTAGACCAGGCCCGAGATGCCCAGGAACGAAGCGGCGGACATGTAGTCGCCCGCGATCGCGAGGCCATTCTGGAAGCCCGTGATGCCGCCGCCGGCGGTGTAGAACTGCGCGGCGGAGCGGGTCTGCTTCGCGGCCCAGTAGGTGATGCCGAGGGTCAGCAGCACAAAGGCCAGGAACATGCCGATGGCGGCGATGTTGAGGTCCTGCTTGGAGCCGCCGTCGATGGATCCGGCCGCATGGGCGAGCGTCGACGAAAGCGCGACGAGGAGGCCGGACGCGCCGGCGCGGAGTGTGCTGGCGGTTTTCACTTGGCATCCTCCACGATCTTGCGGACCAGCACGTCGTACTGGGCATTGGCGCGGGCGACATAAACGCCCGTGAGCACGAAGGCCGAGATGATCACCAACAGGCCGACCGGAATGCCGACCGTCATCACGCCGGTTCCGAGCGGGATGCCCAGCACCTTGGGGGCGTAGCCGACCAGCAGGATGAAGCCGAAATAGATCACCAGCATCGCGGCCGACAGCGACCATCCGAAGGACGAGCGCTTGCGGACAAGCTCCTGGTAACTCGGGTTTTTCTCGATTGTCTCGTAACTGGCAGTCGCCATGGTCCACCCCCGTCTCGTGCTGGCCTCGGCGGAGTGCGGGCACAGGGGGAGCCCTGGCGCGAACAAGCGTTCGCGCGGCAAGCCGACCTGTGATGCATTCCCCCGATATATTTTGTTAATAGCTCAGACGGGCCGCCGAGATGAGCCGGTCTTTGGTCTTGCGACTATCGGCGAGGGGCGGCGGAAGCGGCCAAGGTCCGCCTAATTGCTGTGCCGAACCGGGCTGGGAACCGGGGACGTTTCATCATACTTTGTTAACCGGATGCGGTTGTTGCGTTTCAGGAGTTCGGCATGCGTGCGCCCGGTATGATCCTTGCCGCGTCTCTTCTCTGCCTTTCGGCGCTCCCTGGCTTGGCGGCCTCGCCGGGCTCGCACGGGGGTGGATCCCACTTGCGTGGCCATGCGCCGCGCGCCCACGTGGCCATGTGGCGGGATCACGGCTTCGCGGGCCGGCATGGGGTCATACGCCATGGCGTAGTCCGCCATGGATGGAAACACGGCGACCGGCGCTTTGGACGGGGCGACATCTGGGCGCCATCCCTGGTTTACCGGGACACGGGCGCTGTTTACGCGACGCCGGCGGACGAACCCGCTCCTGTGTGGCGGCTGCCGACGCGCGCCGACCTCCCCACGCGCGCCGACCTGCCGCAGGCGGCCGCGTTTGTGGGAAGTCCGGCGTTTCCGCCGGAGCTTTACGTGATCAACGACGAGACGCATGGCCGATCCGGCAAGCCGGGCGGGGCGCGCGTCTATGGGACGGCCAGGGTCGCGGAGCTTGGCGACGGTTTCACGTCGTCGGCCGGCTCGGCCAGGATCATCAACCTCAAGGCGCGCTGACGCTCACGCCTTCGGTTCGAGCGCTTTTCCGATGGCGTATAGAGCCACGGCCGCGGCGTTCGAGACGTTGAGGCTCTTGATGGCGCCCGGCATGTCGAGCCGGGCGAGCACGTCGCAGCGCTCGCGTGTGAGGCGGCGCAGGCCCTTGCCCTCGGCGCCGAGCACCAGGGCGACAGGCCGCGACGCCACCGACTTCTCCAGGATGTCCGGCCCGTCCGAATCGAGGCCCACCCGCCAGAAGCCGCGATCGCCCAACACGGTGAGCGCCTGCGCGAGATTGCCGACGGTGACGATCGGAACGTGCTCCAGCGCGCCGGAGGCGGTCTTGGCCAGAACGCCGGTGGCTTCCGGGCTGTGCCGGTCGGTCATCACGATGGCGGCCGCCCCGAACGCGGCGGCGCTGCGCAGGATGGCGCCGACATTGTGGGGGTCGGTGACCTGGTCGAGCACCAGGACGAGCGCATCGTCCGGGATGTCGTAGAGATCCAGTCCGGCAAACGGCTCCACGTCGGCGGCGACGCCCTGGTGCACGGCGTCCGCGCCGACCATGCGGTCGATCTGCTCGGCGCGCACCAGAGTGGGCGCCACGCGCGGGTTCGGGACCATCTCGGCGAGACGGTTGCCGGCATTCTCGGTGACGTAGAGCGTGTGGATCTTGCGCCGGGGATTGTTCAGCGCCTCGGCGACGCTGTGGAACCCATAAAGGCGCAAACGGCCATGCGGCACGGGCTCACGCTCCGCGCCACGCGATTCGTCGCGCCTCTGGTCGCGCCGGGGCGCTGCGCCCTGTGCCTGGCCGCGATCGTGCTCGGCAGGCGAGGCGCCCGGAAAACTGCGTGACTTGGATCGGAGGGGGCGCGTCTCGAACCGGCGCGGCTCCTGGTCGGCGCGACCGGGATCCCAGCCGCCTTGGCTCCCGGAGCTGTCGGGCCGGTCCTGCCGCGGCCCGCGCTCGCCTGCGCCGCCCTGGCGGGGGCCGCCCGCCGCTCCGCGCGGTCCGCCCGGATTGCCTGGCCGTCCGCCTGATCCCTGCTTCGCCATTGCGTCCAACTCCTGTGGGCTTGCGTGTCGCATGGCCAGCCCGCCGGCGCAAACAGGCTCCGCCGCTGACGCCATGAACGCAAAAGGCCAGCTCGTTGGAGCTGGCCTTTGAACGCGCCAAGAAGGCGAAAAAAGTGGTGGGGGAAGTAGGACTCGAACCTACGAAGGCTTAGCCAGCGGATTTACAGTCCGCCCCCTTTGCCGCTCGGGACATTCCCCCACGTCCGATCCTTGGGAAGCGGGGAACGCTGCACAGGGACGCGGTTTCGAAGACACCGCCCGGGGCGTCTCCGCGGGGGGTCTTATGGTGACCGGGCGCCGCCCTGTCAACTCGGAAAAGATCCGGCCGCCGCCAGAGACGCCATTCGGTCCTTCCGCGCCGGGCCTCGCTTGCCAAGCCGGACGAGTCGCGGCATATCTCCGGCCGCGGGCGGGTATAGCTCAATGGTAGAGCAGCAGCCTTCCAAGCTGAATACGAGGGTTCGATTCCCTCTACCCGCTCCATTTCCCCCCAATTCGCGATGCGCCATGAACGACGTCGAGCCAGAGCATTTCCGGACCGCCGAGGGCGGTTTCTGCGTGCGCGTTATGGGCGCGTACGGATCCGAAGGGGTCTGGACGGCCGAGGGGCAGGAAGCGCTCCTCGACGATCTTCCGATCGACCGTGAACTGGCGGATCGCCTCGCAGACTGGCAGGAAGCCTTCGATTCGATCGACGACCAGATCGAGGACGGCGACATTCCCGCCGAAAAAGGCGCGGCCGCATGGGCCGCCCTGGCCGAGGAGGGGCTCGCGATCGCGCGGGCGATCAAACGCGCGTTGCCGGATTGGGCGGTGTTTTTCGTTGATCCTGCATTATCCGCAGAGGCGGGCCCCAGCGCTGCAGCGCAAGAGATCTGAGCCGCGTGGACGACGCGCCCTACACTGCCACAGCATGCTTGCAAGCCGTTTGCTTTGGCTCGGGTAGGCTGGTGACCAGCGTCACTTCGGACGCCACCTGAGATTGATTTCAACTAAGCAACAGCCGCGATCAGGTTATCTTGTTTGTGAGGCGCGCGCTCCTGGGCCGCACCACCTCACTGAAGTCTTTCGTGCCAACGGGTAGAGTACAACCGTTGGTTTCTGGCGCCGGTTCAGAGAAGTTGGAACGCTGTTACTTGGGCGACCCGCGATTCGGCGACTGAAGGTGTCAGCATGCAGTTCATCCGTCTGTTTACGTCTGGCGTGCTTTTGGCGCTTGCGGGCTGCGGCACCGCCCAAAGAGCCAATCCCACCGCCAATGACACACGCACAACACGCGAGCGGATCGCGGTTGTGGCTGAGGAGAGCTTTATCTTCGGAAAAATCGTGAACATGAAGATCAACGACGCCAGGTTCGCCGGGCCGTTCGTCCAGACGGGTTTCCTGAGTTCGGGTAAAACATTCTACTGCGTCGCCGTTCACGTTGGGGTGCTTGGCTCGTTCCTTTTCAGCGACCGCCGCATCCTTACCGTCGTCCACGAGAAGCTGCCCTCTGGAAACGAACTGCTCATGGAAGGACGCGGAGGGTTGGATGGCTCCATCGGGGAGTGCCCCGCGTACGACGCTATGCAGCCATTTCCCGAATTGCTCGCATTGCGCTCCAAGCGCCTGGGCACTTCGTGACCCTTGCACTCCCTCGCAAAACCGCCTATCTCGCGCCCGTTTGGTACACACCCTTGCCGGCGACGCCCGGCTGTCGAGGACTGAGGCACGGCCATGGCCAAGGAAAAATTCGCGCGGACGAAGCCGCACTGCAACATCGGCACGATTGGTCACGTCGACCACGGCAAGACGTCGCTGACGGCGGCGATCACCAAGGTTTTGGCGGAGACGGGCGGCGCCACTTTCACGGCGTATGACCAGATCGACAAGGCGCCGGAGGAGAAGGCGCGCGGCATCACGATCTCGACCGCGCATGTCGAGTACGAGACCACGGCGCGCCACTACGCGCACGTGGATTGCCCCGGCCACGCCGACTACGTGAAGAACATGATCACGGGCGCGGCGCAGATGGACGGCGCGATCCTGGTGGTTTCGGCCGCCGACGGCCCGATGCCGCAGACGCGCGAGCACATCCTGCTCGCCCGCCAGGTCGGCGTGCCGGCGCTGGTGGTGTTCATGAACAAGGTCGACCTSGTSGACGACGAGGAGCTCATCGARCTCGTCGAGATGGARGTGCGCGAGCTTCTGTCGAAGTACGACTTCCCGGGCGACGACATYCCGATCGTCAAGGGCTCGGCCAAGGTGGCGCTGGACAACGGCGACAAGGCGGTCGGCCATGACGCGATCCTGAAGCTGATGGCGGCGGTGGACAGCTACATCCCGCAGCCGGAGCGTCCCAAGGACCAGCCCTTCCTGATGCCGGTCGAGGACGTGTTCTCGATCTCGGGCCGCGGCACGGTGGTGACGGGCCGCATCGAGCGCGGCATCGTSAAGGTSGGCGAGGAAATCGAGATCATCGGCCTGAAGCCGACGATCAAGACCACGGTCACGGGCGTCGAGATGTTCCGCAAGCTGCTCGACCAGGGCGAGGCGGGCGACAATGTCGGCTGCCTGCTGCGCGGCACGAAGCGCGAGGAAGTCGAGCGCGGCCAGGTTCTGGCCAAGCCCGGCTCGGTGAAGCCGCACACGAAGTTCACGGCCGAAGCCTACATCCTGACCAAGGAGGAGGGCGGTCGCCAYACCCCGTTCTTCACCAACTACCGGCCGCAGTTCTACTTCCGCACCACGGACGTGACCGGCATGGTGAAGCTGCCCGAGGGCACCGAGATGGTGATGCCGGGCGACAAYGTCACCATGGAAGTCGAGCTGATCGCGCCCATCGCCATGGAGGAGAAGCTGCGCTTCGCCATCCGTGAAGGCGGCCGCACCGTCGGCGCCGGCGTGGTGGCCACCATCATCG
>NZ_JBFUKI010000019.1:0-68960 GCF_056400925.1 Alsobacter sp. P4_H11
GCTCGGGGGCGCGGCGGGGCGCCTCGGGGGCGCGCACCGGCAGGCCGGCGTCGCTGGCGGCCGAATAGGCCGAGGCGCGGCGCGGGGCTTCCTCGGCGACGCGCTCCTGCGGACGCGACACGTCCATGCCGCGGTCGGAGCGGGCCACCAGGGCGGTGAGCTCGTTCAGGGCGCGGATCTGGTCGGTGACGACGCGGCGCATGGCGGCGGCGGATTCCTGCGTCTCCTTCGGCAGCTCCAGCACGCCGCGGCGCACTTCCTCGCGGGTGGATTCGAGCTGCTGCTGCACGGATGAGCCGAGGTGGCGCATCTCGTTGGCGGCCTCGCGGAACCGATCCGTGGCGGAGGTCAGCGCCGAGCCGATCTCGCCCATCACCTGCTCGTAGGCGGCGCGCAACGCCGCCGTGGTGCGCTCGCGCTCCTTGCTGGTGGCCATGCGGATGGTTTCGTACTGCTCGCCGATGGCCTGGGTGGCCGACTGCGTCGTCTCGTTCAGCACCTGGCCAATCTGGCGCGCCCGGTCCTCCGCGGAGGTGAGGCTGTCCTCCACCAGCGCCTTGAAGGTGCGGGTGACGTATTCGATGTCGTCCGTGCGCGACGTGATCGCCGACAGGGCGGCGTCGAGGCCGGCGCGACGCTCCTCCAGGGCCGTGCCGACGCGGCTCTCGACCTGCTCCAGCATGGCGGCGACGCTCGCCAGCGCGCGGGCGTGCTCCTGGCTGGAGGCCGCGACGGAGCGGCCCTGCTGGTCCAGCCGCTCGAACAGGCCGGCGGCGTCGCGCAGGGCGCCGGTCGAGAGGCCGCGCAGGGCTTCCACCTGCTCGGCCGCGCGATCGGACACGGCGCTCGTCTCGCTCGTGATGGCGTGCAGGGTGTCGCGCAGCGCCACCATGCGGGCGCCGAGATCCTGGTCGAGGCTGCCGAGATTCTGGCCCACGCCGCTGATCGCCTGCTCCAGCAGGGCGTTGGTGTGGGCGAGCTTTTCGAGGCTCTCGTTGATCTCGGCCTTGAGCCGGTCGTTGGTGGCGGTGAGCTGCCCGACCGAGCGGGTCGCGCCTTCGTCCATCACCTGCTGCAGGTTCGCGGCCGAGGACTGGAGCACTTCGGCCAGCGTGTCGCTGCGCTCGCGCAGCGCGTTGATCATCTCCGAGCCGCGGCCTTCCAGGGCGCGCAGCACCGCGTCGCCGATATGGGCGATCTGCTTGGTGGTGTCCTCGCCGACCTTGGCGATCTGCCGGGTCGTGTCGTCGCCGACCTTGGCCAGCCGGGTGGACGCGACGCCATCGGGGCCGAGCAGGGCCTCGATCTCGCCGATGCGGTCGCCGAACGCCCCCGTGACGCCCTGCGAACCCGTGGAGAGAACCTCCTCGAGCTTGCTGCTGGACGCGATGATCGCGTTGGCGATCTCGTCCGAGCGGCCTTCCACGGCGCGCTCGATGGCCTGCACGCCCGTGGTCAGGGCCTGGTCGATGGAGCGCGCGGCGCCGCTCACCATCTCGACGATGGCTTCCGTCCGGCCGCCGAGCGCAGCCGTGACGGCCTCCGCGCCGGTGGACAGGATGGTGTCGAGCTGGCGCGTGGAGTTCTCGAAGAGGCTGGTGAGCTCCTCGGTGCGCTGGCCGAGCGCGGCCGTGACGGACGACGCGCCGCCCGTGAGCGTCTCGCCGAACAGCCGGGCGCGCTCGTCCAGGAGGGCGCTGACGCTGTCGAGGCGGTTGACGACCCGCTCCTCGAAGCGGGCGACGCGCCCGTCCAGCGTGGCCGCGATGGCGCTCGCCTGGGCGCCGAGCGTGGCGTTGACCAGTTCGGCCTTGGCCGAGAGCGTCTGGGCCAGCACGTCCGTGCGGTTGGCGATCGCGGTCTCGACCGTCTCGACGCGCATGTCGAGCGCGCGGGCGATCTCCTTGCCGCCGTTGCCGAGCAGCTGGGCGATCTCCAGCGTGCGCGTGGCCAGCGTCTCGCTGAGCGACTTGGCGCGGGCGTCGAGCCCCTGGTCGATGCGGACGAAGATGCTGTCCAGCGTGCGGGCGACGTTGACGCCCGACGCCGCTGTCTTGACTTCGTAGTCGGCGATCTGCTTCTCGAGGTCTCGGGCGGCCTGCTCGGCCCTCGCCGCGACGCGGCCGGCCAGAACCTCGCCCTGCTTGCCGAAGATGGTCTCCACCTGGGCGAGCCGGGCTTCCACGGCGTTGGTGAAGGCCTGCGTGTCGGAGCCGATGCGCTCCACGAGCTCGCCGCCGCGTCCCAGAACCTTCTCCTCGAAGTGATCGAGACGGCCGACCAGCGTGGTCGCGAGCGTGTCGCCGCGCTCCAGCACCTTGCCCTCGAAGCCAGCAACGACGCCGTCGAGCGCCTCCTGCAGGGCCTCGGTGCGGCTCTGGACGCGGTTCTCGAAGGCGCCGGCATGCGCCGTGAAGGCGTCGTCCAGCCGGGCGGTGGCCTGGCCGAGCACGGTCTCGAAGGCGCCGATGCGGTCGGTAAGGGTCTGCTCCAGGCGCTGGCTGCGCTGCTGCGCGGTTTCCTCGAACGCCGCCAGATGGCCGGCTAGGCGCTCGTTGAGGTTGCCGCCGCGGATGATCACGGTCTCCTCGAAGGCCGTGAGCGTGTTCGCCATGGTGCGGGATACTTCGCCGCCGCGCTCGCCGATGGTTTCGACGATCTGCTCGGCGTTGCGCACCAGCGCGTCGTTGATGCGCGAGCTCTGGGTCGCGACCGCCATCACGGCGTCGCGGGCGATCGCGGCGAGGCGCGCCTGCACGACGTCGCCATGCTCCGAGAAGGCGTTCTGCGTCTCGGCAGCCCGGGCCGTGAGGGCGGCGAGCACCGATTCGGTTGCCGTCTCGAAGGCCGCGCGGGTCTCCACCGTGCGGTTGGCCAGCATCTCGGCGACCTCGCGGGCGCGGGCGGCCAGGTGGCCGTCGACGTCCGAGATGCGGTCGCCAAAGGTGCGGGTGACGTGCTCGGCGCTGTTGGCGAAGGTCCGCTCGGCCTCGCCGGTGCGGTCCGCGATGGTGCGGGCGACCGTCTCGGCGCTGGTGGTGAACAGCTCCTCGGCGGACAGCAGGCGCTGGGCGATGACGTCGTTGATGCGCTCGGCGCTCTCGGCCAGCAGCCGCTCGGCCGCGGCGGTGTGCTCGGTCACGGAGGCGCCGAGCCGTTCGGCGCTGCCGGTCAGCGCTTCCTCGGCGGCGGCGACGCGCTCGGAGAGGCTGCGGGCGAGCTCGGTGGTGCTCTCGGCGAAGACGCGCTCGGCCTCGGCGGTGCGGCTCGCCAGGGTGCGGGCCACGGCCTCGGAGCTCGACGCCATGCCGGCCTGCGCCTCGGCGGCGCGGGTCGCGAGCGTCTCGGCGATCGCCTCGGCGCGCTCGGCGAAGGCCGCCTCGGCCGCCTCGGCGCGGGTGGACAGCGCCAGCACGGCGGCTTCGGCGCTGGTCACGAAGGCGCGCTCGCTGTCCTGCGTGCGGGCCGCGAGGGCGTCCTGCAGGCGGGTGGCGGTCTCCTCGAACACGGTCCGGGTGGAGTCGACGCGCTCGCCGATCAGGGTGGCGATCTGCTCGCCGGTCTGGGCCAGGGCCTCGCCCAGCGTCTTGCCGTTGACGGTGACACTCTCGTGGATGCGCTCGCCGGTGGCCGACAGGCGGGTGGCGAGGTCCTCGCCGCGCGCCGTGATGGTGTCGGCGATGCGCGCGCCGGTCTCGTCGATGCGCCGTGCGACCTCGTCGCCGCGGCCGCCCAGGTCCGCCGCCAGCGTCTCGCCGGTCGACTTCAGGGTGGCGTTCACCTCCATGGCGCGCTGCGCGATGGCCTCGGCCACGCCGGAGCCGGTCTCGGCGATCACGCGCGTGACCTTCTCGGAGCCTTCCGCGAGGGAGGTCGTGAGGATCTGGCTGGTCTGCTCCAGCGCCTGCGAGACGAGCGCGCCGCGCTCGGCGATCTGGGTGGTGAGCTGCTCGCCCGTGGCGGTCAGGTTGTCGGTGATCTCGCGCGCCTTGGCGCCGAGCGTGTCGGTCACCACCGTGGTGGCCTGCGTCAGGCGGCCATTGACGTCGTCCGTCGTGGAGGCGAGGCGGGAGATCAGGTTCTCGCCCTTTTCGGCGATCTCGTGGATCATCCGGTCGCCGGTGCGCGACAGCGCGCCGCTGATTTCCTCGGCCTTGGAGCCGAAGGACTGCGTCACGCGGGCGCCGGCCTCGCCGACGGATTCCGAGATCCGGGTCGCGGCGGCGTTCAGCTCCTCGCGCAACGTATCGTGCGAGCCCGTGATGGAGGTGCGGACGCGCTCGGCGTTGGAGAGAATCGCCTCGCGCTGCACCACCAGCTCGTCGATCAGCGAGCGGATGCGGATCTCGTTCTCGCCATAGGCGCGCTCGAGCGTCGCGATCTCGGAATGAACCAGCGTCTCCAGCTCGCCGGCGCGCGCCAGGGCGCGCTCGATGCCGTCGCCCATGGCGGCGACTTCGCGCCGGATGGCCTGCGACAGGCTGACGACGCCCTCGGACGTCACGGTCTCGGGCTCGGCCAGCCGAATGGCGACCTGCGTCATCGAACGGGCGACAAGGCGCATTTCCTGCGCCCGCACGGCCAGCGAGGCCAGCACGAAGAAGATGATGATGGGGGCGAGCGCCGCAAAGGCCGCCAGTCCGGCCTCGGGCGTCAGCAGGCGCTCGGCGAGCGTCTGGTCCGGGCCGCCGAGGGCCATCCAGCGGCCGGCCGCGAAGGCGGCGAAAACGCCGAGCCAGAGCAGCGACGCAAGCGTGGCGAGAACGTGGGGAACGCGGGACGGGCGCACCTGGAGGGCCTGCAGGATGTCGCCCACGGCGCGGCGGTCGTCATTGGCGGGGCGGCCGGGCTCGGGCCGGCGCTGGTCGGCGGACGCCTCGCGCTGGGGACGGGCGCGGTCGCGCGGCTTCTCGATCCTGACTTCCGGGAAAATCTCCGAGTCGTTCACGGCCGGCAGCTTGGGGCCGATGGGCTCCTCGTCGGCGGCGGGCGACGGGGCGGCGACGGCGGTCTCGGCATCATCCCTGGGCTTCCCGGACGGCGTCGTTCCCGTGAGATTGAGCGCCTCCTCGATCGCCGAAAGCGCCGCCTCTGTGGGGTCGGTGACCTTGGGTTGGATAGCCATCAGGTTTGCCTCGCATCGGTACGCGTCACGCAGCCGCTTCCACGCGCATTCCCGCCCCCGCATGCACCATGCGCGGGCGAGAGCCACGCGTGGCGCCTCTCGCGGCGGTCGGCCGGCCCCGCATTCGGGATCGGTTAACCAAAGTCCACTCTAGTCGGCGGCCCCCCCGAAGGGAACCCGGCCCACCCGGCCGTCGCAAAACGTCGTTAACGCCTCGGTTACCATAAGCGTAACCATGAGGTTGCGCGAGCGCCGCCGCTGGCGATTGGATGAGAGACGCACGTCTATCTACAACGAAAGACGTGCCGCCGGCCGCCACCATTGACACCGTTGCGCCCCAATCCTCCGCAGGATGGCGACTTGCGGAATGTTGAAGCCGCCGCACACACTCTCTGATCGGCCGTGTCTCACGCCGGCTCGTCGCACAAAGGACCTGAGACCATGTTCGGCGCAGAGTTAGGGACGCACGATCTGGCGGCGCGGCAGGATGGCGGATCGCCGTCCGACGGCCCAGCCATTCTCGATCTCCGGCACCTCACGGCCCAGACCATGGGTGACGTCGATCTCGCCCGCGACGTGCTGGGCATGTTCCTGGAGCAGTCCAACGACGTGCTGCGCAGCGTGCGCGACGCCGTCGACGGCCGCAGCCGCAGCGACGCCGCCCACCTGCTTAAGGGCTCGGCCAGCGCGGTCGGGGCTTTCGTGGTGGCCCGGCAGGCCGGCGCCGTGGAGGCGCTGGACGACGCTGCCGACGAGGAAGAGGTTCTCGAAGCCCTCGCGGGCCTCCATGCGGCCGTCGCCGAGGCGCGCACCGTGATCGCCGCCCGGCTGCATGACCGGCGGGTCGGCGGGCTCTGAGCCCAAGGCGCTCAAGCCGGCAACGCCCCGTGCGCCTCGTTTCCACCTCTCGCCAACCGGGCGGGACTGTCCTAAGTAGGGCGGGACTGTGCGCCGCGGCGCTAGCTGCGGCGGCGTTCCACCCGAGATCCCGATGACCAAGATCACTTTCATCGACCATGAAGGCGCGTCCCGCACGATCGACGCCCAGGACGGCGCCACCGTGATGGAAACGGCCGTTCGCAACGGCGTGCCGGGTATCGAGGCCGAGTGCGGCGGCGCCTGCGCGTGCGCGACCTGCCACATCTATGTGGACGAGGCCTGGAAGGCCAAGGTTGGCGAGCCCGCCTCCATGGAAGAGGACATGCTCGACTTCGCCTATGACGTGCGGCCGACCTCACGCCTGTCCTGCCAGATCAAGGTGAAGCCCGAGCTCGACGGCCTCGTGGTCCACACGCCCGAGCGCCAGGCCTGAGAGCCTGGCCGGTCACTCGCTCGACGCCCCATCCTCCAAGCCTGCCCAAAACCCCCCATCCTGTGAGCCTGGCCGACTATTCGCTCAACACCCCTCATCCTGAGGAGCCATGCGACCTTCGCATGGCGTCTCGAAGGACGAGGGGTCCAGAAGGCTGAATTTGTCGTCCCATCTGGTCTCCCTCGTCCTTCGAGACGCAGGCCGAAGACGGCCTGCTCCTCAGGATGAGGGTATCGAGGGTGTTCGGACGACTTTTCGGCCAGGCTCTCAGGATGAGGGGATTGAGGCAGTCCGAACGACTTTCGGGCTAAGCTTCAGGACGCGGCTCAATCGGCCTTGATGTTGGCCTCGCGGATCACCGTTCCCCACATCTTGGTTTCCGCCGCGATCATGGCGGCGAACTCGTCTGGCGTGGAGCCGACCGGGATCGCGCCGGTGGCCTTCAGCCGGTCCTGGACGGCCGGGTCCATCACGGCGGCGCGCGTGTCGACGGCGGCTTTCTGCAGGATCGCGGCCGGCGTCTTGCGGTGGATGAGGTAGCCGAACCAGGACGACACGTCGAAGCCCGGCACCGTGGCGGCGACGGTCTCGAACTCCGGCGTCACCGGCGACCGCTTGGCGGTGGTGATCGCGAGCGCCTTGGTGGAGCCCGACTGGGCGTGCGGAAGCGCCTGCGAGATGTTGTCGAACATCAGGTCGAGCCGCCCTGCAATGAGGTCCTGCGTCGCCTGCGCGCTGCCGCGGTAGGGCACATGCACCATCTTCACCCCGGTCATGCGCTGGAACAGCTCACCCGAGAGGTGGATCGAGGTGCCGACGCCCGACGAGCCGTAGTTGAGCTTGCCCGGGTTGGCCTTGGCGTAGGCGATGAGCTCCGCGACCGAGTTGACCGGCAGGGTCTTGGACACGACCAGCAGGTTCGGCACCATCGCGAGCAGGCTGACGGGCGCGAAATCGGCGACCGGATCATAGTTCAGCTTGGGGTAGAGGAACTGGTTGGTGGTGAGCCCCACCGTGCCGACCAGCAGCGTGTCGCCGTTGGGCTCGGCCCGGGCCACCGCCTCGTTGCCGATATTGCCGCCCGCGCCGGCGCGGTTCTCGACCACCAGCGTCTGGCCCCAGATCTGCCCGAGCTTGTCGGCCACGATGCGGCCGACCACATCGGTCGCGCCGCCGGGCGGAAACGGAACCACAACGCGCAGCTGCCGCCCCTTAGGCCAGGCCTCCTGGGCGCGGGCGGCGCCTACGCCGGCCGCCATCGCGGCGGCGGTCAACATCAATGTCCGCCGGTCGATCGTGAAGTGCGTCACCGTGATCCTCCCCTCCCGGCCTCTTGGCGGGCCGGATGCCGGATGGTAGCCGCGCGCCTCGCCGGATGTCCATGCGGCGGGGCGGGGCGACGGGCGAGGGGCTTTTGGTGTCGCGCCAGCCTTTGACGTCGCGCCAGCCTTTGACGTCGCGCAATGTCGTTGCCGCAAAGTGGCGCTAAGGTGCGGTCCCGTGAATGGAGGCCCCCCGATGTTCAAGACGATCCTGGTTCCCGTCGACCTGTCCGAGGTCGAGGTCGCACGCCCCGCCATCGAGAAGGCCACGGCGCTCGCTGGCGTGAGCGGCGGAACGGTCGCGCTGGTTTACGTGCGCTCGATCCTGCCGGTCACGTTCATGGAATACGTGCCGCCGTCCTTTGACGAGGAGCAGCAGGGCGACGCCGAGAAGCGGCTGGCCGAGCTGGCCGCCACCCTCCACGTTCCCGGGGGCGCCGTCACCACGGCGGTGCGCATGGGCGCGGTCTACAACGAGGTGCTGGCCGAGGCGAAGAAGATCGGCGCGGACCTGATCGTGGTCGGCTCGCATCGGCCCGGAATGGCCACCTACCTGCTCGGCTCCAACGCGTCGACGATCGTCCGGCACGCGGAATCCTCCGTGCTGGTCGTGCGCGAGCCGCAGAAGAAGTAATCGCCAGCGAGCGCCGGCCTCAGCCCGGGGCCGGCATCACGCGCTCGGGCGGCGCGCCCGGATCAAAGGATCCGGGCCAGTTGCGCATCACCATGGCGTGGACTTGCCAGCCGAGCGGGGCCACGAACAGGATCACCAGCAGCGCCACCGTGAGCCCGCCGCGCTGCGTCGCCGCGAGCCCCATCGCGATCAGCCCCGCCACCACCAGGGCGCCCGCCGCGGCGGCGAGCCCCCAGAGTACGGGCGGCGTGCCGGTGCGACACGCCAGGCGCGGATTGGCGGCCGCGACGCGCGCCAGCAGCGCCCGCACGAAGGCCGTGTAGCCGGCGTCCTGCCGGTCGAACTCGAAATAGGTCTTCCAGGACAGGTTGGCGATCTTCAGCGTGCGGCGATCGCCGAGCACCAGCGTGAGCCTGTAGCCCTTGGTGGTGAAGTTGGTGGGCGCATAGGCGAGCCTCGCCAGCACGATCGACCGATAGGGGATCCGCTCCTGCTTGCGCCCGGTGTCAACGAACAGCGCGTCCGGCTCCAGCCGATAGCTCACCTCATAGCCGAAGGGCTTCGGGCGGTGGGCGTAGGCGATGGGCGCGTCCTGCATGCGATCCTCGTGGCTGCGGCGCAGCTATCGGGCCGCCCGGGCGCGATTGCAAGACGGACGTCATCTTGCGCGGGGGCCGCTCAGGACTCGTTCGGGATGAGCTCCACCTTCACGCGGTGACCGACCGCGTGGGCCGCGCGCACGAGGGAGTTGAGCGTCAGCGAGTCGTTCTCCGGGTCGAGCAGACGGTCGAGCTGCGACCTGCTCGTTCCCATCCGCAAAGCCAGGCCCGCCTTTGTGAGCTTCCGTCCCGCCATCTCGGCCACCAATCGACGCGCGATCACGCGCTTGAGCGCCCGCGCGGTGACTTCGGCCAGCACGCCGTCCTGCTCGAGGAGATCATCGAGGGATGAGCCGATGTTGGGATGATCTGTCATTGCAAAAACTCCTTCAAGCGCGTCCGCGCGAGTTCCAGGTCGTGCTGGGGCGTTTTCTGGGTCGTCTTCATGAAGGCGTGCAGCAGCAGCATCGTGTCGCCCCGGAGGCAGAACAGAACCCGCGCGATCCGCCGCGCGCTCAGCGAGCACCGAACTTCCCAGAGCCCGTCGCCGAGGTGGCGGCAGAGCGGCATGCCGATGGGCCAGCTGAACTCCACATCCTTGATCTCCTCGCCGACGCGCTTGCGGTCCGCGGCGGCCAGCTCAAGCAGCCAGTCGCGAACAGGCTCGCGGCCTTGCCGGGTGCGGAAAAACCGCGCCTGGACACGTTTCATGGCGCCCTCTGCAATGTACCAAAAATGGATCAAAAATCAACTGCGTCACCGCACCAGCTCCCGCATCGCGCCGTCCAGCCCCTTGAGCGTCAGCGGAAACATGCGCTGGCCCATCAGGTCCTTGATCATCTGGATGGAGTGCGTGTAGCCCCAGTGGTTCTTCGGCACCGGGTTGAGCCAGATCGTGCGGGGGAAATGATCCAGCACGCGCTGCAGCCAGACCTGGCCGGCCTCCTCGTTGAAATGCTCCACCGCGCCGCCCGGCATCGCAACCTCGTAGGGGCTCATGGAGGCGTCGCCCACGAACACCACGCGGAAGTCCGACGGGTAGGTGCGGATGACGTCCCAAGTGGGCGTTTGCTCCTCGCGGCGGCGGCGGTTGGTCTTCCACACGCCCTCGTAGAGGCAGTTGTGGAAGTAGAAATAGTCCATGTGCTTGAACTCGGTCTTTGCGGCCGAGAACAGCTCCTCCACCTGGGCGACGTGCCAGTCCATGGAGCCGCCGACGTCGAAGAACAGCAGCACCTTCACGGCGTTGCGGCGCTCGGGGCGCAGTTGCACGTCGAGATAGCCGTGCGAGGCGGTTTCCTTGATGGTGGCGTCGAGATCCAGCTCCTCGGCCGCGCCCGTGCGGGCGAACTTGCGCAGGCGGCGCAGCGCGATCTTGATGTTGCGCGTGCCAAGCTCGACCGTGTCGTCCAGGTCCTTGAACTCGCGCTTGTCCCACACCTTCACGGCGCGGAAGTTGCGGTTCTTGTCCTGCCCAATGCGCACGCCCTCGGGATTGTACCCGTAGGCGCCGAAGGGCGACGTCCCGGCCGTGCCGATCCACTTGCTGCCCCCTTGGTGGCGGCCCTTCTGCTCCTTCAGGCGCTCCTGCAGGGTCTCCCAGAGCTTGTCCCAGCCGAGCGCCTGGATCTGCGCCTTTTCCTCGTCGGTGAGGTACTTCTCGGCCAGCTTGCGCAGCCATTCCTCGGGGATCGCGGTTTGCTCCACGGCCTCGCCGAGGCTCACCACGCCCTTGAAGGTCTGCCCGAACACCCGGTCGAACTTGTCGAGATTGCGCTCGTCCTTCACCAGGCAGGCGCGGGAGAGGTAGTAGAATTCGTCCACCGACTTGTCGGCGAGGTCCGCCTCCAGCGCCTCCATGAGCAGGAGGTATTCCCGAAGCGTGCAGGGGACCTTGGCGGCGCGCAGATTGGTGAAGAAGGTCAGGAGCATGGGGGGAGTTTAGGGCGGCTCCCGCCCGGCGTCACCGGGGATCAGGCGCGCGGGCTTCCTCGATCACCCGATACTCGACGTCGATCACGCCGGCCGGGGCCGGACGGCCGCTCGGCCCGGCCGGCCTAGCCGCCTGCATCTCGCGTAGCGCCTTGCGCAGGCGCCAGCGGGCGAGGACGCCGGCCGCGATCACGAAGGGGGCGAGCACGAGGATCAGGCTGAAGCCGATCAGCGCGATCAGCAGCCCGACGCCGGCCGCCGCCGCGACGCCCAACCAGACGGCCCAGCGGGGCACGTTGGCGACGCGGGTTCCGGTGCGGTCGTTGAACATCAGGCGGATCACGGGCTTCTCCTCGCCCGCAAGGTGGGCCGTGAGGGCGGTGTTTTCAAGGCGGGGCAGCCTTGGGCGACGCTTGCCGCACCCTCGCCGTCATTGCGAGCGCAGCGAAGCAACCCAGGGGCCGGGCGTGGAGCTCCCGGCCCGGCCCCTGGATTGCCGCGTAGCTCCGCTCCTCGCAATGACGGAGGGAGGTCGTCATGCGGCCCTTGCGGCGAAGGCGCCGCCCGCGTACGCAGCGGGATGACCGACGCCAAAACAGCCACGCCGTCCGCACTTCCGCATGTCGCCATCGTGGGCGGCGGCCCTGCCGGGCTGATGGCGGCCGAGACCATCGCGACGGAGGCGGCCGGGCGGGTGAGCGTCACCGTGTACGACCACATGCCGTCGCTCGGCCGCAAGTTCCTGCTGGCGGGACGGGGCGGGCTCAACCTCACGCATGGCGAGCCGATGGAGTTTTTCGCGGAGCGCTACCGCGAGGCGGCGCCGCGCGTGCGGCCCTTGCTGGACGCGTTCGCGCCGGAAGCACTGCGGGCCTGGGCGGACGAACTCGGGCAGGAAACCTTCGTGGGCACCAGCGGCCGCGTGTTTCCCAAGGCCATGAAGGCGTCGCCGCTGCTGCGCGCCTGGCTGCGGCGGCTGGACGGGCTCGGCGTGCGCGTCGCCCTGCGGCATCGCTGGACCGGGTGGGACGAGGCCGGGCGCCTTCGCTTCGCCACGCCGGATGGCGAAACCACCGTGGAGGCTGCCGCAACCGTGCTGGCGTTGGGCGGCGCCAGCTGGCCCCGGCTCGGCTCCGACGGCGGATGGACGGCGCTGCTGGAGGCCGAGGGCGTCGCGATCTCGCCTCTGCGCGCTGCAAACAGCGGCTTCGATGTCGCGTGGACCGACCTGTTCCGAGACCGGTTCGAGGGCGAGCCGCTGAAGGGCGCGGCCTTCACGGTCGGCCGGCGCCGGCTCAAGGGCGAGGCGGTGATCAGCCGCCATGGCATCGAGGGCGGCGTCATCTACGCGCTCTCGGCGGACCTACGCGCCGAAGTCGAGGAGCGCGGCGAGGCCGCGTTGTGGATCGACCTGCGGCCGGACCTGCGGGCCGAGCAACTGGCCGAGCGGGTCGGCGCCATGAAGGCCGGGCAGTCGCTCGCCAATGTGCTGCGCAAGGCGATCGGGTTGTCGCCCGTCGCGGCCGGCCTGCTGCGCGAGGCCTTCGGGGCCGACCTGCCGCGCGAGCCCATTCTGCTGGCCCGCGCCGCCAAGGGCTGCCGCATCCGCATCACGGGCGTCCGCCCGCTGGAGCGCGCCATCTCGACCGCCGGCGGCGTATCGTTCGACGAGGTGGATGAGGCGCTTATGCTGAAGCGCCGGCCCGGCGGGTTCGCAGCCGGCGAGATGCTGGATTGGGAGGCTCCGACGGGCGGCTACCTGCTGCAGGCGTGCATGTCCTCCGGGGTCGTGGCGGGGCGGGGCGTGGTGGAGCGGTTGCGTCTCGGCGCCTGAACGCGCGCCGGCCCTCACCCCAGCCTCTCCCCGCGTCGGGGAGAGGGGGCCGCGCTCGCGTGTCTCTTTCGTTGCGGCAAGCCGGCGCCGTCGATCCCTTCTCCCCGGCTCGGGGAGAAGGTGGTCCGAAGGACCGGATGAGGGGCTGCCCTTCGCCGCCCGCCGGGGATGACGCCGCTTCGAAATGCGCTAAGTTCGCCCACACGCGTCCGCCCGGCGGACTCCAGAACCCACCGAGCGGACCCCGCATGCGCTTCTCCGGCACCGAAAACTACGTCGCCACCGACGACCTGAAGGTCGCGGTGAACGCCGCCATCACGCTGCAGCGGCCGCTGCTGGTGAAGGGCGAGCCCGGCACCGGCAAGACCGTGCTGGCCGAGGAGATCGCCAAGGCGGTCGGCGCGCCGATGATCACCTGGCACGTGAAATCCACCACCAAGGCACATCAAGGGCTCTACGAGTACGACGCCGTGTCGCGCCTGCGCGACAGCCAGCTCGGCGATCCGCGCGTCAGCGACATCCGCAACTACATCCGCAAGGGCAAGCTCTGGGAGGCCTTCGAGAGCGACCAGCGGCCGGTGCTGCTGATCGACGAGATCGACAAGGCCGACATCGAGTTCCCCAACGACCTGCTGCTCGAGCTCGACCGCATGGAGTTCCACGTCTACGAGACGGGCGAGACCATCCGGGCCGAGAAGCGCCCCATCGTGGTGATCACGTCCAACAACGAGAAGGAGCTCCCGGACGCGTTTCTGCGCCGTTGCTTCTTCCACTACATCAAGTTCCCGGACGCCGAGACGATGGAGCGCATCGTCGACGTGCATTTCCCGGACATCAAGAAGCGGCTCGTGGCCGAGGCGCTCAAGGTGTTCTTCGAGGTGCGGGACGTGCCCGGCATCAAGAAGAAGCCTTCCACGTCCGAGCTGCTGGACTGGCTGAAGCTGCTGCTGTCGGAGGACATCGGCCCCGAGACGCTGCTGGAGCGCGATCCCACCAAGCTGATCCCGCCGCTGCATGGCGCGCTGTTGAAGAACGAGCAGGACGTGCACTTGTTCGAGCGCATCGCCTTCATGGCGCGGCGCGAGAAGCGGTGATTTGAATGTGCATCATCTTGATCCGCCAACCGGCGCCCACTTGGCGGGATGATGCTCCAGGGCGGGAGGCCGCATGCGACGCCTGATCATCTTTCGCCACGCCAAGGCCGTGCCGCATGGCGCGGCGCCGGATTTCGACCGGGCGCTGGCGGAGCGCGGCCTGGCCGACGCGGCCGAAACCGGACGCTACCTGGCCGAGGAGCACCTGCTGCCGGACGTCGCGCTGGTGTCGCCCTCGCTGCGCACGCGCCAGACCTGGGCGCAGGCCGCGCTGGCGGTGGGCGAGACCCCGGTGGTGACGGACGAGCGCATCTACGAGGCCCTGCCGGACGACCTTCTGGCGGTGGTGCGCGCTGCCGATCCCAAGGCCCGCACGGCCGTGATCGTCGGCCACAACCCCGGAATGGCCGAGTTCGCCCGCGCGCTGGTCGGCCACGGCGACCGCTACGCCTTCTCGCGCCTGCGCGGCGGCTTCCCGACCTCCGCGATCGCGGTGCTGGATTTCCCCGTAGACGAGTGGAGCGAGGTCGGCTTCGGCAAGGGCCGGCTGGACAGGTTCGTCACCCCGGGCTCGTCGGAAGACTGAGGCTCGATCCGCCCCATCTCCCCTGGAACAGGGAGAGGGCTGGGTGAGGGCGGCGCCGCCGCGTGTTTCCATACGATTGGGGGCTCCTTGCCTGGCTGCCCTCACCCTGTCCCTCTCCCCCCGAGTGGGGAGAGGGGACGCGCTTCGCCGGCGTGCACGCTCGACATCCGCGCCTGGCGTGCCCACATAAGGCGTCCCCCAAGCCCGCCCTCCGGATCCGCCCGCACGTGCCTCCTTCCCTTTCCGATTTCGCCTTCGAGGCGCGCATCGCCGCACAGTCATTGGCGGACAGCCTCGGCGGGTTGGCCCGGCCGACGCTGCGGCTGGGCGTCACCGGGCTGTCGCGCTCGGGCAAGACCGTGTTCATCACCGCGCTCGTGCATGCGCTGTTGCGCGGCGCGCGGCTGCCGGTGTTCCGGGCCTACGCGCAGGGGCGCATCCGCAAGGTGACGCTGGAGCACCAGCCCGACGACGCGGTGCCGCGCTTCGCCTATGAGGAGCATCTGGCGGCGCTGTCGGGGCCGGACCGGCGCTGGCCGGAGTCGACCAGCCGCATCGCCGAGCTCCGGGTCGTGATCGAATACGAGAGCGCCACGAGCTGGCGCTCCGGCCCGCGCACGCTGACGCTCGACATCGTCGACTACCCGGGCGAGTGGCTGCTGGACCTGTCCCTGCTGGACAAGAGCTACGCCGAATGGGCCGCCGAGGCGGTCGCGGCCTGCCGCAGCCCGGGGCGCCTGGAAGGCTCGCAGCCGTTTCTGGACGCGCTGGCGGCGCTCGACCCCATGAAGCCGGCCGGCGAGGACGCGTCCCGGCGCCTGTCCGAGCTGTTCCGGCAGGCGCTGAAGGCCGCGCGCGTCGAGCCGCTGTCGTTTTCGGCGCTGCCGCCAGGGCGTTTCCTGATGCCGGGCGACCTCGAGGGCTCGCCGGCGCTCACCTTCGCGCCGCTCGACCTGCCGCCCGGGGCCGAGCCGCCGGCCGGCTCGCTCGCCGCCACCATGGCGCGGCGCTACGAGGCCTACCGCTCCCATGTGGTGCGGCCGTTCTTTCGTGACCACTTCGCCCGGCTGGACCGGCAGATCGTGCTGGTCGACGCCATGGCGGCGCTGAACGCCGGGCCGGCCGCCGTGGCGGATCTCGAAACCGCGCTGGACGACGTGCTGCTGTCGTTTCGCACCGGCCGCAACACGCTGCTCTCCAGCCTGTTCAGCCCGCGCATCGACCGGGTGCTGTTCGCCGCCACCAAAGCCGACCACCTGCACCACACCAGCCACGACCGGCTCGAGAAGGTGCTGGCCCTGCTGGTGGACCGCGCCAAGCGGCGGGCAGAGGGGCTGGGCGCCCGGGCCGACGTGGTCGCGATCGCGAGCATCCGGGCGACCCGGGAGGCGCAGGTGCGGCAGGGCCGCGACGAACTCGCCGCCATCGTGGGCACGCCGCTGGCCGGCGAAGTGATCGGCGGCGAGCGCTTCGACGGAACGGCCGAGGCCGCCGTGTTTCCGGGCGAGCTGCCCGAGGATGCCGCGAAGGCGCTGGCCGAGGCCGGGGTGGCTGACTACGGGCTGCGCTTCGTTCGGTTCCGGCCGCCGGCCGTCGCCACGGGGCCGGACGGGCAGGCCGGCGTGCTGCCGCATATCCGGCTGGACCGGACCCTCGAATATCTGCTCGGAGACCGCCTGACATGACGGAGGCCGCCCGATGAAAGCGCCCCGCGCCTTTCGGCTCGATGACCCGAATGTCCGCCTCGGCCCCATGGCGGCCGGCGAGGAGCTGCCCAAGGCCGCGGTCGCGATCCGCGACACGGACGACGAGGCCGTGTTCGAGGAGGCCGTCGTCGAGGAAGCGATCGAGGAGCGCGAGGCGGAGCTCGGCCTCGGCAAGCGGCTGTTCGGCTGGGGCGGGCTGTTCGCGAGCGCGGCCGGCGGGCTGCTGACGCTGTGGCTCGGCGTCGCCATCGAGCGCTTCGTCGCCTCGCTGCTGGCCGACAACCCGGTGCTGGGCGCGGTTGCGTTGGGCCTCGCCGCGCTGGCCGGGCTGGCGCTGCTGGCGCTGGCGCTGCGCGAGATCCGCTCCATCTGGCGCGGCCGCGCCATTGGCAAGCTGAAGATCCGGGCCGAGGCCGCGCTGGCGTCGGACGACGCCCGCGAGGGCCGGGCGATCGCGGCCGCACTGGCGACGCTCTATGCGGCGCGGCCCGAGACGGCCCGGGGCCGGGCGCGGCTGGACGACACCGCCAACGACATCATCGACGGCGCCGACCTCGTGCGCCTCGCCGAGCGCGAGCTGCTCGGCCCGCTCGACATCGAGGCCCGCGCCGCCGTGGCGGCCGCTGCCCGGCGGGTGTCCATCGTTACCACGATCTCGCCCAAGGCGCTGCTGGACGTGCTGTTCGTGGCCGCGCAGGCGCTCCGGCTGGTGCGGCGGGTGTCGGAGATCTATGGCGGCCGGCCGGGTTTCCTCGGCTCCATCCGGCTCGTGAAGGCGGTCGCCGGCCACCTCGCGGTCACGGGCGGCATGGCGATGGGCGACAGCCTCGTGCAGCAGGTGCTAGGCCACGGCATCGCGGCGCGCCTTTCGGCCAAGCTCGGCGAGGGCGTGCTGAACGGGCTGCTCACCGCCCGGGTCGGCCTTTCCGCCATCGCGGTCTGCCGGCCGCTGCCGTTTGCGGACAGGCCGCCGCCCTCCATCCGGGAGGTCGCGGGCTTCCTGTTCGACCGCGGCCCGGCAAAAACTGCCGCGGACGCCTGACAGAAAGGGAGCGTTTCGCCGGGCGAGAGCCTGCCCATAATTCGCAAGCCATTGATTATCAATGCGCAACCGCTTGGCATGGCGGTTGCGTCGCTGGTTGCACGACAGAACGTCGCCTGAAACCAGAAGGTTTTTGCCATGAGTCTCTTTGGCGCGATGACCACATCGGTCACGGGTATGCGGGCCCAGTCCTACGCCCTCGAAAACATCTCCTCCAACATCGCGAACTCGCAGACCACCGGCTACAAGCGGGTGGACACGAGCTTCATGGACCTGGTGCCCGACTACCCGCTCTCCCAGCAGATCGGCGGCACCGTGATGGCGTTCGCCCGCGGCACCAACACGATCACGGGCAGTTACCAGGCGACCGGAATCTCCACCAACATGGCGGTCACCGGCGACTCGTTCTTTCAGGTCCGCCGGGCGGTGGGCAGCGTCGGGGGCGTCCCCACCTTCGCGACCAACAACCTCTACTCGCGCCGCGGCGACTTCGGGGTCGACCGGAACGGCTATCTGGTGAACGGCGCCGGCTACTTCCTGGTCGGCAACACGCTGGACGCGAACACCGGCGCGGCCGTGGGGGCGCCCGCGCCGATCAAGCTCAGCGCCGGGCTGGTGCCGGCCAAGGCAAGCACCACCGTGGAGTTCATGGGCAACCTGCCCGAAACGCCCCACACCGCCAGCTACGACCCCAAGGTCCCGGGCAGCGACATATATGCGTTCACGGGTGACGTGACCTTGGCGGAGGAAGCCAATTTCGTGAAGCATACGGTCACTGGCGGCACCGTGACGCTTTATGACGGCGTCGGCTCGCCCACCACCACGGAACTGCGCTGGGCCAAAACCGGGGCGTCGACCTGGAACGTCTACTACCAGAACCCGGCCTACGACTCGACCGTGGCGGGGTCGCAGAAGTGGATCGCGGCCGGCAAGGGCACGACCACAGGGACCGCCACGCCGTTCACCTTCGACGCCAAGGGCGCCGTCACGTCGCCGACCGGCGGGACCACGGCCCTGACCGGGCTGACGATCGGGGGCGTCACGATGCAGCTCGATTTCAGCAAGGGGCTGACCCAGTACAACGACACCAGCAGCAGCGGCGGGGTGAATGTCCGTTCCCTGAAGCAGGACGGCTACGCGGCCGGCACCGTAAACGACGTGTCGGTCACCGCGGACGGGCGGATCGTCGCGAGCTACTCCAACGGCGTCACCACCCCGCTCGCACAGGTTGCGCTCGCGCATTTCAATGCGCCGAACAGCCTGAAGCGCGAGGATGGATCAACCTTCTCGGAGACGCTCGAAGCCGGCCTGCCGCTGGACGGCCTGAATGGCGGCGGCGTGATGGGCGGCCAGCTCGAGGCTCCAACACCGACATCGCGGAGGAGTTCTCCAAGATGATCGTCACCCAGCAGGCCTATTCGGCCAATACCAAGATCATCACCACCGTGCAGCAGATGCTGCAAGACACCATCAACATCGTGCGCTGATGCGGTCCGCGCGCCAACCCGTTTCCGAAATCGCCTGCTTGTCCGAAGCGTCGGACAAGCAGGGCTGCGATCTCGCGTCATCGGCATGGTGGGCGGCCCAAGGCTTCCCGATCCCGGCAAATTCTGCCGGGGCGGCGGACCAGACGCGTGCATCCAGTAATTTTGCAACCGAAAGTTTACGTCCTAAGTCTTTGCAATCACGTGTAATCCAGTGTGGCACACGCGTTGCGTGTTTCCTTCTCGATCGAGCGACACGCCCCGGGGGGCGGCGCGCATCCAGAGGGCTGTGCCACATGAGTATCTTCGGGGCGATGACCAATGCGGTGACGGGGCTGAGGGCCCAGTCCTACGCGCTCGAGAACATCTCCGACAACATCGCGAACTCGCAGACGGTGGGCTACAAGCGCGTCGACACGAGCTTCATGGACCTCGTCCCGAGCTACCCGCTGAAGCAGCAGGTCGGCGGCTCCGTGACGGCCTTCTCGCGCGGCACCAACACCATCGCGGGCAACTACACGTCCACGGGCGTCTCCACCAACGTGGCGCTGAACGGCGAAGGCTTCTTCGTGGTCCGCGACCGGGCGGACACACAGGCGGGCCTGCCGGTGTTCTCGCAGCGCGACCTCTACACCCGCCGCGGCGACTTCACGGTCGACAAGAACGGCTTCCTGGTGAACGGGGCGGGCCGCTACATGGTCGGCACCGCGCTGGACCCGATCACCGGCAACGTCGCGGGCGGTCCCACCGTGCTGAAGATCGGCTCGGACCTCGTCGGCGCTCGGGCGACCACCACGGTGGAATATCGCGCCAACATCCCGAGCACGCCGCAGACCACATCCTATACGCCTGCCACGCCCGGCAGCGACCTCTACGCCGTGCCGGCGACCGGCGTGACGGCGGCGGAAGAGACCAACTTCCAGAACCATACGGTCACGGGCGGAACCGTGACGGCCTATGACGGCCAGGGCACGCCCACCACCGTGGAGCTGCGCTGGGCGAAGACGGGCACGGACACCTGGAACGTGTACTACGCCAACCCGGCCTACGACTCGACCAGCGCCACCTCGCTGAAATGGATCGCGGCCGGGCAGGGCACGACGCTGGCCTCCACCCCGACGGCGTTCACGTTCGACTCGGCTGGCAAGCTCACGGCTCCGGCCGCCGGCACGGCGGATCTGACCGGCCTGACGGTGGACGGCGTGACCCTGAAGCTCGACGTCAGCACGGGCGTCAGCCAGTACGAGGACGTTTCCGGCCAGGTGAAGACCACCTCGATCCGGCAGGACGGCTACCCGGCCGGCAAGCTCAACGACGTCTCCATCTCGGACGACGGCCGCGTGGTGGCGAGCTACTCCAACGGCCAGACGGTGGCGTTGGCCCAGCTCCAGATCGCGCGCTTCAACGCCCCGGACTCGTTGAAGCGAATGGACGGCTCGACCTTCGAGGAGACGCTCGAATCCGGCCAGCCGCTCTACGGCCTGAACGGCGCCAACATCATGGGCGCGCAGCTCGAGGCCTCCAATACGGACATCGCGGACGAGTTCTCCAAGATGATCGTCACCCAGCAGGCCTACTCGGCGAACACCCGCGTGGTCACGACGGCGCAGCAGATGCTGCAGGACGCCATCAACATCATCCGGTGAAGCCGGATGAATGAACGGATGAAGCCATGAGCCTCACCTCAGCCCTCGGCAACTCCCTCAGCGGCCTGCGCGCGACGCAGGCCCAGATGGAAGTAATCTCCGGCAACGTCTCCAATGCGGGGACGCAGGGCTATTCCCGTCGCAGCGCCGTCACGGTCGAGACCGTGAACGGCAGCGGCACGGGCGGCGTGCGCATCGAGGGCATCATCCGCCTGCTCGACTCGGTGCTCCAGAAGGAGCTGCGCACCGAGACCAGCGGCTCGGGCTACACGGCCGCCAAGGCGAGCTACGCCAGCCAGCTCAGCAACGTGTTCGGACAGCCGGGCTCCAGCTCGGCGCTGACCAGCATGATGGGCTCGTTCACCAACGCCCTGCAGGCGCTGCAGTCCGACCCGTCCAACGCCTCGGCCCGCACGGCGGCGCTGAACGCCGCCGGCAGCCTCGCGCGCGGCATCAACACGGCGTCGCGGAACATCCAGGATCTGCGCGCCAACGCCGAAAGCGCGATCGGGGCCGACGTGACGCGCGTCAACGCGCTGCTGAAAGGCATCGCGGCGTCGGACGCCCGCGTGGCGGCCACGCAGGGCAAGGACGCCGGCCTGCTCGACCAGCGCGACGCCCAGATCAACGAGCTCGCCACGCTGATCGACGTGAAGGTGACGGACGGGCCGTTCGGCACGGTTTCGCTGGCCACAAGCGCCGGCCTCCGGCTCTACGACACCGGGACGCCGGCTCAGTTCAGCTTCGACCAGCGCCCGATGAGCGCGACGGCGCTCTACGACATCGACCCAACCAAGCGCTCGGTCGGCACGATCACGATGACGGACCAGTCCGGCCGCACCGTGGACGTGCTCGGCCAGGGCCTGATCCGCTCGGGCGAGATCGCCGCCCTGGTGGAGATGCGCGACAAGTCGCTCGTCGACGCGCAGGCGCAGCTCGATACACTGGCGGCGTCGCTGGCCAGCGCGGCCTCGACGCGCCAGCAGGCGGGCGTCGCGGTCGGGACCAGCGGCTTCGAGGTCGACACGGCCGGGTTGAAGCCCGGCAACGCGATCACGATCAGCGCCACCGTGGGGGGCGTCGCCCGGACGATCTCGATCGTCTCGCTGACCAGCGGCACGCTGCCGGCCAACGCCACGCCGGACCCGAACGACATCGAGATCGGCGCGTCCTTCGCGTCGGGCCCGGCGGGCGCGCTGGCCTCCGTGCAAAGCCAGCTCGATGCGGCTTTCGGCGCCGGCAAGTTCACGGTCAGCAACACGGGCTCGACGTTGCGCATCGTCGACGACGGCGCGGCGGGAACCACCGACGTCACCGGCATGAGCGCCGGGATCACGGCGACGGCCTCGTCCGGCACGCCCGGGAGCGCGGCGTTGCCGCTGTTCGTGGACTCGGCCGGCGGCAATGTCGCGTATACGGGCTCGCTGGATGGCGGCATCTCGCAGCGGGCCGGCTTCGCAAGCCGGATCAGCCTCAATTCAACATTGAGCGCCAGCGACCTCGTCATGTACTCGCCGACCACGCCGGCCGGCGACGACACGCGCCCGAAGGCGCTGCTGGACGCCCTGACCAGGACCACCGCCCCGTTTACGCCGGTCGGCGGCGTCGGCACGACATCGTCGCCCTATACCGGAACGGTGTCGGACTTCCTGAACCGCATCGTCGACGTGCAGGGCTCCAACGCCGAGTCGGCCAAGCGTCTCGACGAGGGCCAGCAGGTCGTGCAGGCCTCCATCGAGAGCCGCTTCTCGGAAACCAGCGGCGTCAGCGTCGACCAGGAACTCGCCAACCTGGTGCAGATCCAGAACGCCTATTCGGCCAACGCCCGCATCATGAGCGCCGTCAAGGAGATGATGGATCTCCTGATGCGGATGTGAGGAAGGACAACCCGATGTCGATCACGCCAAGCGGCTATGGAGCCTTCTCGCTGGACACGGTCCGGAACCGCCAGAGCACGTCCCGCATCCTGGACATGAAGGCGAACTTCACGGACCTGCAGCGCCAGCTCAGCACCGGCAAGCTCTCCGACACCTATGAGGGGCTGGGCGCCGGCCGCGCCAAGAGCCTCGACGTGCGCCAGACGCTGACGGCGCTGAGCGGCTACGCGCAGACGATCCAGGACGCCACCGCGCGGACGAGCGTCGCCGACCTGGCGCTGACCCGCATGGAAAAGATCGGCTCAGACCTCTCCAAGTCCCTGACGCTCTCCGCCTATGAGCTCGACTCCAACGGCCAGACGCTGCGGCAGAAGTCTGCGAAGTCCAACCTGCAGGAGACGATCGACCTCCTGAACCAGGACTACGCCGGCCGATCGCTGTTCGCCGGCCGCGCGGCGGACAAGAAGGCCGTGACGGTGGACGCCGACACGATGATCGCGGGCATCAAGTCCGCCATTGCGGCGCGCAAGACCAATGACGTCGGCACGGCGGCCAATCCGGGAAGGCTGACGATCGCGACGGCCGGCGCCGTCGTGACCGTGACGGCTCCCGCGCCTGCGGTCGCCCCGGCGCCCACCTATGGGCTGCAGCTTTCCGCGCCGAAGAGCTTCGACTTCTCGGCGACGACGCCCACGGACGGCCAGACCTTCTCGATGGACGTCCTGATGCCGGATGGCGCGACCTCGACCGTGAAGGTCGTGGCGCGCAGCGTCGTGCCGTCTCCCAATGCGGCGGCCGGCGAGATCTCGTTTCTCATCGGCGGCGGCGGCGCGGCGACGGCGGGGGCCTTCAACACCGCCATGACGTCGGCGGTCACGGCGCTCACGACTTCGCCCGACTTCTCGGCGGCCTCCTCGGTGGCGGGCGCCAAGGATTACTTCGCCACGACGGCGAACTGGTATGGCGGCGACACCAGCGCGACGCCGCGCGCCAGCGCGACCGCGCGGGTGGACGAGGACCAGACGGTCGGGCTCGGCATGGAGGCTTCCGAGCCGGCGTTCCAGAACCTGCTGGCGCAGCTCGGCGTCTTCGCGGCCGAGAGCTTCTCCACCACGGTGACGACGGACGGCGACCGCTACGCGGCGCTGAAGACCCGGGTTGCGGACCAGATCCGCAATCCCGTGGTCCCGGCCAGCCCGGTCGCCGGCAAGGCCTACACGATCCAGAGCGCGCACACGGATCTGGCGCTCGGGCAGGTCGCCGTGAAGGAGGCGAAGCAGCGCAACACCGACACGCAGGCGCAGTTGGAAAACGCGCTGTCGAGCGTCGAGGACGTCACGACCGAGTCGGTCGCCGCGCAGCTCCTGGCCGTGCAGAACCAGCTGCAGGCCAGCTACCAGACGACCTCGATGCTTTCGAAGCTGTCGCTGGTCAACTACCTGTAGGGCAGGGAGGCGGCGTCGTCCGGCTTCGGCGTGATGACCGGGGGAGGCCGCCAGGCGGGCGGCCGGAACGCGAACGGGCCGCTCAGGCGGCCTGGGGGCGGGCGCGCAGGCCGGCGGCGATTTCGCGGTTGATGTTCACCAGCGGCGAGATCTTTTCCGGAGCGGGCGCGATCATCACGTCCAGGCTGCGGTTGAACACGAAGAACGCCAGGCTGGCGACGTTCTGCTTCAGCGCCATCGGCAGCGGGCTGGTTTCCTCGGTGGCCGACGAGGCCAGGATGGTCCAGAGCTTGCGGTTATACGTGACGGCGGAATCGACATCCTGCTTGCGACCTTCCCAGTCGTCGAGCAGGGCCTGGAGGCGGCTTGCCGCCTTCAGCAGGAGGGTGGCTTCGAGATCGCGCGGAGGCAGGGCGGCTGTTTGCGTTTTCGCGTATGCGTTAGCCGCGTACTGCATGGGATAGCAACTCCGCCTCGTAATCGATCAGCTTCTTCGAAGCCTTCAAGGCTTTGTAGATATCACCACTTAAGATTAGGTTATTGATTTCTGCAACTAATGGTAAAGCGCTGGGCGCGGCGCTCAGGAAGTCGCGCACGAGCTGGAAATAAGCATCGTGGTAGCGCGCCGTGTCCTGGTCCAGGTACATGAGCTGCACGGCCAAGTAGATCTTCTTGGCCGGCGTGTCGGCGGTTTCGGCGGTGAGGATGTCCTTCTCGCGCAGGATCGGCGCATGGCCCTCGATAAAGAAGCGGATGCGCGCGTCGGCGTTGCGCAGCACGACGTTGCCGATGATGATCCGCTCGTTGGGCTTGAGTTCGACCTTGAGCGCCATGTCGTCCCTCCTGGACCGGAAACCTGATTGATCGGGGCTGGCCCCGGCCGCCCGGCGATCAGCCGAACAGCCTTAGCACGCCCTGGTCGGCCTGGTTGGAGAGCGACAGCGCCGTCTGGCTGAGCTGCTGGCGGGTCTGAAGGGCCAGCAGGTTCGCGGCCTCGGCGTTCTGGTCCGCGTTCACGAGGTAGTCGGCGCCGGTCTGCAGCGTCGTCATCATGTTGCGGGTGAATTCCTGCCGGGTCTGCGCGACCGCCAGGTTGGAGCCGAGATTGGACGCCGTGGAGCGCAGCGAGGCCAGCGCGGTGGTGAGCGCGTCCGACGCCTGGGTGAGGTCGACGTCGTTCTGGATGTTGAAGCTCGTCGCCGACGTGGTGGTGCTGGCCTGGAGGATGCCCAGATTGGCGGCCGTCATGGTCGTGCCCTGGACGTCCAGCTTGTTCTGGTTGGCCCCGGTCTTCTCGTTGAAGATGATCGAGAGCTTGTCGCCGTCGAGCAGGTTGGTGCCGTTGTAGCCGGCGTCCTTGGCGAGCTGGTCGATCTGCGTGCGCAGGTCGTTGAACTGCTGGATCAGGTTGGAGCGAATGGCCGAGGAGCCGCCCGCCGAGGCCACGCCCGTGGTGGCGTCCGCCGCCAGGAAGCCGAGCGCCACGTTGGAGCCGCCGGCCTGCGCGGAGGTCAGCGCCGCGGCGTTGCTCGCGCCCTGGCCGACGCCGATCTGCAGCGTGTTGGAGCCCGAGCCCGTGACCACGAGCTTGCCGTTGTCGTCCACGCTGGCGGTGGCGATGCCGGACTTGTTGATCTCGGCCACGAGGTCCCGCACCGTCGACGTCTGAGTCAGCGCGTAGGACGTGTAGGTCGTGCTGCCGGAGGTGAGCGTCAGCGCCACGGAGGCGCCCGCGCCGATGCCGACCGCGCCCGCCGTTGTGGAGGTCGCCGCCACGGCCGCGGCGCCGCCCAGCACCTTGTTCAGCGTCACGTCCTTGAGGCTCGATCCCGTTGCGGTGACTTCCGCCGCCGTTGAGAGAGCCGTGCCGGACTTGGTGGGCCTGTTCGCCAGCGCGTCGGCCTGCGCCTGCTTGATGGTGGATTGCGCCGTCTGGATCAGCTTGGTGATCGAGTCGATGCCCTTGGATGCGGCCTGGATGGTCTGCACCGAGTTGGACATGCCGTCGAGCAGGCTCGAGAGCTGGTTGGCTCGATCGTTGAGCCCAAGGTTCGTGAAGTAGTTCACTGCGTTGTCGACCGCGGAATTCACCTTCCGGCCCGTCGCCAGCCTTTGCTGGATGACGGTTGATTGCCCCGCGACGTCTTGCAGGGCGAGAAGGTTGTTGCGAACTCCCTGAGACAGGACGGTGTTGGTGGCCATGGGCGTCGATCCGTTTCATTCTGACGGAGCGGGTTGCACCCCGCCGATCGACGCAATCATTGGTTGTTAACCCTAACCAAAGGTTAACCGAATTCGAAAAAAACAACCAAGAGGCGCAAATGGATGACCTCGCTCGCCAAAAAAGAGAAGGCGGGGGAGGGCCCCCGCCTTCTGGATAGCTGGTGTTTGCGCGTCGCGATCAGAACAGGCGCAGCACGCCCTGCGACGCCTGGTTGGACAGCGACAGCGCCGTCTGGCTGAGCTGCTGGCGCGTTTGCAGGGCCAGTAGCGTGGCGGCTTCCTGGTTCTGGTCGGCGTTGACGAGGTTGTCCGCGCCGGTCTGCAGGTTGGTGATCAGCGTCTTGCTGAAGTCCTGCCGGGCCTGCACGATCGACAGGCTGGAGCCGAGGCTCGAGGAGGTCGACTTCAGCGAGGCCAGCGCCGTGGTCAGCGAATCCGCCACCGTGCTGAGGTCCGAGTCGTTCTGGACGTTGAACGTGGTGGCGGTCGTGCTGGTGGAGGCCTGCAGGACGCCGAGGTTGGCGGACGAGATGGTCTGGCCCTGCACGTCGAGCTTGTTTAGGTCCGATCCGGTTTTCTCGTTGAAGACCACCGACAGCTTGTTGCCGTTCAAAAGGTTGGTGCCGTTGAAGCCCGCGTCCTCGGCCAGGTTGTCGATCTGCGAGCGCAGGTCGTTGAACTGCTGGATGAGGTTGGAGCGCACGGCGGAGTTGCCGCCCGAAGCCGTGATGCCGGTGGTGTAGTCCGTGGTGGCGAGGCCAAAGAACGTGTTGCCCGTGCCGGCCTGCGCGGCCGTAAGGGCCGCCGCGTTGGTGGCGCCCTGGCCGTAGCCGATCTGCACCGTGTTGGAGCCCGTGCCGTTCACGACGAGCTGGCCGCTGTCGTTGATGGACGCGGTGGCGAGACCGGACTTGTTGATCTCGTTGACGAAGTCGCGAACCGTCGACGTCGTGCTGCTGAGCGCGTTGGACGTGAACGTGTTGGTGCCCGACACGATGCTGAGCGAGGTCGCGACGCCGGCGCCGGCGCCGAGGTTACCGACCACGGAGGCCGTCGCGGTGACGGCCGAAGCGCCGCCGATCAGCTTGTCGAGGGTGGTGTCCTTGAGGCTCTTGCCGGTGAGGGCGGTTTCGGCCGCGGTTGTCAGGGCCGTGCCGGTCTTGGTAGGCCGGTTGGCGACGGCTTCCGCCTGCAGCTGCTTCACGGTGGACTGGGCGGACTTGATCAGCGTCGTGATGCTGTCGATGCCCTTGGAGGCCGCGTTGATGGTCTGCACGGCATTGGACATGCCGTCGAGCAGGCCGGTGAACTGGTCGGCGCGGGAGTTCAGCGAGATGCTGGTGAAATAGTTGACGGCGTTGTCGACGGCCGAGTTCACCTTGCGGCCGGTGGCCAGGCGCTGCTGCGAGACCTGCGAGTCGGTGGAGACGGACTGGAGGGCGTTGAGGGCGTTGCGAACGCCGGACGTGATTGCGGTAGCCATGGGATGTCACCTTTCTGGTCAGAAACGGCATTCTGCCGACCCGGTTGTTTCGCCGGGCAGTGACACGCTAGGGCTGCAATTATGAAGCGCTGCTTAAATGCTTGATTGAAATCATTTCTAGATCAACCCAAAGTTGTGCGTCTCGCCAGTATGGTCAACGAATGGTTAAACGCCTTCACGCAGTGCGTGAGGTTTCTTTGGCAACCTGAGCGTGTTCATCCACCGCCTGAAGAGCGCCGCTCAAACGCAAAGAAGGCGGGGCTTTTGGCCCCGCCTCCCTTGGTGGAAAGATCCGTTCTGGATCAGAACAGGCGCAGGATGCCCTGGTCCGCCTGGTTGGAGAGCGACAGCGAGGTCTGCGAGAGCTGCTGGCGCGTCTGCAACGCGAGGAGGGTAGCGGCTTCCTGGTTCTGGTCGGCGTTGACCAGGCTGTCGGCGCCGACGCTCAAGGTGTCGATCATGGACTTGGTGAAGTCCTGACGGGTCTGAACGATCGACAGGCTGGAGCCCAGGGTCGACGAGAACGACCGGAGCGAGCTGAGAGCGTTCGTCAGCGCCTGACCGGCGGTGGCGAGCTCGCCGTCGTCCTGGAAGTTGGTCGCGCCGGCCGTGCCCGATCCGCCGTTCGCCGCCGTGCCGATGCCCAGGTTGGCCGAAGTGATGGTCTGACCCTGCACGTCGAGCTTGTTCTGGTTGGAGCCGGTCTTCTCGTTGAACACGATCGACAGCTTGTTGCCGTCGAGCAGGTTCGAACCGTTGAAGCCCGAGTCCTTGGACAGGTTGTCGATCTGCGTGCGCAGGTCGTTGAACTGCTGGATCAGGTTCGAACGCGTGGTGGAGGTCGCGGTCGAGGTGAACGCCGTGGTGGTGTAGTCGGTGGCGGCGAAGCCCGTGCCCGACGGTCCGTTCAGCTTGGTGTTGGACGCGCCGTCCGTGGAGGCGGCCGTGCCGACGCTGAACTTCAGAGCGCTGGAGCCCGAACCCGTGATCGTGAACTTGCCGTTGTCGTCGATCGAAGCGTTCGCGATACCGGAGCTGTTGATGTTGTTCACGAAGTCACGCACCGTCATGGTGCTGTTGGTGGTGAACTTGTAGGTGGTGTTGCCCGCCGTGATCACGACGTCGCTGCCGGCCGCCACGCCGACGACGCCGGCGCTGGACGCGGTCGCGGTCGCGGTCGTGCCTTCGAGCACCTTGTCGAGGGTGGTGTCCTTGACGCTCTTGCCCGTGAGAGCGGCTTCAGCCGTGCTCGAGAGGCCAACCGAGCCGGCCTTCGTCGGACGGTTCGCGAGAGCGTCCGCCTGGGCCTGCTTGATCGTGGACTGGGCGGACTGCACCAGCTTGGTGATGCTGTCGAGGCCCTTGGAAGCGGCCTGGATGGTCTGAACCGCGTTGCTCATGCCGTCCAGCAGGCCCGAGAGCTGGCTGGAGCGATCGTTCAGGCCGGCGGCCGTGAAGTAGTTGACGGCGTTGTCGACGGCGGAGTTGACCTTGCGGCCGGTCGCCAGACGGTTCTGCGTCGCCATGGACTGCGACTGAACGGACTGGAGGGAGGCGAGGGCGTTACGGACGCCAGCGGAAATGGCTACGGCCATGGGAGGTCACCTTTCTGGTATGAACCGGCGTTCTGCCGGGCCGCGATACTCGCGACAGGGGACAACCTAGGCGTGTACTTCTGAAGGACTGCTTACTCGGAATGGTTGTGTTTGCGGTTGTGGGGGTTGTGCAGGCGGGCAGGGCGGCTGATTGGCCGACGTGGTGAAGGAAGGGTGAAGAACGCGAAAAGCCGCCGGCGGGGGCGCGCGGCGGCTTTCGGGGAGGCGATCAACGGCGGAGCGGCCTTGGCGGCTCACGCTTTTGGCGAGGCGCGGCGGCGCTCAGGCGGGCGAGCCGCGCAGGCCGGCCGCGATGTTGCGGTTGATGTCGATCAGCGGCTGCACGGCTTCGGGGGTGGGCTTCATGATGAGGTCCAGCGTCCGGTTGAACACGAACATCGCGAGGCGCCCCATATTGGCCTTGAGGTTGGGCGGCAGCGGATTGTCGGCCTCGGTCGCGCCCGCCGCCAGGATGCTCCACAGCTTCCGGTTTTTTGTGAGAGCCTCGTCCAGCAGCCTGGGCTGGCTCTCGAGCGCCATCACGCCGCGCTGCAGGTCGGCGGCGCACTCGATCAGAACGGCGGCTTCCAGCTCCCGGCCGGACAGGCCGGCCTTGCTCGCCTGGCCATAGGCATGCGCGTGCTTGGCGTAGCTCATCGGCGTCGTTTGCTCCTTCTGGACAGCGTGGATCCTTCGGGATCCATGGCATATTGAAGCAGAACATGGTTAAGGTGGCGTTAGCGAAGTGTGCTGATCAGCTTGCGATAACGGCCAAAACAGAAACGGCAGGCGCGAGGCCTGCCGTTTGTCTTTGCGTGGTGGAGCGATATCAGCGCAGGAGCTGGATGAGGCCGGATTCCTGCTGCTTCGTCGACGCCATGTTGTTGGTCGCGAAGGACTGGCGCGTCTGCATGGAAGCCAGGTTGGCGGCCTCGGTTGTGGTGTCGGCCGAGAGCAGCAGGTCCGCGTTCCCGTTCATGACGTTCATGAGGCTTTTGTTGAAGTCAGACCGGTTGTTGAGCATGGTGCTTTGATTGGCCAAAGACTTCTGCGCGAACGTCACGATCGCGATCGCCTTCGTGACGGCATTGATGCCGACGTCCACCTGAGGATCATTGGCGAAGTTCGCAGCCACACCAGTGCCGGTGTCTCCGACCGCCAAGCCAATGCTGGCGTTGTCGAGGCTGGTCGCCAGCTTGATCGTTTGGGTGGTCGAACCATCTGCGTTCAGGTTCACCGTGTTACCGGCAGTATTGTTGAGCAGGTTCGCGAGGCCGGGCACGTAAGCGTCGGATACCAGCGCTTGAAGCTGCGTCAACATGGTCTGGTAACCGTCCGCGACCGCCTTGCGGTTGTCGAGGCTGGTCTGGTTGGTGCTCGCGGCGACGGGGCTGTAGCTTACCTTGTAACCAGACTGAACGTTGTTCGGAGCCGCCGCTGTTCCGAAGTTCTGGTAGGACGCCTGCGTCTGCGTCGCTGAGGCTCCAAACAGGGACGCCAGGTCCGTATAGACGTTGTTTGCCGCAGTGGAGAGGGCAGCGCTTGCGCCGTTGCTCGTCTGAGCGATCGAAAGCGTCGTTTTCGGATCGATGACGTTGAACCTGATCTGCAGGTTTGTGCCCGTGCCCGTCATGGTGAGTTTCAGCGAGTCGTCGCCGAATGCGTCCTGAACGCGCGCCTGGAGGTCGGCGATGGTGTTGAAGACATACGGCTTGGCAGCCGTTCCGTCTTGTGCCGGCGTCGGCGTAGTCGTGGTCACGGCCTTGAAGTTCATGGTCGAGGTCGTGCCCAACGAGTTGGTCAGGCTGATGGCTATGGTGTCATTGTTTTGAAAGGCGTTCGCATCGTCGAGAGTTGTAGACACCAGCGAGTCCGTCGTACCGGCGAACGTCGTCCGGCCGGTTGTGGATACCGCGTTTCCAGCCAAACCGACGGGAACCGACTTGGCGTCCTTCATGGCGGACAGCTGGGTGTTCATGTTCTTCAGCATCGTGGTCATCGCGGCGTCGGCGACCTTCACGTTGCTCATCGCGAGTGCGATGTTCTTGTTGACGTCATCGATGGCCATCGACTTGGTCGTATAGTTCTGGGCCTTGAAGTACGTCGCCGGGTCATCGAGCGCGGTGTTGACCTTGCGGCCCGTGTTGAGCCGGGTCTGGGCCGTCGTGATGTCGTCGTTGAGCGAGGTGACAGCCAGCATGCTGGCGCGCATCTGTCCGGAAATCGGGGTGGGCATCTTGGAACTCCCAACGCTTTGCTGCAGGCCGCATCGGCCTCGCATCTAAACTTGGTAAGGATAATTGCGCGGTAACCGAAAATAATAAGTAAACTCGTATAAGTTGTTCACTTTTTACTTGCAACCAACCCCGTGATCTTACCTGCAGACACGAAAAAGGGCGGGATTGCTCCCGCCCTGCTCTTCGGTGCTGAGAGAAAAACTCAGCGCATCAACTGCAGCAGGCTCTGCTCGGACTGCTTGGTGATGCTCAGCCCGTTCATCACGAAGCTCTGGCGGGTCTGCGCGGCGCCGACCTTGGCGGCTTCCTCGCTGACGTCCGCGGCCGTCAGGCTGTCCGCGCCGTCCTTCAGGGCCGAGAGCAGCGTCTTGTTGAAGTCCATGCGCGAGCTCACCACCGAGTTCTGGTAGCCGAGCGACAGGGCGGAGGTGTTCACCTTCGAGAGCGCCGTGGTCATCAGCGTGATGGCGGCGTCAAGCTCGGTGTTGCCGGCGGCCGTATCCTGGAAATTGTTGGTGGCGTCGGTCGAGGCGCCCGTTGCGTCCGTGTAGTTGAAGCCCAGCGTCGTGGTGTCGACCGCGGCGCCCAGCTTCACGGTCTGCGTGCTGGAGCCGTCGTCGTTCATCTTCAGCGTGAGCGTGTTGCCCTTCAGCAGGTTGCCCTGGCCGAGCACGTCTGCGTCTTTCACGTAGCCGTTGATCTGGCCCAGCATGGTGCGGAAGGAGTCCGCCACCGCCTGGCGCTCGTCGTTGCTGCCCGTCTTGGCGTTCTTCATCGAGCTGAGCTGCGCGCTCATGATCTTCTTGATGGCGGCCAGGCCCTCGGCGCCGGCCGAGATCGTCTTGATGCCCAGGCCCATCGCGGCCGTGTTGGTGTCGAGGCTGGCGGCGCGGTCCGTCAGCGACTTCGCCTGGAAGTACACGGCGGCGTTGTCGGCAGCGGTGTTGATCTTCTTGCCGGTCGCGAGGCGGGTCTGCGAGGTGCTCATGTCGTCGTTGATGCTCGTGAGGGCGACGAGGGAAGCGCGCATGCTGTCGGAGAGCGAGATGGCCATGACTGTGTTTCCTTCTGGATGACTTGCCAACCGTCCTGGTTGTTGAGGCAAGTAATGTCACGGCGGGTCATAACAACTATTAAACAAATAGAGTTGACTGATATTAGCGATAATGAACAGTCAAAATATAGTACCAAGTATTCGTTTCGCGATTCGCGGGCTTTTTACAAGCTGGATTCATGCCTTGGTAAGCATGCTGCGGCGCCAACGAAAAAGGCCGCCCAGGGGGCGGCCTCATGGAACGGGTCTGGCTCTCGGGTTTGGCCCGTCAGGCCGTGGTCCCGGCGGAGGGCTTGTTCTCGCCGGCCTGGGCGCTCGCCCGCACATAGGCGCGCAGCTTGAGGAGAGACTCGTCGGGGATCTGCTCCACCGTCATGCCCGAGCGGGTGTCCACGGCCTTGTAGACGACTTGGCGGGTTTCCTGGTCCACCGTGAGGTTGCGCTTGATAGCGTCCTGCGCGGCGGCTTCGGCTTCCTGCAGGCGGGCGGCCGAGCGGGACACGTCGAGGCGGGCGGGGGGAGTTTCGGTGGCCGCCACCACCGTGGAGGCGGGCGGCAATTCTGTGCGCACGGCGTCAGGCGTCGGCAACGGCTCCGTACGGACGGGCGTTCCGACGCTGGCGACCGGCCGGGGGGTCTGGCCGATGTCCATGTCGAAATCCTCTCGACGTGATCGGCCCGGTTCTAGGCCGCATGAAGCGACCATAACGTGCAAAACTGAATCCAAAGTATCGGAAGATGGTAAAAATCGCGCATTGCGAGTCTTGACGGGGAAGATGCTCGCCAGAGTATGCCGCCCTCGCGTCATTGCGAGCGGCAGCGAAGCAATCCAGCCCAACGCCAGCCCTTTAGACTGGATTGCTTCGCCTCTGGCTCGCAATGACGGCGGAGAGGCTGCAGGCGGACCCGCGCCCTACAGCGAGCGCGACACCAGCAGGGGCGTGGCGACAGGGCGGTTCGGCTTGGTGGCCGCGCCCGCGGCGCCGTAGGTGGTGAGCGTGCGCGGGGCCGCGACCTGCTGGGCGAGGGTGCGGACGATGCTCTCCGACACCGAGCGCGTGGTGGCGATCACCGCCATGTTGATCTGCACGGCGTCCGAGAGGCTGCGCTGCACGGATTTCAGCTTCGGCACGGCGGCCGGGGCCCAGCGGGCCAGCGCCACCGCATTGGCGCGCAGCGCCTCCAGGGCGTGGACATAGTGGCGCGAGGCGTCGGTCTTGGCCTGCGTCAGCGTCGTGGCCTCGCGCAGGCGCGAATGCTTCAGCAGCGCGGTTTCCTCGCCAATGATGCGCTCCAGCGTCTGCATCACGTCGATCATCTGGCCGGCGAAGCGTTCGGCGTCGGCCGCCGAGGCGATGCGCATCGCGTTGGGTTCAGAAGCCATGGCGGGCGCCGTCCTGGTTGGCGGCGGTCGCCGCGGAAGCGGTGGCGGCGGCCGCGGCCGCCTTGTTGGCCGCAAGCGCGTGGCGGGCCGCGCCGCCGGCCGCGCCGCCGCGCTCCTGCATGCGGATGAGCTCGCGATAGACGCTGTCGGCGATGCCGACGCCGCCGCGCTTGGAAACCGTCTTGGCGTATTCCTGCGTGAGCATGCCGCGATAGATCTCCGCGCCCGCGCCCTGGCCGCCGAGCGGGCCCTCGCCCTGCAGACCGGAGAACATCTGCCCGAAGGCGTTTTCCAGGAACATCGCCTCGAAGTCCTGGGCGGTCTTGTTCATCTTGGGGTCGCGATCCTTGTCGGCGACCTTGTTGGCCACGGCCGCATAGGCCGATGCGCCGATGGCGGCGGGCGCGAGTGCGGTCATTCCCATCACATCACCTCGATGTCGGCCTGTAGGGCCCCGGACGCCTTGATGGCCTGCAGGATCGCGATCAGGTCGCGCGGGCCGATGCCGAGCGCGTTCAACCCGTCCACGAGCTCGCGCAGCGTCACGCCCTCCTTCACGAGCGCGAGCTTGTTGCCCTCGCCGGTGGTGACCGACACGCCCGTGCGGGGAACCACGACGGTCTGGCCCTGCGAGAGCGGCGCGGGCTGGCTCACGGCCGGCTGCTCGGTCACCGTCACGGTGAGGTTGCCCTGCGCCACCGCGACCGTGGAGACGCGCACGTCCTTGCCCATCACGATGATGCCGGAGCGCTCGTCGATCACCACGCGCGCGCCCTGGTCGGGGTCGACGCGCAGCTGCTCGATCTCGGTGATCAGCTGCACCATGTTGCCGCGGTAGTTCGGCGGCGGCTGGATTGTCACCGTGGAGGGGTCGACCGGCTCGGCCGTGTCCGCCCCCATGAAGTCGTTGATGGCCGCCGCCATTCGGCGCGCGGTGGTGAAATCCGGGTTGCGCAGAGCGAGGCGGATCGTCTTCTGCGCCTTTAGCGCATACTCGATCTCGCGCTCGATCAGCGCGCCGCCGGCGACGCGGCCCACCGTGGGCACGCCGCGCGTGATCTTGGCGGCGTCGCCCTCGGCCGAGAAGCCCGAGATCGCCACCGAGCCCTGCGCCACCGCGTAGACCTCGCCGTCCGCGCCCAGCAGCGGCGTGGCCAGCAGGGTGCCGCCCTGCAGGCTCTTGGCGTCGCCCAGCGACGACACCGTGATGTCGATGCGGGTGCCCTGCGCGCTGAAGGGCGGCAGGTTCGCGGTCACGATCACGGCCGCCATGTTGGCGGTCCGCATGTTCGCGCCGCGGATGTTCACGCCGAGCCGCTCCAGCATGGCGGTGCCGGATTGCTTGGTGAAGGGCGAGTTGTTCAGCGTGTCGCCGGTGCCGTTCAGGCCCACCACGATGCCGTAGCCGACCAGCTGGTTCTGGCGCACGCCCTCGATGGAGGCGATGTCCTTGATGCGCGACGAGGCCGCCTGCGCGGCCGGAACGACCGAGAAGTTGGCCGCGAGCGCGGCGGCGAGGCAGAGGAGGCGAGGGACGATGCGAACCATGGCGCATGCTTCGCCAGAAGCGTGCCAGCGGCGGGCGGGGCGCAAAGCATTGAAAATTCGAGCAAAGGCCGAAACCGCCCGGCAGCGCCCGGCCGTTACGATCCGGTGGGGAAGGCCGCATGCGGCAGCTCTTGCCGGGCTTTTAACACGGCCTTAACCATGACGCTCGACCATGGGTCGTCGAATGGAGTTCGCGCATGCGCATCGATGGGAAGTCGCCGATCGGCGCCCAGGTCCCCGCCGCCGCCCCGCGCCGGACCGCGGGCGGCGCCTTCTCGCTCGGCGAGGCGCCGGCGGCCCGCTCCACGCAGGGGCCCTCGCAGGCGTCCAATCTCGGCGGCATCGAAGCCCTGCTGGTGCTGCAGGCCGAGCACGACCCGCTCGCCCGCAAGCGCAAGGTCGCCAAGCGCGGCCGCGACATGCTGGCCTCGCTGGACAAGTTGAAGGCCGGGCTGCTCAACGGCCGCATCGGCACGGGCGAGCTCCTCGGCCTGAAACAGCAACTCGCCGAACGCCGCGACGCCACCGATGACCCGGGGCTGGACGACGTGCTGGCGCAGATCGAGCTTCGGGCCGAGGTGGAGCTGGCCAAGCTGGCGCGGCGGAGCTGAGGACGTTTCGAGGCGGATCATCGCCGCGCGACCCCTCTCTCCTTGGGAAAGGGGTGCGCCCCTTCGCCGTCATTGCGAGCGCAGCGAAGCAATCCAGGCGGTTGGGATCAAGGCCTCGGCGCCTCGCATAACGCCCAACGTCAGCTGGATTGCTTCGCTGCCGCTCGCAATGACGGGAGGGCGGCACGGCCTCTAGCAAACGACCATCCACCGCCTCGCCGTCATTGCGAGCGCAGCGAAGCAATCCAGGGGGTTGGGATTAGGCCTCAGCGTCCAGCGTAACGCCCGACGTCAGCTGGATTGCTTCGCTGTCGCTCGCAATGACGGGAGGGCGGCATGGCCTCTCGCAAACGACCCATCCACCGCCTCGCCGTCATTGCGAGCGGAGCGAAGCAATCCAGGGGGGGGGAGCAGCCGCGGCGCCTCGCGTAACGCCCGGCGTCAGCTGGATTGTTTCGCTGTCACTCGCAATGAGGGGAGGGCGGCACGGCCTCTCGCAAACGACCCATTCACGGCCTCGCCGTCATCCCGAGCGCAGCGAAGCAATCCAGGTGGTTGGGAGCAGCCGCGGCGCCTCGCGTAACGCCCGGCGCCAGCTGGATTGCTTCGCTGCCGCTCGCAATGACGGGAGGGCGGCACGGCCTCTCCCAAAACGACCCCATCAACCGCCTCGCCGTCATTGCGAGCGAAGCGAAGCAATCCAGGGGGTTGGGAGCAGCCTCGGCGTCCAGCGTAACGCCCGGCGTCAGCTGGATTGCTTCGCTGTCGCTCGCAATGACGGGAGGGCGGCATGGACGCTTGGTGGAAACGCCCGGCCCCGAACGCCGCCGTCCCGGCGAAAACACCGCCTTAGGTTGACGCAACCTCCTGATTCAGCCCATCTGCGGCAGCCCGCCGGGGGCGCCTGAGCGGGCGTCGGGACGGCGGGGTGCGGGCCGGGCATGCTGTTCAACTCCTTTCCGTTCCTTCTCGGGTTCCTGCCGCTGGCGTTGGCGATCTACGCGCTGGCGGTGCGGTTCGCGCCCGGCGCGCGGCTTCATGTGCTGCTGGCGCTCTCGGTCGTGTTCTACGGCTACTGGGACTGGCGCTTCGTGCCGCTGCTGGTGCTGTCGGTGCTGCTCAACTGGCTGGTGGCGCAGTTCTATGATCGTCGGCGGGAGGCCTGGCTGATCGTCGGCGCGATCGCGCTGAATCTCGCGGTGCTCGGCGTCTTCAAATATGCGGGCTTTTTCGCCGCCATCGCCAACCACCTGCCGGGGCTTCACGTCCCCAGGCTCGATGTCGCGCTGCCGCTCGGGATCAGCTTCTTCAGCTTCCACCACATCATGTACCTGACGGACCTGAAGGCCGGGCGTGCGCCGCGGTTCGATCTCGTCCGCTACGGCCTCTACATCGCGTTCTTCCCGCAGGTGCTCGCCGGGCCGCTGGTGCGGTGGAGCGAGGTGATGCACCAGTTCGACCGCAAGCCCTTCGGGCCCGGCTGGGAGGAGACATTCGCGCGCGGGCTGGCGCTGCTGGTGCTTGGCCTCGCCAAGAAGGTGTTTCTGGGCGATCCGCTGGCCGAATACGCCGAGCCGGTGTTCCGGGCCGCGGCGGCCGGCAGCCCGCTCACCGTGCTGGAAGCCTGGCAGGGCGTGCTGGCCTTCACGTTCCAGATCTATTTCGACTTCTCGGGCTACACCGACATGGCGCTCGGGCTGGCGCTGATGATCGGGATCACGCTGCCGCAGAACTTCGACGTCCCCTACCGGGCGACGTCGCTGCAGGATTTCTGGCGGCGCTGGCACATGACGCTGTCGCGCTTCCTGCGCGACTATCTCTACATCCCGTTCGGCGGCAACCGGCATGGGCTCTCCCGGCAGGTGCTGGCGCTCGTCGCCACCATGGGGCTCGGCGGGCTCTGGCACGGGGCGGGCTTCACCTTCTTGGCCTGGGGGCTGGCGCATGGCCTGGGGCAGGCGGCCGCGCTGCTGTGGCGGCGCGCCGGGTTGCGCATGCCGGCCGTGCTGGGCTGGGCGCTGACCTTCGCGTTCGTGGCGCTGACCTGGGTGCTGTTCCGGGCCGAGAGCTTCGCGGCCGCGCGGCGCATCTTCGCGGCGCTGTTTGGCTTCGCCCCCGTGGGTTGGGGCTTCAAGTGGCGGGCGATCGCGCTCGCTGCCGTTTTCGCCATGGTGGGGCCGACGGCCTGGACGCTGGCGCAGCGCATGCAGCCGCGCCGCTGGGTCGCGTTCGCGCTGGCGCTCCTGTTCGTCGCCGTGCTGCTGAAGATCGGCGACGACGCCAACTACGAGTTCATCTATTTCCAGTTCTGAAGCCGCCCGCACCCGGGCGCCAAACGCGCCGAAGCGGGATTCGGCGACTTGACGTCGGTCAAGCTTGACCCGCACACCGGCTATTGCTGGTCAAACTTGCGTGCGCGGTTGCGATATTGCTGCGAATACCCGTTGTTTTCAGGCGTTTTGGGGCTTTCTTCGCGATTGCCCGGATATTGCATGGCGTATATAGAGGCGGCGCACCCGCGGGGGAGGCCGCGACGAAAGTCGGACAGGCTGCGGAAGCTGAAAGGGTACGATGGCTACCATGACTCTGGAGGCCGCATATCGGCCGACCGATGACGAGCCCTTCATGAACGAACGGCAGAAGGAGTACTTCCGCCGCAAGCTGAACGCCTGGAAGGACGAGATTCTGCGTGAAAGCCGGGAAACACTGGCGGCGCTGCAGAACGAGAGCGAGAATCACCCGGACCTCGCCGACCGCGCCTCGTCCGAGACGGACCGCGCCATCGAGCTCCGGGCGCGTGACCGGCAACGCAAGCTGATCGCCAAGATCGACGCCGCGCTGTCGCGCATCGAGGACGGCTCCTACGGCTACTGCGAGGAGACCGGCGAGCCGATCTCGCTGAAGCGCCTCGAGGCGCGGCCCATCGCGACGCTGTCGATCGAGGCGCAGGAGCGCCACGAACGCAACGAGCGCGTCTACCGCGACGATTGATCCTCCGTTCCGCGGGTCGGGATCTCGAAACGGCGCCCCCGTTAAAAGTGGCGCCGTTTCGCGTTGTGCGCTCCCCGCGGGAGGCGGGGAGCGGGTGGACCGGCGGCGTGACTTGGGGAGCGTGCCGCCGCTCCGGGAGGGTGTGCGCGGCTCAGAAGGGCAGCAGGATGTCCATCACCTGCTGGCCGTAGCGCGGCTGCTGCACGTCGGTGATCTGGCCGCGGCCGCCATACGCGATGCGGGCCTGCGCGATCTTGTTTGAGTCGATGGTGTTGTCGCTGTCGATATCTTCCGGCCGGATCACGCCGGCGACGATCAGCTCGCGCACCTCGAAATTGACGCGGATCTCCTGCTTGCCCTCGATCACGAGGTTGCCGTTGGGCAGCAGCTGCGTGACCACCGCGGCCACGTTGGTGACGAGCTCCTCGGAGCGCTTCACCGAGCCCTGGCCGGCGCTGGAGGAAGTGGAGGAGGCGTCCACCAGCGCCTTCGGGTCGGTCTTCTCGTCGAAGACCTTGCCGAGGTTGTTCTCGGCGCCGAACAGGTTGGGCAGGGCCAGGTTGTCGGCGTTGGAGCGCGAGCGCTTGGTGGCGTTGTCGATGTTGGCCTTGTCGGTGACCTTCACCTTCACGGTGAGGATGTCGCCGATCTGGCGGGCGCGCTGGTCCTTGAAGAAGCCGCGCGCGCCCTGGCGCCAGAGCGAGTTCGGCGCGTAGCTCACCGGCTCGGGCTTGGGCATCGGCATCTGCACGGGCTTGTAGCCGGCCTGGGCGGTGGGGTCCTCGATGGCCGAGAGGGTGGGGGCCTTGCCGACATTGGAGAGCCGGTCGACCGAGCCGCAGCCCGCGAGGGCGCTTGCGGCCAGCAGGGCGGCCAGGAGGCGGCAGGAAGCGCGGGAAGAACGCGAAACAACGGTCATGGCGGAGCCTTGCGGGTTCATGTTCAACGGATGGCCGGGGCGGAGCCGGCGTCGGCCATGCGTCCGGGCACGGCCATGATGACCTTCACGACGCCCGCGCCGGTCACGACGGCCTGCAGGGTGCGCTTGGATTGCGGGTTCTGGACCAGGATCGAATCGCCCATGCCGCCGGCCTCCATGGCCTTGCCGCGCATGGCGAGCTGCACGCCGGGCGTCTCGTAAAGCACGGTGACGAAGCCGTTCTTGTCGACGATCTCCTGCTTGATCACGTCGGCGTCGCGCAGCGCCGCGCCGGCGCCAATGGGCGCCTTGGCGATGCGCCCCACCAGCGCGGCCGGGTCGACGAAGCCGCCCGTCGGGTAGTCGGCGCGCGGACGGCGCTCCACCACCACGTCGGCGGCCGTCACGGCCTCGCCGCGCACGACCGGGCGCTGCAGGATCGGCACCGACACCATCTCGACCGTCTGGCCGATCACCCGCAGGGGCTTCAGCGTCAGCGAGCGGCTGCCCGACGCCGTGATCAACGCATCGACGCGCCGCGAGCGCGGATCAAAGGCGAGCTCGGCGATGCGCAGGGCCCCGGTCGCCTCGGGCTCGATGTGCAGCGCCTGCTCGCCGCCTTCCAGCCCGACCGTGACGTCCGGCCGGTCGAGGCCGTAGCGCTCGGTTAGCGCCAGCGCGATCGCGCTCTCGATCTCGCTCTTGCCGACCCGGCGCGAGGCGCGGCTCACCACCACCTGGGCGAGGGCGCCGGCGTCCACCACGACGCCGGCGGCGCGCGCCGCCTCGACGATGCGGCTCGCCTGGATGGTGCCGGCGCGGCCGAGCGCTGGCGCCCGGAAGGCCGCCGTGACGCCCACGGGGCCGACATTCTCGATCAGGTCGCCGAGCGTGATCACCTCGCCGCTCACCGTCACGTCGCGGCGAAGCGCCGGGCGCATCGTGGCGGCTTGCGCCGTGGCGGCTTGCGTTGCGCCGGCCTGCGCAAAAGCGGGCGCGGGGGCGTCGAGGGCGGCCGCGAAGGCGAGGCCGGCGAGCCCGGCGGCGCGCAGAAGGGTCATGGTCGCCATGGCTCAGCCCCTGAACATCTGGGTGGTGGACTGCAGCATCTGGTCCGTGGCGGTGATCACCTTGGCGTTCATCTCGTAGGCGCGCTGCGCCGCGATGAGCGAGGAGATTTCCGTCACGGCGTTGACGTTGGCTTCTTCCAGGTAGCCCTGCTGCAGGTTGCCGAAGCCCTCGCTGCCGGGGTTGCCGGAGGTGGCCGGCCCGGAGGCGGCCGTCTCGACGAAGAGGTTGTCGCCGATGGATTCCAGGCCCGCCTTGTTGACGAAGCGCGCCAGCTGAAGCTGTCCCAGCAGCTGCGGCGCGGTCTGGCCCGGCAGGCTGGCCTGCACGCGGCCGTCGGCGCTGATGGTCACCGAGGTCGCGGTGCTCGGCACCGTGATGGCGGGCGACACCACGTAGCCGTCATGCGTCACGAGCTGGCCCGTCGGGTCGCGCTCCAGCGAGCCGTCGCGGGTGTAGCCCGTGCGGCCGTCCGGCATCGTCACCTGCAGGAAGCCCTCGCCGCGGATCGCGACGTCGTTCTCGTTCTCGGTGGTGGTGATCGTGCCCTGGCCCATCACGCGGGCGGTCGACACCGTCTTGACGCCCGAGCCGATCGCGACGCCCGAGGGCACCATGGTGTTCTGGTCGGACGTGGACGCGCCGGCGCGGCGCAGGTTTTCGTAGAGCAGGTCCTGGAACTGGATCCGCTGGCGCTTGAAGCCGGTGGTCCGCAGGTTGGCGATGTTGTTGGAGATGACCTGGACGTTCAGCTCCTGGGCGGCCATTCCGGTCGCGGCGGTATAAAGGGCGCGCATGGTTCAGGCTCCTCAGGACGGGATTGCGGCGAGTTTTTCGATCGCCGAGCGGCGCATGTCGTCGTTGCGCTGAAGCATCGCCGACACGGTGGCGTAGGAGCGGTTGACCTCGATGAGGCGGCTCATCTCGATCACGGGCTTCACGTTGGAGCGCTCCAGCGCGCCGGATTCCAGCCGCACCGTCTTGTCGGCCGGCTGCAGCGCCGTGCTGGCCGCGAAGACGTTGCCGCCCTCGTTGGTGAGCGAGCGCGGGTCCTTCACGCCGACCATCTTGATCTTGCCGCGCGCGCCGTCCTCGGCCGAAACCGTGCCGTCGGCCCCGATGGCGATGAATTTCTCGGTTCCGGTGAACGCGATGGGGCCGCTCTCGCCCAGCACCGGGTATCCGTCGCTGGTCACAAGATTGCCCTGGGCGTTGATCTGCAGCGCGCCGTTGCGGGTGTAGCGCTCGCCCTTGGGCGTCTGCACGGCCAGCATGCCGTCGCCGTTCACGACGACGTCGAGCGGGTTGCCGGTGCGCTCCACGGGGCCGCCGGAAAGGTCGAGAACGGTTTCGCGGTCCTGCACATAGGACATGCGCTTGTCGGGACGCGGGAAGCTGTCGCCGCTCGCCTTCGGCATGAGGTATTCCTCGAACCGAAGCGAACGCGCCTTGAAGCCCGTCGTGCCGATATTCGCCACGTTGTTGGCGATGACGTCCAGTTCGCGCGCCAGGGCAACCTGACGCGACAAGCCGATGAGAAGCGCGTTCTCCACCGGATGATCTCCCGTTGGGCGGCGACCTTCCAGTCCCCGCTGCGGCGGCCTTGCGACCTCCGCTCCCTTGTCCCGCGACCGCCGCGACGCTCCCCAGCGCCGACTGCCGCAACGAGAAGGTTCGCAACCTGCGTGCCAACAAGCCGCTCCGAACAGAAATGTCGTTATTGCAATGAGTTAGGCCGCTCTGGCCTGCCGTTCCGACCGGCAAGGGCTGGCGCCTCGGCGCGAACGACCCGGCAGAAACTGCCGGTTTGGCCGCGGATTTAAACCTTCATTAACCGTGCCGAGGCGAAGGTCTGGGTTGCAGGCATCGCCGCGCGTGTGAGGGATCGTTCGACCATGGCCAAGAAGCCGAAAAAGGGGGCTACGGAAGAACCCGCCGCAGCCCAGGCTCCGGCCGAAGCCAGCGAGATCGCGGTCGGAGGCGGCCGCAAGAAGCTGATCATCATCGTCGCGGCGGCGGCGCTGCTGCTGGGCGGCGCCGGCGGCGGCGGTTTCTGGTGGTGGAAGAAGAAGCAGGCCGCCGCGCAGGCGGAGGCTGGCGAGCATGGCGAAAGCCAGGCCGCCGCGGTGGTCAAGAAGGCCGCCTTCGTCGACATGAAGGAGCTCATCGTCAATCTGGGCGGGCAGAACACCCAGCAGACCGGCGAGCGTCCGCGCTTCCTGAAGATGAAGATTGCGCTGGAAGTGTCCGACCCCAAGCTCGTCACCGAGGTGACGCCGCTGCTGCCGCGCATCGAGGACACCTTCCAGGTCTATACGCGCGAGCTGCGGCCGTCCGACCTCGAGGGCTCGGCCGGCGTGTACCGGCTGAAGGAAGAGCTGCTGCGCCGCATCAACATCGCCATCTACCCGTCCAAGGTCGAGGCGATCCTGTTCAAAGAAATGCTGATCCAGTGAACGGCCCCGCGCATGGCTGACGAGGAGCTCACAGGCGGAGGCGACGCGGACGCGATTGCGGCCGAATGGACAGCCATGATCGAGGCGGCCGCGACCGCCAACGTGCCGGACACCGGCATTGACCGCCTCCTCAACCAGGACGAGATCGACAACCTCCTCGGCTTCAGCAGCGAGGACGCCAGCGCGAGCGCGCGGTCCGGCATCCGGGCCATCGTCGATTCGGCGATGGTGTCCTACGAGCGCCTGCCGATGCTCGAAATCGTCTTTGACCGCCTCGTGCGGTTGCTGACGACGAGCCTGCGCAACTTCTTCTCCGACAACGTCGAGGTCTCGCTCTCCGACATCACCTCGGTGCGTTTCGGCGACTACATCAACTCCATCCCGCTGCCGACCATCCTGGCCGTGTTCCGGGCCGAGGAGTGGGACAATTTCGGCCTGATCACGGTCGATTCGACGCTGGCCTATTCGGTGATCGACGTGCTGCTGGGCGGCCGGCGCGCCACCACGGCGGCGCGGCTGGACGGCCGGCCATACTCCACCATCGAGACCAGCCTCGTCCGCCGCATGCTCGACATCGTGCTCAGCGACACCGAGCATGCCTTCCGGCCGCTGTCGCCGGTGCATTTCAACATCGACCGCATCGAGACGAACCCGCGCTTCGCGTCGATCTCGCGCCCGGCCAACGCCGCCATCCTGATCGAGCTGCGCATCGACATGGAAGGCCGCGGCGGCGCGGTCGAGATCCTGCTGCCCTACGCCACCATCGAACCCATCCGCGAGCTCCTGCTGCAGAGCTTCATGGGCGAGAAGTTCGGCCGCGACCCGATCTGGGAGGATCACCTCGCGACCGAGATCTGGCAGGCCCGCAGCGACGTGGAGGCGATCCTCTATGAAACCCAGCTGCCGCTGCGGCGCATGCTGGAACTGCGCGTCGGCGACACGCTGATGTTCGACATGGGCCCGGAAGCGCCCGTGAAGCTGAAATGCGGCGACGTGTTCCTGACCGAAGGCCGCATGGGGCGGGTGGGCGAGAAGATCGCCATCCGGGTGATGAAGCCCCTGAAAAAATCCAAGACGACGTTTACCGCCTACGAGGCGAGCGCATCCGGCCCCAAGGACAAGTGATGATCGGCGTCCTCATCGAGCTTCTCGTCTGCGTGCTTCTGGCGGCGACGATCTCCTATTGCATCATGCTCGACCGGCGCCTGCGCTCCTTCAAGGCCGACGAGGGCGCGATGCGGCGCACCATCATGGACCTGATGCTCGCGACCGAGAACGCCGAGCGCGCCGTGGCGGGCCTGCGCTCGGTTGTGGACGAGTGCGACAAGACCATCGCGGACCATCTGCGCGTGGCCGAGCAGCAATCGGCCGACCTTGCGGGCCAGATCCGCTCCGGCGACGACGTGATCGCCAGGATCTCGCGCATCGTCGAAAGCGCCCGCAACGGTCTCGGGGCGGGCGTGGCCGAGCGCGAAACGGTGGCGCGGCAGGGTTCGACCTCGGTGGCGCCGGCGCCGGCTCCCGTCGCGGCGGCGGCGGCCAACAACCCTGTGGGGGCCGCCCAGAACCGGCTCGCCGCCACGCTCGCGGCCGCTGAAGCGTTCGCAGAGCGCGCGCATCGCCGCGTCAACGGGCAGGCCGCCTGATGGGCCCGTTCGTCTCCCTGGCGACTCGCCGGCGGAAGGCTTCTGACCTCAGGCTGAGGCTGCTGCCGGCCGTGGCCGGCGCGGCGGCCGCGCTGCTGCTGATCAAGATGATCGACGCTTCGACCCAGGTTCCGGGGCCGTCGCCGCTCGCCCAGGCGAGCACCGCCGCGGTGGCGAGCTTGCGCAACCCGCTCAAGGATCCCGAGACGACCGGGTCCACGGCTCCGGCCAAGAAAAAGGACGAAAAAGCCGAGAAGGCCGACAAGACCGACAAGGCCGATCCCGCTGCCGCCCCGAAGGCGGGCGCCGTGGACCTGGACCAGCCGGTTCCGCTGTCGCCGGCCGAGAAGTCGCTGCTGCAGCGCCTCGGGGAGCGCCGCGAGCAGCTGGACGATCGCCAGCGCGAACTCGATACGCGCGAAAACCTGCTGAAGGCGGCCGACAAGAAGATCGAGGCGCGCATCAACGAACTGAAGGAGCTGGAGGGCAAGGGCGCGGCGTCCGAAGACGGGGCCCAGCCCGGCGCTGCTCCCGCCGAGCCGGGCGCGCCCGCGAAACCGCCGACGGCGGCGGCCGGCCTGAAAAACCTCGTGACCATGTACGAGGCCATGAAGCCCAAGGACGCCGCCAAGGTGTTCGACCGGCTGAGCCTGCAGGTGCTCGTGCCGGTGGTGAACGCCATGAACCCGCGCAAGATGTCCGAGGTGCTGGCCGCCATGTCGCCCGAGGCCGCCGAGAAGCTGACCGTGGAGCTCGCGCGCCCGAGCCTGCGGGCCGCCGCGCCCATGCCACCGGGACGCGATGCGGCGCTGCCGGCCGGCGAATTGCCGGCGATCGAGCCGCGCCGGAACTGACCTCTGGGCGGCCCCGCCGGCGGCTCAACCGTTAAGGGCGGCGGCCCTTTTACACGTCGCGGTAATCGCCCGTTAGCCCTTTCACCATAGGTTTTGCCGGTCGCCCGGCGTTTTTGGGCGGCGTCGATCCAAGTCGAGACGGGATGTCCTTGCGCCGTTGGAGAGGATCCGATGCGGGCGTGCGGCCGGCGAGCCGCGCGATCGTGGGCCTGTGCGTCGCAGCCGCGCTGCTGTTCGACGGCGGCTCGGCGTTTGCGGCCAAGTCCACCCTCCGGGCCATGGAGATGAACGGCTACGGGCGGGCCGTGTTCAGCTTCGAGGACCTGCCCAAGGCCACGGTGAAGTCCGTGAACGGCGTCATGCTGGTGACGTTTGATCGGCCGGTGGATTTCTCGGTCGAGAAGCTGACCTCCGAGTTGCCGAGCTACATCTCCGCCGTGAGGCTCGATCCGGACAACAAGACGGTCCGCATGGCGCTGCAAAAGCCGCTGCGCGCCAATCTGATGGAAGCCGGCGACAAGCTGTTCCTGGATTTCCTGCCCGACAATTGGAAGGGCCTGCCGCCGAGCCTGCCGCGCGAGGTGATCGAGGATCTCAGCCGCCGCGCCAAGGAGGCCGAGGACCTTGCCCGCAAGCTGGTGCGCAAGAAGGCCAGCGAGGAGGTCAAGGACCTCACCTTCCGGGTCGGGACGACGCCCACCTTCTCGCGCCTCGTTTTCGAGCTGCCGGTGTTCGCGCCCGTGGACCTGTCCAAGGACCAGGACAGGGTCGACCTGGCGTTCCTCGCCAATCTGCGCCTCGACGCCGCGCGCCTGAAGGCGGCGCTGCCGAGCCTGATCAAGGACGTGCAGGTCGAGACCGCCGACGGCCAGCTCAAGATCGGGCTCACCACCGCGCCCGGCGTGGATGTGCGCGGCTTTCGCGAGGACGACAACTACGTCCTCGATCTCGCGCCGCCCAAGCCGCCCGCCAAGACGGCCGGCGGCAAGAACCCGCCGAGCCCGGAAGCCGCCCCGAAGGGTGAGGCAGGCGCGAAGCCGGCCGAGGCCGCGGCCGTTCCGGCGCCGACGCCCTTCAACGCCGTCACGGCGCCGATCCCGGCCTTCCCGCGCGCGGCAGACGCCGAGGACCGGGGCCTCAGCGCCACTCCGGCGCAATATGCAGAGATCAAGGTCGGCGTGTCGGCCGAGCGCGGCTCGGTGCGGCTCAACCTGCCGATCTCGCCCGCCGTCGGCCTCGCGGTGTTCGACCGCGCCGGCGTGGTCTGGATCGCGGCCGAAACCGAAGCGCCGTTCGAGCCGTCGCAGATCGGGATGGTCGCGCCCGGGCTGATCACCAAGGCGGACGTGCGGCGCGTGGGCCGGCTCTCGATCCTGCGCCTGTCGCTGAGCAAGCCCGCGCTGGTGCGCGCGGCCGCGACCGAGCGCGAGTGGGTGGTCACGATCGGGGACGAGCTCGTGGCCCAGAGCGGGCAGGTGGCGTTCACGCGCGGGGCCGCGCCGGACGGCCGCACGGTGGTGCGCGCGGCCTACCCGGACGTCGCGTCCGTGCACTGGGTCGAGGACCCGGAGGCGGGCGACAAGCTCGCGATCGTGGCCGGGCGCCGCGGCGCGCGCGGGGTCGTGAAGGCGCAGGGGTTCGTGGACTTCCGCGTGCTCCCGAGCGCGCAGGGCGTGGTCGTGATCCCGAGCTCGGACGACGTGGCCGTGCGCGCGGGCGTGGATGACGTGAGCATCACGCGCGACGGCGGGCTCGTGGTGTCCGCGCTGCCGGAGCTGCCCCTGCCGGCGCGCGAGGGCGCCGAGGGCCCGCGCCTGGCCGTGGACAAGGAGGCGTGGGCGCAGGGCCGCGCCGGCGCGGTGCGCGATCACCGCCGGGCGCTGGAGCGGGCGGCCGCCGACGCGCCGCGCTCCTCGCGCGCGGACGCGCGCCTGAACCTCGCGCGCTTCGAGCTCGCGGCCGGGCTCGCCCAGGAGGCCGTGGGCACGATCGAGGTCGCGGTCGCGGACAGCCCGGACGTGGGCGTGGACAAGTCCACGCAGGTGCTCCTGGCGGCCGCGCAGGTGATGGCGGGTCGCGCCTCGGAGGGCGTGCGCCTCCTGTCCACCGACGCGCTCGCGAACGAGCCCGAGGCGCTCCTGTGGCGCGCCTACGCGGACGCGCAGCAGCGCCGCTGGCCGCAGGCGCTCGCGGGCTACCGCCGCGCCGCGCCCGTGCTCGCCGCCTACCCGGACGACCTCCAGGCCATGATGCTCCCGGCGTTCGCGGAGGCGGCGCTGGAGGGGCGGGACTTCAGCCTGGCGCAGCGGCTGCTGGACCAGGTGCAGGGCCACGCCGGAACCAAGGCGGACCGGGACTACGCCCTGCTGGTGGCGGCCCGGGTGGCGGAGGGCGTGGGACGCGTCGAGGAGGCGCAGAACGCCTACGAGAAGCTCGCCAAGACGGCGGTGCGGCCCGTGGAGGCGGCGGCGCGGCTCTACGGCATCGTGCTCGGCCTGAAGGACCACACGCTCGACCGCAAGGCGGCCGTGCCGGCGCTCGAGGTGCTCTCGGTGGCGTGGCGCGGCGACGACATCGAGATCAGGACCCTGGCGACGCTCGGCCGTCTCTACGCCGAGGAGGAGCGCTGGCGCAACGCGTTCCAGGTCGCCCGCCAGGCGAGCCTCCTCTACCCCGACCACGAGGTCACGCGCTCGCTCTACGACGAGGCGGCGACCCGGTTTGAAGCGCTGTTCCTCGAGGGCAAGGCCGACACGATCCCGCGCCTCGACGCGCTGGCGCTGTATTTCGACTTCAAGGAATTCACCCCGCCCGGAAGGCGCGGCGACGAGATGATCCGCCGGCTGGCCGAGCGGCTCGTGGCGCTCGACCTCCTGGGCGAGGCCACCGACCTGATGCAGTACCAGGTCGACAACCGCCTGAACGGCGCCGCCAAGGCCGCCATCGCGTCGCGGCTGGCCGTGCTCTACCTGATGAACCGCCAGCCCGCGAAGGCCTACCGGGCGCTCACCGAGAGCCGGCTGGCCGAGCTGCCGCAGGAGATGAAGCGCGGCCGCACGCTGCTGGAGGCGCGCGCGCTGTCCGACCTGTCGCGCACCGACCTGGCGCTGGAGATCATCGACCCCGAAACCGGGCCGGACGTGGAGCGCCTGCGCGCCGACATCCTGTGGCAGGGCCGGCGCTGGCGCGAGGCCGGCGAAGTGTTCGAGCGCATGGTCGGCGACCGGTGGCAGGGCGCGACCCCGCTGACCGACGGCATGCGGGCCGACGTCATGCGGGCCGCCATCGCGTATGGGCTGGGCGACGAGGGGCTGGCGCTGGAGCGACTCCGCGCCAAGTTCTCCACCAAGATGGCCGACAGCGCCGACGCCAAGAGCTTCAGCATCGTGACGTCGCCGAGCGGCATGCGGTCGGGCGAATACCGCGACGTGGCGCGCTCGGTCGCGAGCGCCGACACGCTGTCGGAGTTCCTGAGCGAATACCGCAAGCGCTATCCCGAGACCCCCGCGCTGCCGCCGCGCGCGGCGCGCAAGCCGAAGCCCGGCGACCCCGCGCCGCCGCCCCCGGCCGTGCCGCCGCAGGCCGGCGCGACCGAACCCGGCAAGACCGAGCCCGGCGAAGGCAAGAAGGCCGAGAACAAGACGGGCGACGGCAAGGCCTGACGCTCCGTGGTCGTCCGGCGCGAGCGCCCGCGCTCAGCTGCCGTAGCTCTGCACCAGGCTGCCGGCCACCAGGCTCCAGCCGTCCACCAGCACGAAGAAGATCAGCTTGAACGGCAGCGCCACCGTGACGGGCGGCAGCATCATCATGCCCATCGACATCAGGATCGACGCGACCACGAGGTCGATGATCAGAAACGGGATGAACAACAGGAAGCCGATCTCGAAGGCCCGTCGGAGCTCGGAGATCATGAAGGCCGGGATCAGCGTGGTGAGCGGCGTCGCCTCGGGCGTGGCCGGCCGCGCCTCGCGCGAGAGGTTGATGAAGAGCTCGAGGTCCTTTTCGCGGACGTGCTTGAGCATGAAGGTGCGGATCGGCTGCGCGCCGCGGTCGAAGGCCTGCTGGGCCTGGATCTGGTTGGCGAGCAGGGGCGTGACGGCGGTGTCGTAGACGGTGCGCAGCGTCGGGGCCATCACGAAGGCGGTCAGGAACAGCGCCAGGCTGACGATCACGGCGTTGGGCGGGGCCGTCGGCGCGCCGATCGCCGAGCGCAGCAGCGACAGCACGACGACGATGCGGGTGAAGGACGTCACCATCACGACGGCGGCGGGCGCCAGCGACAGCAGCGTGACCAGGAACACGAGCTGCAGCGCCCGCTCGTTGACGCTCTGCCCGGCGCCGAGATCCAGCGACAGCGTCTGCGCGGCGGCGGCCCCGGCCACGAGCACGCCCGCCGCGACCAGCATCGCGGCGAGCGGGCCGCGCATCATGCGGAAGCGAATCCCTCGTGCCATCTTGCGACCCTAGGAGATCCGCAGTGCGGGGGGCACCCGCGGAGCTGTCGCAGGCAAGCGTGGGCTGTGGAGAACCGAGTGTGCGGCTTCTGGCCCTGGAAGTCTGGGGCCCCTCCGTGGTGCGCCTCGCCGTCATTGCGAGCCGGAGGCGAAGCAATCCAGCCTAATGGCCGGGTCTTAGACGGGATGCTTCGCTGTCGCTCGCATTGACGGGAGGGTGTCCCGAGGTTTGCACGAAGGATAAGCCCGTCTCGCCGTCATCCCCGGCGACCTGCGGAGCAGGTCGGGAAGGGGATCCAGAGCAAAGGCGCTCACCCCTGGATCCCCTTCCCGGCGCTGCGCGCCGCCGGGGATGACGGGGAGGGTGGCCCGGCTTCGCGGAAGCAGCACCGTTCAGGGGCGGAGGATGAACCACTCCGGTCGAGCGCCTCGCCGTCATTGCGAGCCGGAGGCGCAGCAATCCAGCCCAAGGGTTTGGCGTTAGGCTGGATTGCTTCGCTGTCGCTCGCAATGACGGGAGGGTGGCGCCGGCGTTTCGCACCAAGGCTAGACCCGCCAGCTGCGTCCCACCGAGGAATTGACGGGGGGTGGCCCGACCGTCTCAACGCCTCGCCGTCATTGCGAGCCGGAGGCGAAGCAATCCAGCCTAATGGGCTGGCGTTAGACTGGATTGCTTCGCTGTCCCTCGCAATGACGGGAGGGTGGCGCCGGCGGTTCGCACGAAGGCTAGACCCGCCAGCTGCGCCCCACCGAGGAATTGACGGGGGGTGGCCCGACCGTCTCAACGCCTCGCCGTCATTGCGAGCCGGAGGCGAAGCAATCCAGCCTAATGGCCGGGTCTTTAGGCTGGATTGCTTCGCTGTCGCTCGCAATGACGGGAGGGTGGCCCGACGTTTCGCACAAAGGCTGGAACCCGCCCGCTGCGCGCCGCCGGAACGGCGGCGGGCGGCTTGGCGTCAGCCCTTGGGGCTGACGTCGCGGCCGAGGAGGCGGGACATCTCGGCTTCGAGGGAGTCGAAGTCGACAAGGTCCGTCGGGCGCGGGGCGGGGCGTTGGGCCGCCGCGGCCGGGTTGGGGGCCGGCGCCGGTGCGGCTGGAGCCGGGGTCGGCGGCGGAGCGGCGGCTTGCGGAGCGGCCGGCGGCGGGGCGGCCGGCGTGGGCGCAGGCGGCGTCGGGACGGTGAAAGCCGGCGGCTGTGGCTGCGGCTGCGGCTCGACGCGGGGCGCGGGCTCGGCGGGTCGTTCCGGCCGGGGTTGGGGCGGGGGCGTGAAGGCCTGAGCGGGCGGGATGGCGGGCTCGGCGGGACGCGGAGGCGCAGGCGGAGTGGCCTGGACAGCCGGCTCGGGGGCGGGCGGCGGGACCGGGCGGCTTTGCTCCGGCGGCAGAGACCGCTCCGGCGGCGAAGACCGCTCCGGCGGCGAAGTCCGCTCGGGCGCCGAAGGGGCCGCGGGCGGAGGCGGTGCGGCGGGCTGCGGAGGGCGCGGGGCGTCGGCGGGCGCCGCGAAGGGGCGCTTCAGCGCCGCCTCGAGCTTGCGGGCCATGTCGGACAACTCGGCCTGGGCGGCCGCCGCGCTGGCGGCCTGGCTGGCCGGAGCGGCCGCCCCCGTATCCTGACCGGGCCCAGCGTTCGGCCGCGGTTCGGCCGCGGGTCGTGCGTCGACCGGACGGAAGTCAGGCGCGTTCCGAGGCTCCGGGCGGAGCGAGGGCTCCGGGCGCATCGGCGGGTCTTGCCGCATCGGGGGATCCTGCCGCATGGGCATGTCCTGCCGCATGGGTGGGTCTTGCCGCATGGGCGGGTCTTGCCGCATCGCCGGCTCGGGACGGAACTGGGGCGGAGGCGGCGCCTGCTGCGGGCGCATGGGCGGCATCGGCTCCGGACGGGCCGCGCGGGGCGGCTCCGGGCGCGCTTCGGCGCGCAGCAGCGGCTCGGCGCCGAGATCGGGCTCGGGGCGGATCACGTCGGGACGGCGCGGCGGGGGAGGCGGCGGAACGTTGCGCGGCGTGTCGACAGGCAGGCGCGGCGGCATGGCGGCGGTGGGCGGCACGGGCGCGACCGCGGGAGAAACGGGCGCCTCGGGCCGGTAGCCGTTCGGGCGCGGGGGCTCGGCGCGCGGGGGCTCGAAGCGCGGCGGCTCTTGCCGGGCGGATTCTTGCCGCGCAGGCTCATGCCGCTGCTGCTCTTGCCGCTGAGCATCCAGGCGCGGCGCCTCCGGCCGGGTCTCGGCGCGCAGGTCGGCGGCGGCGGGCGCTTCGGGGCGCAGGTTTTCGGCCCGCGGCGGCTCGGCGCGTGGGGGCGCTTCGGCGGCGGGTTCGGTGCGGGGCGCGTCCGGGCGCGCGACCTCGGGCCGCTGCTGCAGCTGCTCGGCGTATTCGCGGGCGCTCAGTCCGGCGCGCACGATGGTCTGCTCGACCACGAGGTCGTTCGGACCGCCGATCATCAGCAGGTGCTCGACATTGTCGCGGCGGACGATGACGAGCTGCCTCTGCCGGTCGAGGTCATAGGCGTCCACCACGCCCAGGCGCGGCTGCCGGTTGCGGGACATGCCCCCGGCCATGTTGAGCCTGGCGCCGGCCAGACGGCGCAGCAGCAATGCGAACAGGGCCAGAAGGATGAAGATGACGACGAACGCGACCGCCCAAACGGCCGGCGTCGGCAAGGTCACTCCAAAGATCGATTGCAACGCTGAAACACTCCCCGACTGGCCCGCAAGGTCCCCACCCGCGAGTTGAACATAGCACGCCGTCGTTCAACAGCATGCGTCAAGCCCCCAACACGCCTGCTCCACTACAGTTCGTTTACTCGACGTTAACCATGGGGGCGGCATTTTTTGCCCACCTGCCGCGGAGACCCGCCATGAGCGGAATGGGACTTCCCCTTGTCGACCAGCTGAAGACGCGGATGCAGTGGCTGCAGACGCGCCAGAAGCTGTTGGCCGAGAACGTCGCCAACGCGGATACGCCGAACTTCCGGCCTCGCGATCTCCAGGCGCTGTCGGCGCCCGGGCAGGCGGGCGGCATCCAGCTCGAGGCGACGTCGGCGGGGCACATCACGACGGGCGGCGGCCCGGGCGCGCCCGGCGGCAAGGCCGGCCAGAAGTTCGAGACGCGTCCTTCCGGCAATTCGGTGACGTTGGAAGACGAGATGACCAAGCTCGCCGACACGCAGATGGACTACCAGGCCGTCGCGAGCCTCTATTCCAAGAGCCTGTCGCTTCTCAAGATCGCCATCGGCAAGAGAGGCTGACGGATCATGGATTTCCTCCGCTCGCTTTCCATCGCGGCGTCGGGCCTCAAGGCCCAGGCTGGCCGCATCCGGATCATCTCGGAGAATATCGCCAACGCGGATTCCACCGCGCTGAAGCCCGGCGGCGATCCCTACCGGCGCAAGATCCCCACCATGGACCACAAATTCGAGCGCGAGCTCGAAGCCCAGACGGTGACGATGGGGCGCGTGCGCAAGGACCAGAAGCCCTTCGAGATGCGGCACGAGCCGGGGCATCCGGCCGCCGACCGCAACGGCGACGTGAAATATCCCAACGTCAATCCGCTGGTGGAGCAGATGGACATGCGGGAGGCGCAGCGAAGCTACGAGGCCAACCTCAACGTGATCAGCAGCACGCGCCGCATGCTCGCCAAGACGCTCGACATCCTCCGCATCTAGCCGCGCCTGACACCCACCCGCCCGACCTTCCACGGAGACGCCCACCATGGCCAGCCCAACAATCGCGGCCGGCGCCTATGCGGCGACCCAGCGCCTCGCCAACCCGACCGCCGGACGCGCGATGCCGGGCGTGGGCGGAGCCGGCGGCGGCGGCCCCAGCTTCGCGGAGGCGCTCGGCAACGTGCTGCAGACGGTGGCGGACGCCGGCAAGCAGGCCGACCAGCAGGCCAGCAAGGCCGCGATGGGCAAGGCCGACATGGTGGACGTGGTGACGGCCGTGGCCGAAACCGAAACCGCGCTGGAGACCCTCGTGGCGGTGCGCGACCGCGTGATCGCGGCTTACGAGGAAATCATGCGGATGCAGATCTAGTTTTTGGCCGAGGAGGGTTGCGAAGACCCTCACCCCAGCCCTCTCCCCTGGTGGGGAGAGGGGGCCGGTTGCGGCTGCGGCGCCGGGCGCGCCCTTCGCCCCGGCACGGGGAGAAGGTGGCCCGAAGGGCCGGATGACGGGTTTGGGCGGCCGGGCGCCAGGCGCGCGAAGGCCTCACCCCAGCCCTCTCCCCTGGTGGGAAGAGGGGGCCGGTTGCGGCCTTGATCGAACAGGAATTGGAACAGCAAGCGTGACAGGCCCGGAAGTTCTCGACGTCGCCCGCGACGGCATCTTCACCTTCCTGAAGGTGGCGAGCCCGCTGATGCTGATCGCGCTGGCGGTGGGCGTCGTGATCTCGCTGATCCAGGCGCTGACGCAGATCCAGGAGCAGACGCTTGTGGCGGTGCCCAAGATCATCGTGCTCGGGCTGGCGATGATCCTGCTGCTGCCGTTCATGGGAGATGCGCTGGCCGGATACATGACCCGGGTGGCGACGCGAATCGCAACGGGCGGCTAGAATGAGCCCCGGCGCGCTGGCGGGCGGATTCGGTTCGCGGCTTCATGCCGGGGCCGGCGCGCGGAACGGGGCGGGGATGGGGTTCACCTTCGGGCCGGCGGTCGCGGCCCTGTTCATGGTCGTGTTCGCGCGCGTCGGCGTCCTGATGATGCTGATGCCGGCGCTGGGCGAGCGCTTCGTGCCCGCCCGGGTGCGGCTGGCCTTGGCGGTGTTCCTGACGCTCGCGATGATGCCGATCGTGCGGCCGCTTCTGCCCGCGCAGGCCCTGCAGGGCAATGCGGTGTTCACGACGCTGTTTCTGGAGCTCGCGATCGGGCTGATGATCGGGCTTTGCGCCCGCATCGTGATCGCCAGCCTGCAGACGGCGGGCAATTTCGTCTCGCAGGCGCTGGGGCTGGGCTTCGCCGAGACCGTGGACCCATCGCAGGGCGGGCAGGCGGCGGCGCTCGGCAACCTGCTCACCATGCTGGGCGTGACGCTGCTGTTCGCCACCGACGGGCACCACATGGTGATCGCCGCCATCGGGGGCAGCTACACGGCGCTGCCGCCCGGCGCCGCGCCGCCCACCGGGGACGCCGCCATGCTGGCGCTCGGCACCATGGGCAAGGGCTTCTCGATCGCGGTGCAGATCGCCGCGCCGTTCATCGTGTTCGGGGTGATCATCAATCTGGGGCTGGGCGTGCTGTCGCGGCTGATGCCGGCCCTGCAGGTGTTCTTTCTCGGCATGCCGGCCACCATCATGATCGGCTTCATCATTCTTCTGGCCGCCATCGGGACCATGATGGCGGTGTTCCTCCGGGAGGTCTCGGACTTCCTGCTGCCCTTCATGGCGCGGTGAGCCATGGCGGGCGAGGACGACCAGGAAGACCGCACAGAAGAACCTTCCCTCCGACGCCTCGAACAGGCGATCGAGAAAGGCGACATCGCCAAGAGCCAGGAGGTCAACACCTGGTTCGTGCTGGCCGGCGGCACGCTGGCGCTGGTGGCGGTGGCCGACAGCGCCGCGAGCTCGCTGAAGGTGATGCTGGGCGGACTGCTGGCGCAGGCCGGGCGGGTCTCGGCCGAGCCCGGGGCGGTGAAGATCTACGGCGAATACGGGCTATGGGCGGGGCTGAGCGCGCTCGCTTTTCCGCTCGGCATCCTGATGCTGGCCGGGCTGGCGGGCGGGATGGTGCAGCACAAGCCCTCGCTCTCGACCCAGCCGCTGGCGCCGCAGCTGTCGCGCATCTCGCCGCTGTCGGGCTTCAAGCGCGTGTTCGGCAAGGAGGCGCTGGTCCAGTTCCTGAAGGGGCTCCTGAAGCTTGGCGTGGTGGGCGTCGCGATCTACATGGCGGTGTGGCCCGAGATGGCCCGGCTGGAAAGCTTCGCCACCATGGACGTCGCCATGCTGCTGCAGGCGACCAAGGCCGAGGCCGTCACGCTGATGAAGGCCGTGCTGATCATCTACGCGGTGATCGCCGGCGGCGACTACGTCTACCAGCGCTTCACCTGGTACAACCGGCAGCGGATGACCAAGCAGGAAGTGAAGGACGAGCACAAGGAAACGGACGGAAACCCCGAGATCAAGGCCAAGATCCGGCAGCTGCGCGCCAAGCAGGCGCGCCAGCGGATGATGTCCAAGGTGCCGACCGCCACCGTGGTGGTGATGAACCCGACCCACTTCGCGGTCGCGCTGCAATACGAACCCGGCATGGCCGCGCCGCAATGCGTCGCCAAGGGCCTCGACGCCGTGGCGCTGCGCATCCGCGCGCTGGCCGAGGAAAACGACGTGCCGGTGGTGGAGAATCCACCGCTCGCGCGTGCGCTTTACAAGGCGGTTGAACTCGATCAGGACATTCCGGTCGAACACTACAAAGCGGTGGCCGAAGTGATCGGCTACGTGATGCGCCTGCGCCGGAGGCGGTATTGACGGCGGCGGACGGATGGAACATGGCCTCACGTGACCGGTCGGGACAGGACGCGATGATCGCGGGAGCGGGCGCGTCCGCGCCGGGCAAGCCGCAACGCTCGGGCAGCGCCGCGCTGCTGCTGGCGCTGGCGGGCGTGCTGGTCGGCGCCGCCATCGCGCTGTCGCTGGTGGCGAGCGAGAAGGCCCAGCCGCTGATCATGGGCCTCCTGGCGCTGCTGGCCGTGGTGGGCGTGTTCGCGCTGTTCGCCGGCGCGGTCGGCATCATCGAGTTCGCGGGCAAGACCAGCCGCAACGACCTCACCAAGTCGGTGGTCGATTCGGCCGCCGAGGGCATGATCGTGGTGGAGGGCGACGGACGCATCGCCTACGCCAACGAGGCCTATCTGCGCTTCGCCGGCGCGCGCACGGCCGATGCGGCGCTCACGGCCGAGCGGCTGTTCACCGGCTCGGCGGACGTCTCGGAGGCGATCTACCGCCTCGCCCAGGCGGCTCGGGACGGCAAGAGCGCGTCCGAGGAGATCCGCCTGTCGCCGCCGCTCGGCGCGCTGGACGGGGTGGCGTGGTACCGCGTCCGCGTGCGCCCGGTGGACCGCCCGAGCGGCCGGCGCGCCACGCTGTGGACCATCGCGGACGTGACCCGCGAGCGCGAGCGCCAGGAAAACGTCTTCCAGGAACTCCAGCACGCCATCGACTACCTCGACCACGCCCCGGCCGGCTTCCTCTCCATCGACGCCGCCGGCGACGTGATCTACATGAACGCCACGCTGGCGGGCTGGCTCGACTACGACCTCGCGCAGTTCGGCTCCGGCGGGTTGAAGCTCTCCGACCTCGTGCCCGGCGACGGCGCGGCGCTCCTGTCGGGCGTCATGGGCGGCGCCGGCGAGGTGCGCACCGAGATCCACGACCTCGACCTGCGCCGGCGCGGCGGCCAGTCGCTGCCCGTGCGGCTTTTCCACAGCGTCGCCTACGCGTATGACGGCACGCCCGGCCCATCGCGCACGCTGGCGTTGAACCGCTCGGCCGGCGAGGACGTGGCCGAGGGCCAGCGCGCCGCCGAGGTGCGCTTCGCGCGCTTCTTCAACAACACCCCGCTCGCCATCGCGACCATCGACCGGCACGGCCGCATCGCGCGCACCAACGGCCCCTTCGCCAAGCTGTTCGGCAGCGCCTTCAAGGGCCATGACGGCTCCGCCCCGCGCTCCATGCTGGCCGTGGTGGGCGAGCGCGACCGCGAGCAGCTCACGGCCGCCATTGCGTCGGCGGCGGCCGGGCGCGGCGACATCGCCCCCATCGACCTGGCGCTGGCCGGGGAGGGCACACGCTCGGCCCGCTTCTTCGTCACCACGGTGGAGAACGAGGCCGAGGACGGCGAGGCCGCCATCGTGTACGCGCTCGACACCACCGAGCAGCGCGCCCTGGAGGCGCAGTTCGCCCAGGCGCAGAAGATGCAGGCCGTGGGCGAGCTCGCGGGCGGCGTCGCGCACGACTTCAACAACGTGCTGCAGGGCATCATGGGCTATGCCGACCTGCTGCTCGTGAACCACCGGCCGACCGATCCGTCCTTCCAGGACATCATGCAGATCAAGCAGAACGCCAACCGGGCGGCCGGCCTCGTGCGCCAGCTGCTGGCGTTCTCGCGCCGGCAGACGCTGCGCCCGCAGGTGATGCATTTCGGCGAGGTTTTGTCGGATCTCGGCATGCTGCTGAAGCGGCTGCTGGGCGAGCGCGTCGAGCTCGACGTGCGCCACGGCCGCGATCTCTGGGCCGTGCGGGCCGACCTCACCCAGTTCGAGCAGGTGGTGGTCAACCTCGCCGTGAACGCCCGCGACGCCATGCCGGATGGCGGACGCCTCTCTATCCGCACCTCCAACGTGCACGCCACCGAGCCGGTGACGGCCGGCGAGCAGGTGATGCCGGCGGCCGACTACGTGCTGATCGAGATCCAGGATTCGGGCACCGGCATCCCGCAGGAGATCATCGACAAGATCTTCCAGCCCTTCTTCACCACCAAGGAAGTCGGCAAGGGCACCGGGCTCGGCCTCTCCATGGTCTACGGCTTCGTGAAGCAGTCGGGCGGCTACATCTTCTGCGACAGCGTGGTGGACCGCGGCACCACCTTCCGCATCTACCTGCCCCGCCACTCCGGCGAGGAGCACGCCGACGACCTGCCGGCCGCCAAGCCCGAGAAGGCCCTTGCGCCCGGCGCCAAGCCCAAGCCCACCGCCGACCTCACCGGCCATGGCGTGGTGCTGCTGGTCGAGGACGAGGAGGCCGTGCGCGCCTTCGGGGCCCGCGCGCTCGCCCAGCGCGGCTACACGGTGCTGGAGGCCGCCTCCGGCGTCGAAGCCCTGCAGGTGTTCGACGAGCAGGGCGGCAAGATCGACCTCGTCGTCTCGGACGTCGTGATGCCCGAGATGGACGGCCCCAGCCTCTTGCGCGAACTGCGCAAGCGCGACGGCAAGGCCAAGGTGATCTTCGTCTCCGGCTACGCCGAGGAAGCCTTCAGCAAGAACCTGCCGGACGGCGAGGAATTCTCGTTCCTGCCGAAGCCGTTCACGCTGAAGCAATTGATTGAGGCGGTGAAGACGGCGCTGGGGTGAGCCCTTCTCCCCGGTACGGGGAGAAGGTGGCCCGAAGGGCCGGATGAGGGGCCGATCTGGCCTCCTCACGAGGCGCACGCCCACCCTCACCCCAGCCCTCTCCCCGTCCCGGGGAGAGGGGGCCGATCGCGCCCATGGCGCCGCCGCTACCCTTCGCCCCGGTACGGGGAGAAGGCAGCCCGAAGGGCCGGATGAGGGGCTACTAACTCAACAGCCCGTCATTGCGAGGAACGCAGCTACGAAGCAATCCACGGCGGTGCGCCTGTGCGGCTGGGGGTAGCCCCGCCGCTAGGTGGATTGCTTCGCCTTCTGCTCGCGATGACGGCGCGGAGGCGCTGCCGCTCGCTCCACTTCAGCCTTGCGCCAGGTTGCATTTGGTAGAACAAAAAAAGAACTTGCGAGTGAGAACAAATCGTGATCATTTCAGTCTGTCTCGGTTGAGACTCGTTTCTCGCTCGTGCCATAAGGATCGCCTGCAATGTCGCAATCTTCTCTCCGACTCGTCGAAGGGCAATCCATGGACAAGGCCAAGGCGCTGGACGCCGCGCTCTCGCAGATCGAACGCTCTTTCGGCAAGGGCTCGATCATGCGGCTGGGCAAGAACGAGAAAGCCGTCGAGATCGAGACCATTTCCACGGGCTCGCTGGGCCTCGACATCGCGCTGGGCGTCGGCGGGCTGCCGCGCGGCCGCGTGGTGGAAATTTACGGCCCGGAATCCTCCGGCAAGACCACGCTCGCGTTGCACACCGTCGCCGAGGCCCAGAAGAAGGGCGGCGTCTGCGGCTTCATCGACGCCGAGCATGCGCTCGATCCGGTCTACGCCCGCAAGCTCGGCGTGAACCTGGAAGACCTGCTGATCTCGCAGCCGGACACGGGCGAGCAGGCGCTGGAGATCACCGACACGCTGGTGCGCTCGGGCGCGATCGACGTGCTGGTGATCGATTCGGTCGCCGCGCTCACGCCGCGCGCCGAGATCGAGGGCGAGATGGGCGACGTGCAGCCCGGCCTCCAGGCGCGCCTGATGAGCCAGGCCCTGCGCAAGCTCACGGCGTCGATCTCGCGGTCGAACTGCATGGTCATCTTCATCAACCAGATCCGCATGAAGATCGGCGTGATGTATGGCTCGCCCGAGACCACCACGGGCGGCAACGCGCTGAAGTTCTACGCCTCCGTGCGCCTCGACATCCGCCGCATCGGCTCCATCAAGGACCGCGAGGAGGTCACCGGCAACACGACCCGCGTGAAGGTGGTGAAGAACAAGGTCGCGCCGCCGTTCAAGCAGGTCGAGTTCGACATCATGTATGGCGAAGGCGTCTCCAAGGTGGGCGAACTCGTCGATCTCGGCGTCAAGGCCGGCATCGTCGAGAAGTCTGGCGCCTGGTTCTCGTATGACAGCCAGCGCCTCGGCCAGGGCCGCGAGAACGCCAAGACGTTCCTGAAGCAGAACCCGGACGTCGCCGCCAAGATCGAATCCCAGATCCGCCAGAACTCCGGCCTCCTCGCCGAGCGCATCCTCGACGTGGTGGAACCCACCGCCGAGGACCTGGACGAAGGCCAAGCCTGAGCCCCCGGCCCACGCATCTCCCCGTCATGACGGCGTCTCCCAACGGAGACGCCGTTTGCGTTTGAAGATAGGCGTCCTCCTTGGGGGGAGGGGAGGGCCGCGACGCTCCCCACACCCTCGCCGTCATTGCGAGCGCCAGCGAAGCAATCCAGCTGACGCCGGGCGCTTGGCCCGGCGCCGGGGCCAACCCTAACCACCTGGATTGCTTCKCTGCGCTCGCAATGACGGGAGGGGTCCTGGAAAGTCGTGTAACGGCCGGGAGCGTTGGGCGCCTTGCCTCCGTCATCCCCGGCGACCTGCGCAGCAGGTCGGGAAGGGGATCCAGAGCAAAGGCGCTCGCTCCTGGATCCGCTTCCCGGCGCTGCGCGCCGCCGGGGATGACGGAGAGAGGGGAGCAACACCCCGAATGTCATCACCGGAACGTCCCATCCCGGCAGCGCTTGCGCCAGCCTGCGAAACCGGTTTCCACTTTGCGGCGGCATGCTCTACAAACGCCGCGAGATCAGCTTCGGCGGCCCGCGGCCGCCCAAATCGAGCGACACATGAGCGGCGTCAACGAGATCCGATCCACCTTCCTGGATTACTTCGCCAAGCATGGCCACGAGGTGGTGCCGTCGAGCCCGCTGGTGCCGCGCAACGACCCGACGCTGATGTTCACCAATGCCGGCATGGTGCAGTTCAAGAACGTCTTCACGGGCGTCGAGAAGCGGCCCTATTCGCGCGCCGTGACGTCGCAGAAATGCGTGCGCGCCGGCGGCAAGCACAACGACCTCGACAATGTCGGCTATACGGCCCGGCATCACACCTTCTTCGAGATGCTCGGCAACTTCTCGTTCGGCGACTACTTCAAGGAACAGGCGATCGAGCTTGCCTGGAACCTCGTCACCAAGGAATACGGGCTGCCGGCCGACAAGCTCATGGTCACGGTCTACCATGAGGACGACGAGGCGCACGCGCTGTGGAAGCGCATCGCGGGCCTGTCGGACTCCAAGATCATCCGCATCGCGACCTCGGACAATTTCTGGGCGATGGGCGACACCGGCCCCTGCGGCCCGTGCTCGGAAATCTTCTACGACCACGGCGACCACATTCCGGGCGGACCGCCCGGCTCGCCCGACGAGGATGGCGACCGTTTCATCGAGATCTGGAACCTCGTGTTCATGCAGTACGAGCAGGTCGCGCCCGGCGAGCGCCTGCTGCTGCCCAAGCCCTCCATCGACACCGGCATGGGGCTGGAGCGCATCTCGGCCGTGCTGCAGGGCACGCACGACAATTACGAAACCGACCTGATGCGGGCGCTGATCCGCGCGGTGGCGGAGGCCACCGGCGTGGAGCCGGGTCGCGCCAGCCACAAGGTGATCGCCGACCATCTGCGCGCGTCGTCCTTCCTGGTGGCCGACGGGGTGCTGCCCTCCAACGAGGGCCGCGGCTACGTGCTGCGCCGCATCATGCGCCGCGCCATGCGGCACGCCGAGTTGCTGGGGGCGCGCGAGCCGCTGATGTACCGGCTGGTGCCCGCGCTGGTGCGCGAGATGGGCCACGCCTATCCGGAGCTGGTGCGCGCCGAGCCGCTGATCACCGAGACGCTGAAGCTGGAGGAGACGCGCTTCCGCAAGACGCTGGAGCGCGGGCTCGCGATCCTGGACGAGGAAACCCGCGGCCTAACGGCCGGGCAGAGCCTCAAGGGCGACGTCGCCTTCACGCTCTACGACACCTACGGCTTCCCGCTCGACTTGACGCAGGACGCGCTGCGCTCGCGCGACATCGGGGTGGATCTCGAGAGCTTCAACGCCGCGATGCAAAAGCAGCGCGAGATGGCGCGCGCCGCCTGGCAGGGCTCGGGCGAGGCCGCGACCGAGACGGTCTGGTACGGCGTCAAGGAGAAGGTCGGCGCGACCGAGTTCCTGGGTTACGACACCGAGCGCGCCGAGGGCGTCGTGACGGCGCTGCTGCGCGACGGCCAGCCGGTGGACCGGCTCGAGGCCGGCCAGGATGGCATCGTGCTCCTCAACCAGACGCCATTCTACGCCGAGAGCGGCGGCCAGGTGGGCGACACCGGCCGCATGCTGGGCGCCGATGTTTCGGTGACCGTGCGTGACACGCAAAAGAAGCTAGGCGACGTGTTCGCGCATGTGGCGACGGTCGCGAGCGGGGCGCTGCGGGTCGGCGACGCGCTGGAGCTCGAGGTGGACCACGATCGCCGCGGCGCGATCCGGGCGAACCATTCGGCGACGCATCTGCTGCACGAGGCGTTGCGCCAGGTGCTGGGCGACCACGTGGCCCAGAAGGGCTCGCTGGTGACGCCGGACCGGCTGCGCTTCGACTTCTCGCACCCGAAACCCATCAGCGAAGAGGAGCTCGACCGGGTCGAGGCCATCGTGAACGGCGTCGTGCGCGAGAACGAGCCCGTGGTGACGCGCCTGATGGGCGTGGACGAGGCGGTGGAGTCAGGCGCGCGGGCGCTGTTCGGCGAGAAATACGGCGACGAGGTGCGGGTGGTGTCGATGGGCCCGCCGCGCACCCCCGGCCATAACGGCCCGGCTTTCTCGGTGGAGCTGTGCGGCGGCACGCATGTGCGGCGCACCGGCGACATCGGCGTGGTCAGCATCGTCGGCGAGGGCGCGGTGGCGGCGGGCGTGCGGCGCCTGGAGGCCATGTCGGCGGAGGGCGCGCGGCGCCATCTCGTGGACGACAGCAAGCGGCTGAAGGGCCTGACCGGCCTCCTGAAGGCGCCGGCCGCCGAGGCGGGCGACCGCCTGGCCGCGCTGCTGGAGGAGCGGCGCAAGCTGGAGCGCGAGCTCGCCGAAGCCCGCAAGGCCATCGCGATGGGCGGCGGCAAGGCGGGCGACGCAGGCCTCAAGGCCATCGGCGGCGTCAACGTTATGGCGCGCGTGCTGACCGGCGTCGAGATGCGCGACCTCAAGGGCCTTGCGGACGAGGGCAAGAAGCAGGTCGGCTCCGGCGTGGTGGCGCTGATCGCCACGGGCGAGGACGGCAAGGCCGGAGTCGTGGTGGCGGTGACGGCGGACCTGACGGGCCGCTTCAACGCCGTCGATCTCGTGCGCGTCGCCTCCGAGACGCTCGGCGGCAAGGGCGGCGGCGGACGGCCCGACATGGCGCAGGCCGGCGGCCCGGACGGGTCGAAAGCCAGCGAGGCCCTCGCCGCCATCGAGGCGGCGATCGGCGGCGCTTGAGCTCCGGGGCGCGCCCATCCCCCGCGAAGCGCCTCAGGCGGGCGCGTCGCCGCGCCTATGAAATCCTCGAACAGGCCGTGCCGGGCGACCGGGTGTCGGCCTTCGCGCACCTCTCACTGGTCGCCTTCGTGGTGGCCAGCGTGGCCTCCGTGGTGCTCGAATCCGTGCCTTCGCTGCGGGCGCGCTACGAGGGCGTGTTCACGGCGATCGAGATCGCCTCCATGGCGGTCTTCACGGTGGAATACGCGCTGCGGCTCTGGGCGGCGGTGGAATATCCCAATCTGCGCCACCTGCCGCGCTGGCGCGCGCGGCTGCGGCACGCGCTGACGGCGTCGTCGATCATCGACCTGCTGGCGATCGTGCCGTTCTACCTCGCCTCCATGTTCGCGGCGGATTTCCGCGTGTTCGTGGTGTTCCGGCTGCTGCGCTTCCTGAAGCTGATGCGCTATTCGCCCGGCATGCGCTCGCTGGTGGAGGCCGTCTACGCCGAGCGCCGGGCGCTGGCGGCGTGCCTCGTGATCCTCGGCAGCCTGGTGATCAGCACCGCGGCCGTGATGCACCTGGTGGAGGCCGACGCGCAGCCGGACAAGTTCGGCACGATCCCGGACGCCATGTGGTGGGCCGTGATCACGCTCGCGACGGTCGGCTATGGCGACGTGGTGCCGGTGACGGCGCTCGGCAAGGTGATCGCGTCGCTGACCGCCCTGATGGGGCTCGTAATGCTGGCGCTGCCGGTCGGCATCGTCGCCACGGCCTTCGCGGAGGTGATCCACCGCCGCGAGTTCGTGGTGACGTGGGGGATGATCGCCCGGGTGCCGCTGTTCTCGGAGCTCTCGGCCGAGGAGGTGGTGGCGGTGATGCGCCTGCTGCGCTCCAAGACGGCGCAGCCCGGCGAGGTGATCGTGCGCCGCGGCGAGGTGGGCCACAGCATGTATTTCATCGCGACCGGGCAGGTCGAGATCGAGACCCAGCACGGCAAGCGGCATCTGCTGGGGGAGGGGCAGTTCTTCGGCGAGATCGCGGTGCTGCGCAACGCCCGGCGCACCGCCACCATCCGGGCGGTGATCCGGTGGCAGCTCCTGGTGCTGGACGCCGGCGACCTGCGCCGGCTGATGGAGAGCCGGCCCGACGTCGGGGCCCGCATCAGCCAGATCGCCAGCGACCGCGCCGCCCGCTCGGCCCAGACGGTGACGGACGACTTCACCGGCGAGCATCCGTTCGGCGACCTTTAGATCGCCATGAAAAAGGGAGCGTGTCGCCACGCTCCCTGCATCACTCCAAAGGCGCGGCGCTCAGGCCATCGCGATCTTGAGGTTCTCGTCGATCTTGTCGAGGAAGCCCGTGGTGGAGAGCCACTTCTGGTCGGCGCCGACCAGCAACGCCAAATCCTTGGTCATGAAGCCGGCCTCGACGGTGTCGATGCAGACCTTCTCGAGCGTGGCCGAGAACTTCGCCAGTTCGGCGTTGTCGTCCAGCTTGGCGCGGTGCGCGAGGCCGCGGGTCCAGGCGAAGATGGAGGCGATGGAGTTGGTCGAGGTCTCCTTGCCCTTCTGGTGCTCGCGGTAGTGGCGCGTGACGGTGCCGTGGGCGGCCTCGGCCTCCACGGTCTGGCCGTCGGGCGTCATCAGCACGGAGGTCATCAGGCCGAGCGAGCCGAAGCCCTGCGCGACGATGTCGGACTGCACGTCGCCGTCGTAGTTCTTGCAGGCCCAGACATAGCCGCCGGACCACTTGAGCGCCGAGGCCACCATGTCGTCGATCAGGCGGTGCTCGTAGGTGATGCCGAGCGCGTCGAACTTGCCCTTGAACTCGTTCTGGAAGACCTCCTCGAAGATGTCCTTGAAGCGGCCGTCATAGACCTTGAGGATCGTGTTCTTGGTGGAGAGGTAGACCGGGTACTTGCGGATCAGGCCGTAGTTCAGAGACGCGCGCGCGAAGTCGCGGATCGAGTCGTCGAGGTTGTACATCGACATCGCGACGCCGGCGCCCGGGAACTTGAAGACTTCCTTTTCGATGACCTGCCCGTCGTCGCCCTCGAACTTGATGGTGAGGCGACCCTTGCCGGGCACCTTGAAGTCCGTCGCGCGGTACTGGTCGCCGAACGCGTGGCGGCCTACCACGATGGGCTGGGTCCAGCCTGGTACGAGGCGCGGCACGTTCTTGCAGATGATCGGCTCGCGGAAGATCACGCCGCCCAGGATGTTGCGGATGGTGCCGTTCGGCGACTTCCACATGTCCTTGAGGTTAAACTCCTTCACGCGCCCTTCGTCCGGCGTGATGGTGGCGCATTTCACGCCCACGCCGACCTTCTTGATGGCGTGAGCCGAATCAATCGTGACCTGATCGTTGGTGGCGTCGCGGTTTTCGACAGACAGGTCGAAATATTGGAGGTCGACGTCGAGATAGGGATGGATCAGCTTGTCCTTGATGGACTGCCAGATGATCCGGGTCATCTCGTCGCCGTCGAGCTCGACGACCGGGTTCGCAACCTTGATCTTCGCCATCGGGAAAGCCTTTCCTCAACCTGTCCGTATCGCCTCGGAGCGGCCCACAACGGGGCCTCGCCGGCTCGGCGCACTCCTTAGCATCGGGGCGCGAAGCGGCAAAGCATGCCTTTGGTGGGACGAGGAACTGCGGAGCGCCGAGTGAGCGCTGGATCTGGCGATCGATTGCGTGTCACGCCCGGGCGAGCGCTGACCTGTTCCGGCAAAGAGGAGGGCTCTGCGTCAAGGGCAGGCCTTGACGGTGCTGTCGCCAGTTGGGCGAAGATTGATCTTGCTCGACTGCTCGGAGTTCATCACCGCCATGTGGACCAGCTTGGTCGAGGGCACGATCCCGGACGTGAACCTCGGCGTGAAATCATAGGCCAAGCGAACGACGACGACGTCGTTGGGGCCATACATCCCGTCCGGCACCGTCACGGGCGCGGTCGCGCTGAGCGACGCACCTTTCGGCACCGTTCCGCAGCCGTACTTTCCCCAGGCATATTTGACCTTGCCTGTGAACCCGCCAGACGCTGCCGTGAAGGTCACGACGGCTCCGTCCCATTGCAGCGTACCCCGCCAAGGGTCCCCGCCGGTCGTCTTCAGCTCCGGCATCATGAGCGGGGCGACGTCAACGGCGCGGTGCGACAGTTCCCAATCGGTGATGTCGCCTGACACTTCGGTCAGCGGCCCGCCGGGGGATCTCGACGTGAAAGTCTGCTTCGTTACACCGCCTGCCGCGATCTGCGCGGCGCTGCGCGCGGCGTTCTGCAAACGCCGGTCAGCATTGAAATAACGGATGACGTCGGTCGTCGCCAGCAGCAACGCGAAGATAACCGGAAGAATCAATGCAAATTCGATTGCGGCGACACCTGCATCGTTCCCGCCGAAGTCTCGGGAGGAGCGTGACACTCGTGTTTGACGCATGGCTCCAAGGTCCTTTGCGATGGCAGATCGAACCAAAATGGCAATCATGATCTGTTGATCGTTCCGACTGCCGCCGAAATCGGAAGGACGGTGCTGCCGCCATAGCTCACGACCGGGCCCGTGAGATAGTTCGTGTACACTGGAAACGGGTAGGTGAGCTGGACGGCGACGATCGAGCCGGAGGAGCCGTAGTTGAAGGATTCGGAGCCGAGCGTGGGCGGCGGCGCGAGACGGAACATCGCCAGAGCATCGATCTGGACGGTGAGCTTATCGCAATCGAGACCCTTCAGATTGGGGCAGACGTACTTGCGCTTGAAGGTCGGCAGGTCGAGCCCCTGAGCGGCTCCCTGGCGGACCGCTTCGCTCGCCCTAAAGGCCGCAAGATCGAGTTGCGCGCTCGCCATGTAGCCCAGGCCGACTTCCAAAATCATCATGAAGGAGGCGATCAGCGGGGCCGCGATTAGGCCGAACTCGATGGCAGTCGACCCTCTGGAATCGGACCGGAATGTGCGCCAGATCTTGAGCAAGGCGTCGCCTCCAAACACTTCAAATGCAGAGCGCAACGTGCATGAAAACAGTTTCGTTTTTGTTATTGCGTAGCTGTATATGCCCAGATCTCAATCTGATTTTCTGCAAGTTCAGTTGTGTGTCGACCTGAGATCAAGGCAATCTCGATGCAACCCTAGGTTGTATACTTAGAGTCTATGAACAATTAAAATCATTTAACATTGGCATTACAGCGATTCACTGCGAATTAAGTCGACTTATATATGCTTCCCTGAAATGAATACAAACAGGGAAGCCCCCATGTCCATCATCATCAAGAAGGGCCGCGACTTCCGGCGCGATCAAAGCGGCGCTTCAGCCGTGATGTTCGCGGTCGCGGCCGTGCCTCTCATCTTTGGAGCGGGGGCCGGCGTCGACTATGTCCGCCTCATGACGGCCCGCTCGCGCATGGACACGGCCGCCAATGCCGCCTCGCTCGCCTCCGTCAACATGGCGCGCTACCTGCTGCAGCGGAAATACACCGTAACGCCGCGTGATGGCTGGACGGACGAGGCGATCAATGCCGCGAAGGTCGCAGTGCTCTCGGATGCAGAGTCCGCCGGTATCGCGGCCTTTGAAGCAACGCTCGAGATGAACGGCTCCGTCGGCGCGAATGTCACCCTCTTGGTGCGCGTTTCGATCGTGGACGGCAAGTTCAAGGCGGACGTCAGCTACAATTACGACATGCCGACGACGATAATGAAACTTGCCAATTTCAACACCATGAACATGAACGGCGCCACGCTGGCCGCAGCAGACGTTTCCCCGGCCCCGCCTTCGCCAAAGAGCGGTGGCGGCGGCGGCGGCGGTGATGGGTGCACGGGCGGCGGAGGTGGTGGCGGTGGCGGCGGCGGTACAGGCGGCGGCGGCGGTGGCACCGGTGGCGGCGGAGGCGGCGGTACTGGCGGCGGCGGCGGTGGAGGCGGTGGCGATACCGGCGGTGGCGGTGGCGGTGGCGGTACCGGCGGCGGTGGCGGCGGCGGTGGTGGCGGTGGCGGCGGCGGCGGAGGCGGCGGCGGCGGTGGCGG
>NZ_JBFUKI010000020.1:0-42407 GCF_056400925.1 Alsobacter sp. P4_H11
ATCCAGGGGTGAGCGCCTTTGCTCTGGATCCCCTTCCCGACCTGCTGCGCAGGTCGCCGGGGATGACGGCCCGGAGGCCGAGGACAGCTTGGGACGCAGCGGTTCCCCTCCCGTCATTGCGAGCGACAGCGAAGCAATCCAGCCTAACGCCGGCCCTTTAGGCTGGATTGCTTCGCCTCCGGCTCGCAATGACGGCGAGGCGCACCCGTCGGCTCGAGCCCATCGCAAAACGGCGCGCAAGTCGTGCTATTGCACCGCGATGTCGTCCTATCGCTCCGCCCTTCGGCCTTCCGCCTTCGCGCTCGTCGCGGATGACTATGCGCTCACGGACGGCGTCAGCCGCGCCATTCTGGAGTTGGCGGCCGCCGGCCGGATTTCGGGGACGGGCGCGATGACGAACCGGCCGACATGGCCCGACGCCGCGCGGGCGTTGCGGGAGCATGAGGGGCGGATCGACATGGGGCTGCACCTCAACTTGACGCTCGGGCGGCCGCTCGGCCCCATGCGGCGGCTTTGCGGACCTGATTCATTGCCTGCGTTCAACCAGCTGGCGAAGCTCGCCTTTTCGGCTCGGTTGGACGGCGGGGAAATCCGGGACGAGATCCTGCGCCAGGTCGACGCCTTCGCGGAGCATTACGGGCGGTTGCCCGACTATATCGACGGGCACCAGCACGTGCACGTGCTGCCCGGCGTGCGCGGCGCGCTGCTGGACGCGGTGGCGCTGCGCTGGTCCGGCGAACACAAGCCCGTGTTGCGCGATCCGTTCGACACGCCCGGCGCCATCCTGGCGCGCGGCGTCGCGCCCGTGAAGGCGGCCGTGATCGCCGCCCTGGCGATCGGCTGGGGGCGGCGGCTCGACCGCGCCGGGTTGCCGCACAACCGGGGCTTCTCGGGCGTCAGCGCGTTCGACCCGAAGCGCGATTTCGCGATCGACTTCGACCGGTTCCTCCAGGCGCCCGGCCCGGCGCATCTGGTGATGTGCCATCCCGGATTCCCCGACGCGGAACTCGCCGCGCTGGATCCCGTGACGGAGAGCCGGGCCGTGGAACATCGCTATCTGGCCAGCGAAGACTTCGCAGTAGATCTGGCCAATAACCCATTCGAACTACGACGCCTGACACAACTCACAGCACAACCGTGACAGATCGCGGGGTGGAACTTAACCCGCCTTTTACGGGGGGTGCTTAGGGTGACGAAAGATCCCGTGAGAGTTCAAACCGTGCAGCAGGGCGAACGGCGCACTTTTCATCGTTCGGTCATCGTCGCTGTCGCGACGGTGAGCGTCCTGATCATCGCGCTATGCGTCGCCGGGGCCAGCATTCTGGGGCGTGACGCCATCCGGGGCGGTTTCGATTCCAAGAACATCTCGCTGGTGCGCGCCGTGGCGCCGGCCCTGCGCGCTGCGCTGGCGCGTGGCGACGACCTCGGCGCGGCGCTCGACGCCGTGAAGGCCGATCCCGACGTGCGCATCGCCATGGTGGTGGACACGCAAGGCGGGGTGCTCGGCCGCGTCACGGTGGCCCGCGCGGCGTCCGGCTGGAGCGACGGCGCGATCGGGACGTTGGTGCGCGAAGCCGCCGGCGCTCCGGGCGGCGAGATCCATGGCGGCGACGTCAACGCCACCCTGGTCGGCGTCATGCTGCCCGGGACCCCGGCTCGCGCCGCGCTGGTGATCCAGTTCGGCACCGATCGGATCGAGGCCATGTTCATGCGGCTGCTCGCCATCGCGGCCGCGATCGGGGCGCTGAGCGCGCTGGTGATCTGGGGCGCGCTGCTGGTCAGCATACGGCAGACCACCGGGCCCCTGGGCGCGCTTTCGGCCGCCACGCACCGGCTGGCGGCGGGCGACCTCTCCACCGCTGTGCCGGGCGTGGACCGGGCCGACGAGATCGGCTCCATGGCGCGCGCCATCCAGGTGCTGCGCAACCAGTCCATCGAGCGCGCCCGGCTGCAGGAAAGCAGCGAGGCTGACCGTTCCAGCCAGCAGAGCCGGCAGCAGCGCATCGACGCGCTCGTGTCCGAATTCCGCTCGGCCGTCCGCGAGGCGCTGTCCAGCGTGGCGGCCAACAGCGAGCAGATGACCTTCGCGGCCCGCACCATGACGGGCATCGCGGCCGAATCGGCCAAGCGCGCCAAGACGGCCGCCCGCGCCAGCCGCGACGCCTCCGAGAGCGTGCGGCATGTCTCCAAGGCGTCGGACGAGCTCTCCTCGGCCATCACCGAGATCGAATCGCAGGTGAGCAAGGCCCGCCGCGTGGTGGTGGACGCCTCCAGCACCACGCGGGCGACCACGTCCACGGTGCAGAGCCTCGCCGGTAAGGCGCAGGACATCGGCGAGGTCGTGAGCCTGATCCAGGCGATCGCGGCGCAGACCAATTTGTTGGCGCTGAACGCCACCATCGAGGCCGCGCGCGCCGGCGAAAGCGGCAAGGGCTTCGCGGTGGTGGCCTCCGAGGTGAAGAACCTCGCCGGTCAGACCGCCCGCGCGACCGAGCGCATCGCCGAGCAGGTCGGCGCCATCCAGGGCGCGACCGCGTCCGCGGTGGACGCCATCGAGGCGATCTCGCAGCTGATGCACGAGGTCGAGGGCTTCACCAGCGGCATAGCGCATGCGGTGGAGCAGCAGGCGGCGGCCACCAGCCAGATCGCCTCGGGCGTGTCGCGCGCCGCCGAGGGCACCGAGAGCGCCGCCTCCGACATGCGCGAGCTCGACGCCGTGGTGGGCGAGACCGACCAGTCCGCCGCGCAGGTCAACCAGTCCGCCATGGACGTGGCCGAGCAGTCCAAGCGCCTGCATGACACCGTGGACCGGTTCCTGAACTCCGTGTCGCGGGCCTGAACGCAAAACGGGGCCCCTGGGGCCCCGTTGGTCGTGCGTGAGAGGAAGCCTTACTTGGCGGCTTCCGTGTACATCTTCTCGACGTGTTCCCAGTTCACCAGGTTGTCGACGAAGGCCTTGAGGTAGTCGGGGCGGCGGTTGCGGTAGTCGATGTAGTAGGAGTGCTCCCACACGTCGACGCCCAGGATCGGGCTCGCGCCGTGCACCAGCGGGCTCTCGCCGTTGGGGGTCTTCATCACCACGACCTTGCCGTCCTTCACGGCGAACCAGGCCCAGCCGGAGCCGAACTGCGTCACGCCGGCCTGGATGAACTCCTCCTTGGCCTTGTCCACCGAGCCGAAGCCGTCAACGAGCGCCTTCTCGACCGAACCCGGGATCGCGCCGCCGCCATTCGGCTTCATCCACTGCCAGAAATGCAGGTGGTTGTAGTGCTGGCCGGCATTGTTGAAGAGGCCGGCGTTCTTGCCAAAGGAGCCCTTCACGATCTCCTCGAGGGACTTGCCCTCCCACTCGGTGCCCTTCAGCAGGTTGTTGCCGTTGTTCACGTAAGCGAGGTGATGCTTGTCGTGGTGGTACTCCAGCGTCTCCTTGGACATGTAGGGCTGCAGCGCGTCATGGGAGTAGGGAAGTTCGGGCAAGCTGAAAGACATGGCGCAATCTCCTCGTAGTTTCGTCCCGGGCGGGGGGCGCGCGGGGGAGCGCGCCGAGAGGCCGGGACCTTAAAACTGTTTCCGCCTCGCTGGGAAGCCGGGTCGGCGGCGGAAATCGCCCCGACAGCCTGAAGGTGGGGCGCGGCCGCCAACCTTCAACAGCCGGGCGCCGCCCGATCGGGGCCGCGCGGTTGACACGGATGGGCCTGTTGACGACTGTCACGCCAAGACTGTCGAAGCCCGTTCCCCCGCCGGATGCGTCATGGCCGTTGTTTTATACCTGTTCGCCATCCTGCTGATTCTGGCCGGCGGCGCCGTCGGGCTCTACGGGGCCGACAATATCCGGGCCGAGAGCGGCGCCGCGTGGCTGCACATGGGCGCGACGCTGTTCGCGGCGGGCTTCGTCACGCTGGGGCTGGCGGCGGCGCTGCGCGAGCTGAAGAAGATCCGCCTCGCGCTCACCGAGATCGGCGACGACCTCGAGCCCGCCAAGGCCCCGCCCGCGCCGGCCCGCGCGCCCTCCCCGGCCGAGACCGCCGCGGCCCCCGCCTTTGCGCTGGCCCCGCAGCCCGCCGACGAGCCCGCCCCGCCGCGCCAGCCGGCCCCGATCGAGCCCGGCGAGTTCGAGCGCAGCATCGTGGACGGCGCCGAGCCGGCCTCCGCCGTGTCCGTCCAGGAGGCCCGCGTCGAGGACGCCCCCGCGCCGGACGCCCCGGAGGAAACGCGCGCCGAGGAGCCGGCCGCCGTCTCCCAGCCCGCCGTCTCCCAGCCCGAGGCGGCCGAGCCGGAGCCTGCGACGCCGGAGCCCAAGCCCGAGCCTGAACCCGCCCCCGAGCCCGCCGTACCGGCGGGTCCGCCCAGCGTGGTGGCCACCTACACGTCCGGCGGCGTGCAGTACTTCATGTATTCGGACGGCGGCATCGAGGCCGAGATGGAGAAGGGGCGCTACCGCTTCTCCTCCATGTCGGAGTTGCGCCGTTTCGTGGAAACCGGCGAAGGCGGCGAGCTCATCGCTCCCGCGTCCGGCCAGCAGGCCGTCGCGGACGCCGCCAACGACGCCGCGCAGCCCGAGAAGGCCTCCCCGGCGGCGTCCTAGCCTTTTCCCCAACACCTCTCCAACACCCTCATCCTGAGGAGCAGGCCCGCTTGGGCCTGCGTCTCGAAGGACGAGGGACTCCAGAATGCTCAGCCATGCAGCCACCTGGTTTCCCTCGTCCTTCGAGACGCATCGCCAAGGGGCGACGCTCCTCAGGATGAGGGGATTGTAAGGTGGCCGGCACGCCGCACGGGAGCGGAGGCGCCGCGATGCGCCGCCGTTCCTAAGGCCCCCCTCACCCCTCCGCCGGCCGCGGCAGGCGCCCTTCCACGGCGCCGACCGCGAAAGCGTAGCTCTGCGCCACTTCCTTCAGCCGGTCGAACCGGCCGGAGGCGCCGCCGTGGCCGGAGTCCATGTCGATGCGCAGCACCACGGGGCCGCTGCCCGGCAGGGCGTGCTCGCGCAGGCGCGCCACCCATTTGGCCGGCTCCCAATAGGTCACGCGCGGGTCGGTGAGGCCGCCGATCGCCAGGATGGCGGGGTAGCGCTGCGCGCTCACCTGGTCCACGGGCGAATAAGCCAGGATGGCGTCGAAAGCCTCCGCGCTCTCGATCGGGTTGCCCCATTCGGGCCATTCGGGCGGGGTCAGCGGCAGGTCGGCGTCCAGCATGGTGGTGAGCACGTCCACGAAGGGCACCTCGGCCAGCACGGCGGCGAACAGCTCGGGCGCGCTGTTGGCGATCGCCCCCATCAGCATGCCGCCGGCGCTGCGCCCCTGCGCGGCGATGCGGCCCGGGGCCGTGTAGCCGGCCTCGCACAGCGCCCGCCCGGCCGCGATGAAGTCCGTGAAGGTGTTCGGCTTCTTCTCGCGCTTGCCTTCCGTGTACCAGCGCCAGCCCTTCTCGGTTCCGCCGCGCACATGCGCGACCGCGTACACGAAGCCCCGGTCCACCAGCGACAGGCACTCGGTGTCGAAGTCCGACGAAATGGCGTGCCCATAGGCCCCGTAGCCGTAGAGCAGGCACGGCGCCGAGCCGTCCATCGCCAGGTCGGCCCGGTGCAGCAGCGAGATCGGCACGCGCTCGCCGTCCGGCGCGGTCGCGAACAGGCGGCGCGTCACATAGGCGTCGCGGTCGTGGCCGGAGGGCACCTCCTGCCGCTTCAGGAGCGTGCGGGCCCGCGCGCCCATGTCGTAGTCATAGGTCTCGGCCGGCGTCGTCATGGACGAATACACGAAGCGCACCACCGGCGTGTCGAACTCGAAGCCGGGCGCAAGACGCAGCGCATAGGCCTCCTCGTCGAACGCGATGGCGTGCTCGGCCCCGGCGGCGTCGCGCACGACGATGCGCGGATTGGCGTCCTGCCGCTCCATCCGCACCAGGAAGTCGCGAAAGGGCGCGACGGTCAGGATCATGGTCCCGGGCCGGTGCGGCACGAGATCGCTCCAGTTCGCCCGCTCCGGCGCGTCGATCGGCGCGGTGACGATCTTGAAGTCCTCGGCCCCGTCCGCGTTGGTGAGGATCACGAAGCGGTCGCCGAAATGGTCCACCTCGTAGCGCAACTCGTGCTCGCGCTTCGCCAGCAGGCGCGGCGCGGCCGAAAGGTCGGCGCGCTCCAGCGCGTGCACCTCGGTGGTCTCGTGATCGCTGATCTGGATGAACGCGAAGCGGCCCGAACGGCTCTCGTCGATGTCGACGAACCAGCCGTCCGCCTGCTCCTCATACACCAGCGCGTCCTGCTCCACGGGCTGGCCCAACACGTGCCGGAACACCTGCCGGGGCCGGTGATTGGCGTCGAGCTTCACGTACAGGAAACTCGCGCCGGCCGCGTCCCACACCACCTCGCCGGTGGCGCCCTCGATGCGGTCCGGCCGGTCCTCGCCGGTCAGCGGATCGCGAATGCGGATCGTGTAGAACTCGGAGCCCGTATCGTCGCTGCTCCAGGCCAGCAGGGCGTGGTCGTCCGTATGGCGGCGGCGGCCTAGGTGAAAGAACGGCTTGCCTTCAGCCAGCTTCTGGCCGTCCAGCATGATGGTTTCATCACCGCCGTCGCGGGGCCTGCGGCACACCAGCGGGTGCTGGTCGCCCGTCCGGTAGCGCGTCATGTAAGCCAAGGGGCCGTCGGGCGCGGGCACGGAGGAATCGTCCTCCTTGATGCGCGCGCGCATCTCGGCCGTGATGGCGTCCTGCAGGTCGCGAACCCCCTCCAGCACGGCCGCCCCGAAGGCGTTCTCGGCTTCAAGATGGGCGCGGATGTCGGCGGGCAGCAAAGCGGGCTCGCGCAGCACGTCCTGCCAGTTCTCGGCCTTCAGCCAGCCGAACGGGTCCGTCACGGTGCGCCCGTGCCAGGTGCGCGATTGCTCCCGGCGCTCGGCGCGGGGCGGGGCCGGGAAGGGTCGGGGCGCGCCGGCGCGGTTGTCGTTCAAGTCCAAGGCTTCCGGATCCATGATTTTTGCTTTCGTTCTCGAAACGGCCGGCGGATGCGGCCGCGCGCCGGCGCCGTGTCCGTTCGGCGATCGCCGGGCCGGGTCGGCAGGCCTCGCGCGATGCTGGTCGGCGCATCCGTTGCTTGATCATACGACTATGCGGCGGTCCCGCGAACAGGGACAAATCGCATCATCGGCCAAGACAACCCACCAAAGAACTTTGATTTCTGTATTGCACAACCTTTGAGTCTGACATAGACGATTATCAAGAGAACCAAGCGGCCTTTACGGCCCCAGTTGAGACGCCGGCGTCGTTCGACGCTGGCCGATACTGACGAGAACTCCGGTTTTCATACGCGATGGCGCTGGACCGGCGTCCGGGAGACCAGGGTTCGGCGCACTGCCGATCCCGGGAAGCGCAGTGGGGGATGAGAGATCGACATGTTGGACAGCAACGAGAATCAGAACCGTCATATCGAACTCGCGGCTGACATCGTCGCCGCCTATGTGAGCAACAACGCTGTCTCGGTGACGGATCTTCCTGGCCTGATCGGCATGGTTCACGCGGCGCTCGGCAGGGTTGGGGCGGTTGCGCCCGAGATGCCCGTCGAGGCGCCCAAGCCCGCCGTGAACGTCAAGAAGTCGATCACGCCCGACTACATCGTCTGCCTGGAAGACGGCAAGAAGTTCAAGTCGCTGAAGCGTCACCTGCGCACGCAGTACAGCATGACGCCCGAGGATTACCGCGAGAAGTGGAACCTCCCCTTCGACTATCCGATGGTGGCCCCCAACTACGCGGCCGCGCGGTCCAACCTCGCCAAGAAGATGGGCCTCGGCCAGCAGCGCCGCAAGCGCTGACCGCCTCCCGGGCGAGCACGATTTTGAAGGGCGCCGCTGGCGCCCTTTTTCTTGCGCGGATGTCTGGCCGCAGGAGCTCGTCGCGCTCATGCGCGGCTCCGCGCGCGCTCGGCTTTGAAGGCCTGCATCAGCCCGATATGCCGGTTCAGATCATAGGTCCAATGCCCGGCGCGCCCGAGCGCCCGCTCGGCCCGCAGCGCCTGGTCGAGCAGCCGCAGAATGGCGCGACTGCGATCGGGCTCCGCCGCCGGCAGCCGGCCGAGGCCGATCGGGATCAAGCGCGGCAGCATGCGGCCGCGCTCATAGGATTCGCTGCCTGACCCGACGAGCCGCGCAATCGCCCTCCGGGCCGGCCTGCGAACATCGATTTTCTGAAACGAAACGGGATGGCTGGGCAAAATGGCCCTCCTCTCGATGAAAACGGTGAGACGACCGGTCGCTTGCGGAGGACCGTTGTTTCAACATATAAGAATTTATGCCGTTTTCAAGATCGATGGAGAGACATCGTGCCTAAGAACAATCCTGCGAAGCCCTCCCCCGCCGGGCGCAGCGCCGCCGAGAACCGCCTGCTCCTGCGCGTCGCCGCATCCCGGGATGGCCTCGCCGAGCGCGACGTGGCGTCGATGGCCGAGCCGGCCGCCGTGCTGGTGGCGGCCGACCTCGCCGCATGGACGGGCGCGGGTCCAGCCCGCCGGCTGGTCGCGACCGAGCCCGGCCGCGCCCGCGCCCGCCGTCTGGCCGGCCCGCGCGACCACGCGTTTCTGGCGCAGCATCGTTCCCTGGCCGAGCGCGGCATCGACTACGAGGGCGCCGCCCAGGTCGCGCTCGTGGACGACAGCGAGAGCCCGCTCGCCTGGCTGCGCCGGCGCGCCGGCAAGGATGGCAGGCCCTTTCTCAACGACGCCCAGTTCCAGGCCGGCGAACGGCTGCGCGCGGACATCACGCTCGGCCAGATGCTGCCCCGCGTCACGGCCGACTGGAGCGGAACCGGCGGCGGCCGCCGCGGCCCGCCGCGCGAACACATCGCCGACGTCGCGCTCGCCGCCCGCCAACGCTGCGACGCCGCCGGCCGGGCGCTCGGCGGCGAACTCTTCGGCGTCCTCCTCGACGTCTGCGGCTTCCTGAAGGGCCTCGAAACCGTGGAACGCGAACGCTCCTGGCCGGCCCGCTCCGCCAAACTCGTCCTGCGCATCGCCCTGGACCGCCTCGCCACCCACTACGGCCTCTCCAACGAATCCACCGGCCCCGCCTCCGCGAAACCCCGCAAGTGGGGCGCCCCGGACTACCGCCCGACGGTGGTGTGATGCGCCGCAGCCAGCCCCCTCTCCCCAACGGGGGAGAGGGGGCTGGGGTGAGGGTCTCTGTGCGCCGCGCACCCGGCCACCAACCCCTCATCCGGCGCTTCGCGCCACCTTCTCCCCGTTTCCGGGGCGAAGGGAAAAGGCGCCGCAGCATCATTGCCCCTCATCCTGAGGAGCAGGCCCGCTTGGGCCTGCGTCTCGAAGGACGAGGGATTCCAGCAGGCTGATACGCCGGCGCGAACTGGAGACCCTCGTCCTTCGAGACACATCGCCAAGAGGCGATGTTCCTCAGGATGAGGGGATTGAGGGTGTGAACAGCCACTTCGGCAAAGCGAGGGCGCAATCGCGGTCACGCGCCGCAGCCTGCCCCCTCTCCCCCAACAGGGGAGAGGGCTGGGGTGAGGGTCTCCGTGCGCCGCGCACCCGGCCACCAACCCCTCATCCGACGCTTCGCGCCACCTTCTCCCCGTTCCGGGGCGAAGAGAAAAGGCGCCGCAGCTCCATTGCCCCTCATCCTTCGAGACACATCGCCGAGAGGCGATGTTCCTCAGGATAGGGGATTGAGGGTGTGAATAGCCACTTCGGCAAAGCAAGGGCGCAATCGCGTTCACGCGCCGCAGCCTGCCCCCTCTCCCCCAACAGGGGAGAGGGCTGGGGTGAGGGTCTCCGTGCGCCGCGCACCCGGCCACCAACCCCTCATCCGGCGCTTCGCGCCACCTTCTCCCCGTTCCGGGGCGAAGGGACGGGCGCGCCTCAGACCTCCACGAGGTCCAGCCGCGGGAGGCCGGCGCGGTCTTCGACTTCGATAATCCAGAGGTCCGAATCGAACTTGATTTCCCGCGCCAGCCGGGCCTCGGCGGTGGGTATGTCGACGAAGGGTTCGGGGTGGAGGCGGGCGAAGCGGCGTTCGCCCTCGCCTTCCCCGAAGGAGGATTGCGGGGCCGGGCCATAGAGCGCGCAGGTTCCGTCGAGGCGGTCGACCTTCACGAACACGGAGCCGGCCTCGGCCGCGCCGCGGCGACGCAGCACCGCGGGGGCGCCCTCCACGGCGCAGCGGCGGATATAGGCGGAGACGAAGATGTCGGAGCGCAGCCTCATGGCCGCACCCTGACGGGCGGCTCAGTCGAGCGCAATGCCGGATGCGGAGGCGAGCGCCTTGGCGGTGCGGGGATTGAGCTCGCCGGTTTGCGGCAGCTTGCGGTCCTGCTCGAAGCGCTCCACCGCCTGTCGGGTGCCCGAGCCCATGACGCCATCGGCCTTCACGGGGCCGTAGCCGAGCTTGTTGAGCGCCTTCTGGGCCGCCAGCACGCCCTTGTTGAGCTCCACGCCGGAGCCGCCGCCGCGCAGCATGTCGCCGATGGCGTCGCGCGGGATCGGCTGGGGGGTCGCGGACGGGGTCGACAGCGAGGCTTTCTGCGGGCGAGGCGTTTCAGCCGCGACCACCGAGGCCGTCGAGGTGGGGCCATTGCCGAGGTCCGTGGGGCGGCTCGGCGGCAGCACCGGCGGGATGCCGCCGACCTTGACCACATCCGCCGCGCCCTTGCCGAACAGCGGCGCGGGATGGGGGGCGTTCTGCAGCGCCAGAGCGTTCACGACGATGCCGACGCCGATCGCCGCGCCCGCCGCCCCGACGGCCGTGAGGCCGGGATTGCGGAACAGGGCGCCGAACCAGGATGCGCGGGAAGGCTTGCGCTTGGCGCGCGCCTTCCGGGGCCGACGCTCCTGGCTCAGAACGAAATCATGGTCGGTGCGAGCGAGGACCTCAGGCACTTTTCTTCACCCTGTCGATGGGGGGATGGGGCAGCTTGGCGCTGGTGACGATGGCGGCCGGCGAAGGCTCGCGGAGCGGCAGCGACTCCACGACGCCGCCGGAAGCGCCGCCCGGAGCATTGGCGGGCCGGCTGGCCATCAGCGGGGAGAGTTTCAGGCGGCCGTCGAGGCCGAAGCGGACCGTGACGCGCGTGCCCTTGCCGGGAGCGCTGTCGATGCGCATTGCGCCGGCGTGGAGGCCGACGAGGCCGCGCACCACCGAAAGGCCGAGGCCGGTGCCCTCATATGGCCGATCATAGCTGGCGCGGGCCTGGAAGAAGGGCTCGCCGAGGCGCGGCAGGTCGTCGGCCGCGATGCCGATGCCGGTGTCCTCGACCACCATGGTGAGGATGTCGCCGTCGCGCCGCACGTCGAGCACGATCTGGCCGCCGGCGGGCGTGAACTTGATGGCGTTGCTGAGCAGGTTGATGAGGATCTGCTTGCAGGCGCGCCGGTCTGCCACGAGCTCGGGCAGGCCGGGCTCCACGGCGACGCGGAAGTCGATGCCGGCCTGCTCGGCCTTGAGGCGCAGCATGTCGGCGACCACGGCGACGAGGCGGTCGACGTCGAACGGCTCGGGCTGGAGGGTGAGCGTGCCGGCGTCGATCTTGGACATGTCCAGAAGCGCGTTCACGACCTGCAGCAGGTGCTCGCCGGAGACATGTATGATGCGGGCGTAGTCGCGCTGGCGGGCGTCGCCGGCGGGCACGAGCTTCTCGTCGCCCAGCATCTCCGAGAAGCCGATGATGGCGTTCAGCGGCGTGCGCAGCTCGTGGCTGACGGTGGCGAGGAACCGGTCCTTCAGCGCCGCCGCGGCCTCGGCCGCCGAGCGCGCCTGGTCGATCTCCGCCTCATGCTGCCTTTGTGTTGAGATATCGCGGAGGACGGAGATGATTTCTTCGCCTTCGTGGGCGTCCGCGTCCGCTTCCACGCGGCGGGCGCGCAGCTCGATCCAGGCGTAGACGGGCGCGGCCGGGCGTTCGCCGTCGCCCTTGCGCACGCGCACCTGCGTACGCGAGAAGGCGCTGCCCGCGCCCGCGTCCGCGAGCGCCATCAGGTACAGGGGCCGGTCCGCGACGTGCACGCGCTCGAACAGGCCGCGCCCGAGCAGCGCGCCGGGCGCGCAGGCCAGCACCGAGGCGGCGCCCGGGCCGGCGTAGAACACGCCCCCCTGCGCGTCATGGCGCGTGACCAGGTCCCCGAACCCGTCCACGAGCATGCGGCTGTGGGCGGCCAGGCGGCGCTCGCGCACCATGCGGGAGCGCATCTCGCGCTGGGCCAGCTGCGCCATGCCGAGCGCGAAGGCGAGCACGGCCACGTGCATGTAGAACCCGACCGGGTCCGCGCCCCCCTGCAGCAGCAGCAGCGCGCACAGGGCCCCGAAGGCGAGCGTGCTGGCGTAGCGGATCTCGCGCATGCGCCCGATCAGCGCGGCCTCGAGCACCAGCAGCGGCAGGCCCGCCAGGGCCGGCGACGCGAGCCCGTCGCCCGAGAGCGCGTAGCCGAGCAGCGTGGCCACGCCCGCCAGGATGGATGTGAGGTGCGCCTCCCCGAGCCGGCCGGTGCGCGACGCGAGCACGCCCGAGACCGCCTGCAGCACCACGCCCAGGATCACGATCAGCGCGGGGACGCGCACGCCGCCGGTCACGGCCAGGAGCACCGGCACGGAGGCCAGCCCGAGGGCGCCGAGCCCCAGGCGCGAGCCGATGAACCACACGTGCCGCGGGCGCGCCAGAGTCTCGGCGTCGGCGCTCGCGTGCACCAGGTCTCCGAGCTGTTTGGCTAGCGTTGCGAAGGGCCGCATACTCGACTCGTTACCGGCGCGGAGCTTCGCGCTTTCCTTCAAAAGACGATCGCAGCTTCGCAGGGGCGCCTTAAACGAACCCTAAAATCAAGCCATTGAGAAAATTAGATATTTGTTAGGAACAATGAACCGTTAAGCCGCCGGAAACGGCCCGATCCACGCCCGCTTGACGAAGCCTTAAGCCGCCGCGGGGCAGCGTGCGCGGCGTGGGGCGGCAGCCGGCGGGACGTATGGGCTTCGTACTCAGAACAGTGATCGCGGTAGGGATCGTGTATGCGATCTCGCCGCTGCGCGACCAGGCCGGGCCAACCCCGGACCTCGCCGGCGCGGCGCGCGCCGTGGTTGCGGACCAGGCCGGCCAGGCCGTTTCGGCCGCCATGCAGCTGTGCCTGAAGGACAAGGCGAGCTGCGCCCTTCTGGGCCTCGGCCACCCTGGGGAAACGCACGAGACGCCGGCCCGCGAGGCCGGGTCCGGACCCAGCGTCACGGGCAGCACCGCCCGCCCGGTGGCGGCCGCCGCTGCTGCGCCCGCCAAGGCGCCGCCCGGCCTGGCGCAGCCTGCCCGCAAGAAGCCCGGCCCCGAGACCCGCGCTCCGCGCGCCGACTAGCGGCCGCCGCCCCTGCCCGCTCGCCCCTGGCCCCTGTCCGCTAGCCCCTGCGCGGTCTATATGGTGTGCGAAGCATCGCACGGACGGCCATGAACGCGACCCTCGACGAGATCATCGACAATTTCGAGCTCCTGGACGACTGGGACGATCGCTATCGCTACCTGATCGAACTCGGCCGCACGCTGAAGCCGATGCCCGACGAGGCGCACAACGACGTCAACAAAGTGCGCGGCTGCGCCAGCCAGGTCTGGCTCACCAGCGCGGTGGACCGCACCGGCCCCGAGCCTGTGTTGCGCTATCTCGGCGACAGCGACGCCCACATCGTGCGCGGCCTCGTGGCGCTGACGCTGGCGATCTTTTCCGACCAGCCGGCGCGGCGCATCCTGGAGACGGATCCCCAGACGGTGTTCGACAAGCTCGGCCTCGCCTCCCACCTCACCCCGCAGCGTTCCAACGGCGTCCGCGCCATGGTGGACCGCATCAAGACCGACGCCCGCGCGGCCCTGGCGACGGCCTGAGGGATGGGGGCGCCCTGGCCCTCGTCAAATTGGTGGCTTTGGGATCGCCTCCCCGGTAGGCGCGAAGCACTGTGAAAGGATGACAGGCCGCTGCGCCTTTGCCCCTGGATCCCCTTCCCGACCTGCTGCGCAGGTCGCCGGGGATGACGGCGGCAGGCTGAAAGTGTCGCCGCAACCTCCCGTCATTGCGAGCCGGAGCCGAAGCAATCCAGTCTGCAGGCCCGGCGTTAGACTGGATTGCTTCGCTGTCGCTCGCAATGACGGCTGAGAGGCTGCGGCAGCGTTAGAGAGGCGCCAACCCTCAAATCCCCTCGTCCTTCGAGACCAAGAGGCGATGTTCCTTAGGATGAGGGGATTGTAGAAGGCCGGCGGCTGGACGGTCCGGAGCGCGCCACCCACCCCCCAATCAACCCCGCGCTTGCGCGAGGGCGCAATGTCGGCTCTTTTCGGGGGGAACATCGCTTTTTCCGCTGCGTGGACCGAGTCTTGGCCGATACCGCCCCCGAGTTATCCCTGGTGATTCCCGTCTTCAACGAGGGCGAGAACGTGGATGCGCTGGTGGCGCGGCTGCGGCCGGTGCTGGATGGGATCACGCCGGACTGGGAAGTGGTGTTCGTGGACGACGGATCGCGCGACGACACGCTGGCCCGCATCCGGGCCTTCAACGAGGCCGATCCGCGGCTGCGGGCGGTGTCGTTCAGCCGCAATTTCGGCAAGGAGATCGCCATCGCGGCGGGGCTGGACCATGTGCGCGGCCGCGCCACCGTGATCATGGACGCCGACCTGCAGCATCCGCCCGAGATGATCGCCACCTTCGTGGCGAAGTGGCGCGAGGGCTACGCGATGGTGTACGGCCAGCGGACCGACAGGCGCGCCGACAGCCCGATGCGGCGCAAGCTGACGCAGATGTTCTACCGGCTGTTCGACGCCTTCGGCGAAACGCCGCTGCCCGAAGGCGCGGGTGACTTTCGCCTCTTGGACCGGCGCGCCGTGGACGCGCTGCGGCAACTCGGCGAGCGGGCGCGTTTCTCCAAGGGGCTCTATGCCTGGATCGGCTTTCCGTCGATCGGCGTGCCGTTCGACGTGGCGGACCGCGTCGGCGGCATGAGCAAGTTCAGCACCCGCAAGCTTTTTCGGTTCGCGGCCGACGGCATCACGTCGTTCTCGACGTTGCCGCTGAAGCTGTGGACCTATGTGGGCGCGCTGGTGTCGGCTTTCGCGTTCGTCACCGGCATCTGGTTCATCATCCGCACCATGTTGTGGGGCGTGGACGTGCCGGGCTACGCCTCGCTGATCGTGTCGGTGATGTTTCTGGCCGGCGTGCAGCTGATCTCGCTGGGCGTGATCGGCGAATATATCGGTCGCATCTTCGCCGAGGTGAAGCGCCGGCCGCTCTACATCGTGGGCGAGCAGGTCGGGTTCGGCGAGCAGCCGGCCGTGGCCATGCCGGTGCGCCCCCTCGGCGTCGATCGTCGGCGGGCCTGAAGGCCAACATGGTCAAAAGCATTCTTTCGGTCGGCGGCTTCACGCTGCTGTCCCGGTTCACGGGCGCGCTGCGGGACGTCATCATCGCGGCCGTGATGGGCGCTGGGCTTATGTCTGACGCCTTCTTCGTCGCTCAGCGCCTGCCTAACCATTTCCGCACCATCTTCGGCGAGGGCGCGTTCAACTCCGCCTTCGTGCCGAGCTATTCGGGGGCGCTGGAAACCAAGGGCGGCGCCGCCGCCTCGCTGCTGGCCGGGCGCATCCTGACGCTGCTGACGCTGGCGCTACTGGCGCTTACCGGGCTCGCGATCCTGTTCATGCCCGAGGTCGTGCGCGTGCTGGCGCCGGGCTTCTCGGATGAACCGGAGAAATTCGCCCTCACGGTGGCGCTGACGCGCGTCACCTTTCCGTATCTGCTGCTGATCACCATCGTGACGCTGGTGTCGGCCGTGCTGAACGCCAATGGGCGCTTTGCGGCCGCGGCCGGCGCGCCGGTGCTGCTGAACCTCAGCGTGATCGCGGCGCTGCTGGTTGCGTGGCTGTTTCCCTCCGCGGCCCATGCGGCGGCCTGGGGGGTGACGATCTCGGGCGTGCTGCAGTTGCTTCTGGTTGTCGTGGACGCGCGCCGCGCCGGCGTGATGCCGGGCTTCCGCAAACCCGTTTTCGACAAGGACCTGAAGGGCTTCTTCCGGACGCTGGGGCCGGCCGTTATCGGCTCGGCGGGCGTGCAGATCGCCATGTTCGCCGACACCATCATCGCCTCGCTGCTGCCGACCGGCGCGGTTTCGGCCCTCAACTACGCGGACCGGCTCTACCAGCTCCCGGTCGGGGTGATCGGGATCGCGGCCGGCACCGTGCTGCTGCCGACCATGAGCAAGCGTCTGGCCGCCGGCGACGCCGCGGGCGCGCAATCGGCGCAGAACCGCGCCGTAGCATTCACGCTGGCGCTCTCGGCGCCGTTTCTGGTGGCGTTCCTGGCGATTCCCGACCTCGTGATCCGCGGCGTGTTCATGCGCGGCGCCTTCGACGAGGCGGCCGCGACGCAATCGGCCGCCGCGCTCGCCGCCTACGGGGTCGGGTTGCCGGCCGTGGTGCTGATCCGCTCGGCGGTGGCGACCTTCTACGCGCGGCGCGACACGCGCACGCCGCTGATCGCGTCCTTCTCGGGGCTCGGGCTGAACCTGCTGCTGAAGCTCGCTCTATACGCCCCCATGGGGGCGGCCGGGCTGGCGCTGGCGACGGGCGTCGGCGCCTGGGTGAATGTGGGCCTGCTGGTGTTCCTGGCGGCGCGCCGGGACCTGCTGGCCCCGGATGCGGCGTTGCGCCGGACCGTGCTGGCCGTGGCGGTTGCGGCGCTGGCGTTGACCGGGGTGGCGCTCGCCGGGCGCGCGCCGTCGGCCGCGCTGGTTTCGGCATTGCCGACCCTGCGCAACGAGGCGCAGCTGTGCCTGCTGGGACTGGCGGGCGCGGTTGTGTATGCGGCCGTGCTGCTGGCCATGTTCAAGGCGCTACGGGTGCCGTTTCGGCGGGCATGACGACCGCGTTCCGATAGTCCTGCATGGCCGTCATCCCCGGCCGGAGCGGCGAAGCCGCGGAGGGGAAGGGGATCCAGGGCCGCCGAGCTCACCCCTGGATCCCGTTCCCGCCCCGCTTCGCGGGCCGCCGGGAATGACGGCGGAGAGGTTGCAATCTCTCCGTCATTGCGAGCCGGAGGCGAAGCAATCCAGTCTAAAGGCCGGGCTTTTAGACTGGATTGCTTCGCTCTCGCTCGCAATGACGGTGGAGAGTTCTGCGCTCCATTCAGCGTCAACTCGGTTTGCCGCCTCTCCTGCATCCCCGGCCAGAGCGGCGAAGCCGCGGAGGGGAAGGAGATCCAGGGCCGCCGCGCTCACCCCTGGATCCCCTTCCCGCCCCGCTTCGCGGGTCGCCGGGGATGACGGCGGAGGAGTTGCAATCTCGCCGTCATTGCGAGCCGGAGGCGAAGCAATCCAGTCTAAAGGCCGGGCTTTTAGACTGGATTGCTTCGCTCTCGCTTGCAATGACGATGGAGAGTTCTGCGCTCCATTCAGCGTCAGCTCGGTTTGCCGCCTCTCCGTCATCCCCGGCCAGAGCGGCGCAGCCGCGGAGGGGAAGGGGATCCAGGGCCGCCGCGCTCACCCCTGGATCCCCTTCCCGCCCCGCTTCGCGGGCCGCCGGGGATGACGGTGGAGAGGTTGCAATCTCTCCGTCATTGCGAGCCGGAGGCGAAGCAATCCAGTCTAAAGGCCGGGCTTTTAGACTGGATTGCTTCGCTCTCGCTCGCAATGACGGTGGAGAGTTCTGCGCGCTTCTTCAGCATTGACTTGGGCGGCGGAGAAGTGGGCGAAAGTCTCAGGGCTTGATCACCGGGCCGCTTCCCGGCGCGCGGCCGCCGCGGCGCAGGACGCCGGCGTTGCCGGGCTGGCACTCGGCGAAGCCGGGGCGCGGCGCCCAGTCGATCTGCAGGCGGGCCAGCCAGGTGCGGCACTCGATCTCGGTGAAGAAGCAGGATTCGGCGCCGCGCCGGTCGGCGAAGATGCGGTCCGACGAAACGTCCATGGGCCGCTGAGCGGCGATGCGCCCGATCCAGAGCGCGGCGGGGCCGTAATACGGGATCATGGCCGAGCAATCCCCGCCCCGGTCGCGCGAATACCGCATGGCGTGCTCGGGAACCTGCTGAGCCTGGGCCGGCAGGGCGAGGAGCATGACGGCGGCGGCGAGCGGGATGCGCATGCGCTGAGCCTAGCCGATTCGGTTGGGCGGACGGGATGGAGCTTTGGGCGGACCACCCTCACCCCAGCCCTCTCCCCGTGCCGGGGAGAGGGGGCGCGTCGGGGCTGGGGCGCCGGTCTTCCCTTCGCCCCGGCACGGGGGGAAGGTGGCCGAGCGAAGCGAGGTCGGATGAGGGGAGAACGCGCGGCCCAAAGGCCCTCACCCCAGCCCTCTCCCCGTGCCGGGGAGAGGGGGGCGCGTTGCGGCTGGAGAGCCGAGCGCCCCTCACCCGGCGTGGGCGAATCCCCAGTAGAGGTCGCGGAGTTTGCGGTAGAGGGGGCCGGGCTGGAGGTCGCGGTCGTCGATGCGGGTGACGGGCTGGACCTTGCCGTAGTTGCCGACCGAGAAGATCTCGTCAGCGGACTGGAAATCGGCGTAGCGCAGGGTGCCTTCCACGGTGGGCAGGCCGGCCTTGCGGGCGAGTTGTAGGACGCGCTGGCGGGTGATGCCGGCCAGGAAGCAGCCATTGGCGATGGGGGTCATCAGCACGCCGTCCTTGGCCATGAAGACGTTGGCGGTGGCGAGCTCGGCGACATTGCCCAGCATGTCGTTGAGGAGGCAATTGTCGAAGCCGCGCTTGCGGGCTTCCAGCAGCGCGCGGGCGTTGTTGGGGTAGAGGCAGCCGGCCTTGGCGTTCACCGGCATGGTCTCGATGGTGGGGCGGCGGAAGGGCGAGGCCGTGATGGCGGAGCCCTCGCCCTGCGGCATCGGGGCCTCGTGGATGCAGAGCGCGAAGCGGGTCGACTCGGCGTCCGGCGCGACCATGCCCTGGGCGCCGAATTCGGGCCAGTACATGGGGCGGATATAGAGCTCGGGGTTGTGCCCGAATTTTGCGACGCCCTCCTGGGCGAGCTCCACCATCTGGCCCACCGACATCGTGGCCTTGAGGTTCAGGGCCTCGGCCGAGCGGTTGACGCGGCCGAGATGGAGGTCGAGATCGGGCGTGACGCCCTCGAAGGCGCGGGCGCCGTCGAACACGGAAGAGCCGAGCCAGAAGGCGTGCGAGCGGGGGCCGAGGATCGGCGGATTGCCCTCATGCCATTGGCCGTCCAGCCAGGTCCAGGTTTTCGACCACTCGGTCATGGGAGCACTCCGTTGAATCGCGTGGCCCGCATCGAACCGCCCGCCGGGGCCAAGGTCAACGGAGGGTTTGAGGCCTCCCGATGACAATTGATGATCGATGGCGTGAAGGGTTGTGATCGGTTGTAAATTGCTCCGCTGCAGCCAGCCGAAGGCTTCTGTTTACACAACCATGACAGGGTGTTTCGGCGGACCGCGTTGCATATCGCGCGGCTCCCCTCCAGGAGAGCGGCATGTCGGAGTTGAAGTCGAAGAAGGTTCTGGTCGTGGACGACCAGAAGAGCATGCGGGGTTTGCTGCGCTTCGCCTTGCTGCAAATGGGCTTCGAGACGATCGACGGCGCCGAAAGCGGCGAAGAAGCCATCAAGAAGCTCACGACGGTGCGCTACGACCTGATCATCACCGACATGCACATGGGCGGCGTCTCGGGCCTCGGACTCCTGAAGGCCATTCGCCAGCACCCGGTGCTGCGCCACACGCCCGTCATCATGGCGACCAGCGAGACCTCCTCGGACACGGTTCGGCAGGCCAAGCAGCTCGGCGTGGACGCCTTCATCTTGAAGCCCGTGGACCCGAATGCGCTGCAGCTGCGGGTGAAGACGGTGCTGAAGGCGGCGTGAGGCGCTGAACGCGCCAGAATCCCTGAACGCCAAACGCCGGCGCCGCTGCCGGCGTTGTTATTTGGGCTGATATCTCAGCCCTCTCGGGTCTGACCGTTGGAGAGAGTGCGAGATTATCCTCTAACGCCCCTCATCCTGAGGAGCAGTCCCGCCTGGGCCTGCGTCTCGAAGGACGAGGGGTCCAAGGGCTGGTTCTTGGAGCGATCTGGAGTCCCTCGTCCTTCGAGACGCATCGCCGAGGGGCGATGCTCCTCAGGATGAGGGGGTGGAGGGGTCCCCCGCGAGGAGACCCGCTTTCAAGCCGCCATTCCGAGGGCGCGGGGCTCGGTTTCGGTCTTCACCTTCTGGCCGTCGAGCTTCAGGGCGAGCCAGCTGTCCTTCTTCATGTCCAGCACGGGGTCGCCGCCGTGGTCGCGGGTGAAGCAGCCGTAGAGGTCGATCGCGGCCTTGCGCAGCGGGTTCTTGGAGCCGTGCTCGGCGCCCATCACCACCGTCTTGGGGCCGATGGCGCGCAGGTGGTCGATGCTGACCTCGACGCGGTCGCCGGTGGTGATGACGATGTCGAGCGGCAGGTTGCCGTTCACGACGAGGCAATCGGCCTTCATCTCCTCGGCCAGCTCCTTCTCGATCGCGAGCCAGTCGAGCCCGCCGGTGTGGCCGAGCGCCAGCAAGGCGTTCGTGCCCGCGTCGGTCTCGTGCGAGACATGGAGCGCGATGGGGCGCCAGACGCCGCCCGGCATGGGACGGCCGGACTGCGCGCCGAAGACGCGGATGTTGGTGGCGCCGAAGCCGAGCACGTCGTCGGGCTCCAGCATCTCGACCGTGCGCGAGCCCCGGAAGGCGAGGTAGCTCGGCGGCAGCTGGATGTCCTTGCCGGCGAGTTCGACGCAGGCCTTGATGGGGAAGAATTCGTCGATGGCGGCGTAGTCCAGCTTGCCGTCGACCTCCACGCCGCTGTGGATGAAGTAGTCGATCTTGCCGTCCTCGAGCACCTCGAAGATGCGCTGCACGACCTCCTGCTGGCCCGCCGCCGAGACGTTGGAGCCATAGAGCACGCGTGAGCCGTCTTCGCACTGGACGAGGATGAGGCCACCGCCGCAAGGGTCGATGATGTGAACCTGGGTGGATGCCATGACGCCTACTCGTACAAGGACCAACCTCGTACGCAGGCCAGCCACGGGCACGATAAGGGCGGCGTCACTTCCGAAGGGTTAAAGCCGGGCGCGCACTTAACGGTTGAATCTGAACGAGTGCGCCGCCCTCCCGCGCGGAAGGGCGACGCGGGGCTGCCTACTCGGCCAGCGCGGCCAGGATGCGGGCCCAGGAGCGCGCGCCCTTGTGGAAGCTCTTGAGGTCGTACTTCTCGTTGGGCGAGTGGACCCTGTCGTCGTCCAGCCCGAAGCCGACCAGCAGGCTGTCGACGCCGAGCGTGCGCTTGAAGTCGCCGACGATCGGGATGGAGCCGCCCGAGCCCAGCGTCACCGGCGCCTTGCCCCACTCCTCCTGCAGGGCCGAGCGGGCCGCCGTCAGCTCCGGCATGTCGTAGGGCAGCTGGATGGCGCGCGATCCCTTGTGCTTGATGAACTCCACCGAGCAGTCGGCCGGGATGCGCGCCTGCACATGCGCCTTGAAGGCGGCGCTGATCTTCTCCGGGTCCTGGTCGCCGACGAGGCGGAACGAGATCTTGGCCGAGGCCTGGCCGGCGATCACGGTCTTGGCGCCCTCCCCCGTGTAGCCGCCGATGATGCCGTTGGCGTCGCAGGTGGGGCGGGACTGGACCTGCTCGATCAGCATGCGGCCCTTTTCGCCGGCCGGGATGGAGAGGCCGATGGGGCCGAGGAAGCTCTCCTCGGTCAGGCCGAGACCCTTCCACTGCTCCAGCACCTGCGTGGGCGTCTCGGGCACGCCGTCGTAGAAGCCCTCCAGCGTCACCTTTCCGTCGGCGTCATGGAGGTCGGCGATGATGCGCGACAGCACGCGGATGGGGTTCTGCGCGCCGCCGCCGAACAGGCCGGAATGGAGGTCGCGGTTGGCGCAGGTGACGATCACCTCCTCGTAGACCATGCCGCGCAGGCCGGTGGTGATCATGGGCGTGTCGCCGTCCCACATGCCGGTGTCGCAGACCAGCACGACGTCGGACTTGAGCGTCTCCTTGTTGGCCTCCACGAACTCGGGCAGGAACTTGGAGCCGTCCTCCTCGGCGCCCTCCACCAGCAGGGTGATGCCGACCGGGAGCGAGCCCGTGACAGCCTTCCAGGCGCGGCAGGCCTCCAGGAAAGTCATGACCTGGCCCTTGTCGTCGCAGGCGCCGCGCGCGGTGATGACCTTGCGGCCGTCCGGCAGCGTGGTGAGCCGCGGCTCGAAGGGCGGCGTCTCCCACAGGTTCAGCGGGTCGACCGGCTGCACGTCGTAATGGCCATAGAACATCACGTGCTTCTTGCCGGGCTTGGGCGCATGGCCGAGCACCACCGGATGACCGCCCGTCGGCTTCAGCCCGGCGTCCTCGAAGCCCAGCGTCTTGACGTCGGCGGCCAGCCACTCGGCGGCGCGCTTGCAGTCGTCCTTGAAGGCCGAGTCGGTGGAAATGGACGGAATGCGCAGGAATTCGAACAGCCGCTCCAGGGACGCATCGAGATCGGCGTCGATTTTTGCAAGAACGGCATCGAGTTCGGACATGGGATATACTCGCAGTGAAGGGAAGGCCGGGAGCCTAGCAGGGCCGAGGCGGCTGGCAAGAAACAACCGGCTGCAACGCCTGATTTATGGACACATATGCCGATTTGTGTCCATAAATCCGGATGAGCAGAATTCCTTTGAACATTCTCACGCTCTACGCGGATATCGAGCAAAGCCTGGCCGTTCCGGACGCGCCTGCCGGCTCGATCTATGATCAGGTCATCAGCGGGCGAACCTATACCTATCTGGCCGAGCGCCAGGGCGTCGCCCGGATCAAGCACTATCTCGGGCCGAAGGACGCGCCTGATACGCTGGACCGCGTCCGCGCCTCTCAGGAGGCGAGCGAACGGGAACGGGGCCGGCGCAATCTCATCCGGCTGCTCAAGACCGCCGGTTTGCCCGGCCCCACCATGGCGGTTGGGCGCGTGCTGGAAGTCATCGCCCGCGCGGGTCTGTTCGAGAACGGCGCCATGCTGGTCGGCACGGTCGCCTACCAGTGCATGGGCCCCTTGCTGGGCCGCATCCTGCCCAGCGGGGCCATGATGACGCAGGACGCCGACATTGCGACCGCCACGCTGGCGCTGGCGGCGACCCCGGACGTCGCGGCCGGTCTCGACCCTGAAGCCGACGGCGCGCAACCGGACCTGACGCTGGAAGCCATTCTCCGGCGAGCGGATCCGACCTTCCGCGGCGCGCCCAATCTGAGCAAGGCGGCGCCCCCCGCCCGCTTCAAGGCGGGGAGCGGCCTGATGATCGAGGTGCTGGCGCCGCGCCTGCGCCGTACCGATCCCACCCCGATTCCGATCAAGGGGCTCGGAGCAGGAGCCCTGCCTTTGCAGCAACTGGACTGGCTGATCGCGAACCCTGTCCGGGCGGTTGCGCTGCATGGAGCCGGCGTGTTGGTGCGTGTCCCGCAGCCCGCCCGCTACGCCGTGCACAAGCTCATCATCGCGCAAAAGCCGGAACGCAACGCCCAGAAGCGGGTCAAGGACCTTGTCCAGGCCGAGACGCTGATGGGCATCTTGCGGGACGAAGACCCCGACGCATTGGACGATGCGCTGGACGACGCGCGCAAGCGCGGCGCACGGGGCTGGGCCGAGCCGATCGCAGCGTCGTTGAAGAGCATCGGGCTGGACTGACTGCCCGCAGACTGCGCGCCCTCCTTCTCCCCCCGGGAGAAGGTGTCAGCGAAGCTGACGGATGAGGGTCTAACGGTGGGCGCCCAGGCCCGCTCGGACGGCCTTCTGCGGCGGGTGTCAGTCCCTCATCCGGCCCTTCGGGCCACCTTCTCCCGGGGGGAGAAGGGAGGCGCAGACTCGACGCGCATCTCTCTCCCGCGCAGCGGGGGAGATGTCGGCGCCAGCCGACAGAGGGGGCATCGGGGGCGGGGCTCATCCCAAGCCAAACAATGTGGCGCGGCGCGGCCCCCTCCCTGCCCTCCCCCGCTGCGCGGGAGAGGGTTCCGGCGCCGCGCTATTTCATCAGGCTTCCGAGCACGCCCCGCAGGATGGCGCGGCCGACCTGGGTGCCGACCGTGCGGGCGGCCGAGGAGGCCATGTTGGTGATGACGCGTTCGGTGACGCTGATGCGGGCGCGGCCGCCCTTGGCGGTTGACCCGCCACCGGCGAGCTGGCCGAGGATGCCGCCCAGCATGCCGCCGAGGCCGCCGGACGACGCCTGCTCCTGCGGGGCGCCGGGCGCGGGCTGGCCGGGCGCAGGCTGCGGGGTTTGCAGGCCGCGGCGCTTGGTGAGGATCTCGTAGGCGGACTCGCTGTCCACGGCCGTGTCGTATTTGCCGCGAAGACCGCTTGCCGCCATCACGCCGTTCCGCTCCTCGGGCGTGACCGGGCCGACCCGGGCCGACGGCGGCTTGATGAGCGTGCGCGAGACCATCTCGGGGATGCCCTTGCCCTCCAGCATAGACACCAGCGCCTCGCCGACGCCGAGCTGCGTGATGGCTTCCTCGGTGTTGATCTTGGGGTTCTGCCGGAAGGTGGTGGCGGCGGCCTTCACGGCCCGCTGGTCCCGCGGCGTGAAGGCGCGCAGCGCGTGCTGGACGCGGTTGCCGAGCTGGGCCAGCACGGTCTCGGGCACGTCCAGCGGGTTCTGGGTGACGAAATAGATGCCCACGCCCTTGGAGCGGATGAGCCTCACCACCTGCTCGACGGCCTCCAGCAGCGCCTTGGGGGCGTTGTTGAACAGGAGATGCGCCTCGTCGAAGAAGAAGACGAGCTTGGGCTTTTCCGGATCGCCCACTTCGGGAAGCTGCTCGAACAGCTCCGACAGCATCCACAGCAGGAAGGTGGCGTAGAGCCGCGGGTTCGCCATCAGCTTGTCGGCGGCCAGGATGTTGATCATGCCGCGGCCGGTGCGATCCAGGCGCATGAAGTCGGTGATCTGCAGCGCCGGCTCGCCGAAGAACTTGGTCGCGCCCTGGTTTTCCAGCACCAGGAGCTGGCGCAGGATGGAGCCGACCGTGGCGTCCGCCACGTTGCCGTACTGCATGGCGACGGGCTTGAGGCCGTCGTCCTTGGTCATCTCGTTCAGGAGGAGCCGAAGGTCCTTGAGGTCGATCAGCGGCAGCTGCTGGTCGTCCGCGATGCGGAACGCGATGTTGAGCACGCCCTCCTGCGTGTCGTTGAGCTCGAACAGGCGCGCCATCAGAAGTGGGCCCATCTCCAGCACGGTGGCCCGGATGGGATGGCCCTGCTGGCCGAACAGATCCCAGAACGTCACCGGGAAATCGTCGGGCTGGTAGTCGTAGCCCATGTCCTTGGCGCGCTTCACGAAGGCGTCCTTGGGCTCGCCCATGGCGGCGAGCCCCGACAGGTCGCCCTTCACGTCGGCGGCGAACACCGGGACGCCGGCGTTGGAGAGGCCCTCGGCCAGCACCTGCAGGGTCACGGTCTTGCCGGTGCCGGTGGCGCCGGTGACGAGGCCGTGTCGGTTGGCGAGCTTCAGCAGCAGCTGCTCGGGCTTTTCGCTGTGTCCGATGATTACGCTGTCGTCCGCCATGGCGCTGCTCGTCTCCGGCGCGGAATCCCCTCCCGCGCATTGCTTTGGCGCACGTTATACAAGCTGAGGGCGCCTCGCCAACGCCCCACGGGATGGTTTACATGTATACTCTTGTGAATCGGCAAGCGGGCCCTGATGATGGCCCAAAGCGTGGCGCAGGCCGCCACAGGGAGACGACATGGAAGAGCTCATTCAACGCATCAGAGCCGCATCCGGCATGGATGCGGCCATGACCACCAAGGCGGTCGGCATCATCCTGGGGTTTCTGCAGAAGGAGGCCCCGGCCGAGGACGTCGCCACCATGTTCAACGCCATGCCGGGCTCGCAGGAGCTCGCGGCCGCGCATGCGGAAGGCGGAAGCGGCGGCGGCATCATGGGGGCGATCGGCGGCATGATGGGCGGCGGCGGCCTGATGGCGCTGGCCGGCAAGCTGACGTCGGCCGGGCTTTCGATGGACCAGATGCAGGTGCTCGGAAAGGAGCTCTTCGCGTATGGCCGCGAGAAGGCCGGCGAAGACACGATGGGCGCCATCGTGGGCGCGGTGCCGGGCCTCGGCCAGTTCGTCTGACGATTTTTGCCCCGGGCGGTTCGCCGCCCGGGCGTCTCGTGTGTGTGTTGCGTGCAGCGTGATCCGGGGCGCGGCGACCAACTGTGAAAGGCTTCCGCGCCCTTCCAAAGAAGGGGGAGCCGTTCATGTCGTCCTATTCCATCGCCACCATCGAGGGCATCGGGCCCAAATTCGCCGAGAAGCTCAAGGGCGCCGGCGTCGCCACCACGGCGGCGCTGCTGGAGCGCGCCAAGACGCCGGCAGGCCGCAAGGAGCTCGCCGCCGCGGCCGGGCTCGATGAAAGCCAGATCCTGAAATGGGCCAACATGGCCGATCTGATGCGCGTTAAGGGCGTCGGCGAGGAATATTCCGAGCTGCTCGAAGCGGCCGGCGTCGACACCGTGAAGGAACTGCGCACCCGCAACGCCGCCAACCTGGCCAAGGCCATGGCGGACGCCAACCTCAAGAAGAAGCTGGTGCGCCAGCTGCCGAGCGAGACCGTGGTGGCGAAGTGGGTGGAAGACGCCAAGTCGCTGACGCCCGCGCTGACATACTGAGCGTTCGGGCGAAGTTCCTCCGTCGGGGCCCTCCCCGTGGTTGCGAGCGCAGCAAACGCAATCCAGTCTAACGCCCGGCTTTTAGACTGGATTGCTTCGCCTCCGGCTCGCAATGACGGCGAGGCGTTGGGACTGGGGACACCCTCCCCGGCGATCACCCGGTTGCGGGGTGCGCTCAACTCTCTCCGTCATCCCCGGCGGCGCGAAGCGCCGGGAAGGGGATCCAGGGCAGCCGCGCCTTTGCCCCTGGATCCCCTTCCCAACCTGCTGCGCAGGTCGCCGGGGATGACGGCGTACTGCAAGTGCTGGTCCGTGGTTGCGCGCGGCGACCGCGATCCAGCATGACGCCCGGCTTTTAGACTGGATTGCTTCGCCTCCGGCTCGCAATGACGGCGAGGCGTTGGGATAGGGGACACCCCGTCATTGCGAGCGGCAGCGAAGCAATCCAGCTAATGGTGGGCCAGTGGGCTCGGCGCCTCAACCCGGCGTCTGGCTCGCCTCGTCGCCTCGCTTCACGCGATGACGGGGGCGCACCCGCCACCGGGAACACATCGCGCCAAACCGTTCGCCGAACGGAGGGTGGCGCGGGGACGGGCGGGCGTGGCATGGTCGGGGCCACCAGCGACCTTCAGCGAGCGCCCCGGATGACGCAGCCTTTCGTCTCCTCGTTTCCGATTCCGACCCGCGAGCAGTGGACGTCCCTCGTGGATGCGGTGCTGAAGGGCAAGGATTTCGAGCGCACGCTGGTGGGCCGCACCTATGACGGGCTGCGCATCGAGCCGCTCTACGAGAAGGCCGAAGGCGTCGCGCCGATCGCCGGACGGGCGCCGGGCGCGGGCTGGAACGTGCTGCAGCGCGTCGACAATCCCGATGTCGGGCAGGCGCACGCGCAGGCGATGACGGACCTGGAAGGCGGCGCGACCGGGTTGCAGCTCGTGTTCGCGGGCGCGCAGGGCGCGCATGGGTTCGGCCTCCCGGACGGCTCGCGCGAGACCGTGGCGGCGGCGCTGGACGGCGTGATGCTGGACGCTATCCACCTTGAGATCGACCTCTCCTTTGCGTGCAAGGACGCGGCCGAAGCCATCGCCGCGCTCGTGGTGGCGCGTGGGCATCTTCCGGGCGAGGTCAGCATCGCATTCGGCTACGACCCCATGGGGCAGATGCTGATGCTGGGCGGCCTGCCCGTCGCGTGGCCGCAACTGGCCGGGATGTTCGCCGAAACGACCCGCTCGATCGCGGATCGCGGGTTCAAGGGGCCGATCGCGGCTGCGGATGGCCGGATCGTGCATGCGGCCGGCGGATCGGAAGCGCAGGAGCTCGCTTATGCGGTGGCGTCGGCGCTCACCTATTGGCGGGCTCTGGAGGCGGGCGGGTTCGACCTCGACGCGGCGCGCGGGTTGATCGGCTTTCGGCTGGCCGCGGATGCGGACCAGTTCCTGACCATCGCGAAGTTCCGGGCGCTGCGGCGGTTGTGGGCGCGGGTTGAGGCGGCGTGCGGGCTCGCGCCGCGGCCGATCCGCATTCATGCCGAGACGGCGTGGCGCATGATGACGCGCCGCGACCCCTGGGTGAACCTGCTGCGCCAGACCGTGGCGGTGTTTTCGGCCGGCGTCGGCGGGGCCGACAGCATCAGCGTGCTGCCGTTCACGCAGGCGCTCGGCCTGCCGGACGCCTTCGCGCGGCGCGTGGCGCGTAACACGCAGCTGGTGCTGCTGGAGGAAAGCAACCTCGCCAAGGTGGCCGACCCGGCCGCCGGCGCGGGCGGGCTGGAGGCGCTGACGGACGAACTCTGCGGCGCCGCCTGGACGCTGCTGCAGGAGATCGAGAAGGCGGGAGGCCTGCCGGCCGCGCTGGAGGCCGGACTGCTGCAGGGCAGGATCGCGGCGACGCGCGCCGAGCGCGAGAAGGCGGCGGCGCGCCGCAAGGACGCGATCACGGGCGTGAGCGAGTTCCCGGACGTGCGCGAGACGCCCGTGGACGTGCTGGCGGCGATGCCGCCGGCGGCGCCGGCGCCGATGTTCTCCGGCGTCGCGCCGCTGCCGGCGTGGCGGCCGGCCGAGCCCTTCGAGGCGTTGCGCGACGCGGCCGACGCCATGCGGGCGGCGGGGGGCCAGCCAAGCGTGTTCCTGGCCAATCTCGGGCCCATATCGGCGTTCACCGCGCGGGCGACGTTCGCCAAGAACCTGTTCGAGGCAGGCGGGATCGCGGCCGTGTCGAATGACGGCTTCGCGCGGGCGGACGGCGCCACGGATCTCGAAGCGCTCGTGGGGGCGTTCCGGGCGAGCGGCGCGCCGCTGGCCTGCCTGTGCGCGTCGGACGAGATCTACGGACGCGAGGCGGCCGATGCCGCGCGGGCGCTGGTCGGCGCGGGAGCGCGGCGCGTGTATCTGGCGGGCAGGCCCGGCGAGATGGAGGCGGCGCTCACGGCCGCGGGCGTCGGCGGCTTCGTGTTCGCCGGCATGGACGTGGCGGCGGCGTTGCGCGACGCGCAGGCGGCGCTGGGGTGAGCGGACGCCCTCAGACTTATTGCCGTGGCGCCGCTGTTCGACGGGGCCGCGGGCCGCATGTTAATTTGGGCTGAGCGCAAGGACCGTCCATGACCCGCATCCCGGATTTCTCCGCCATCCCGTTCGAGACCGTCGCGTGCCCGCCATCGGCCGGCGGCGACGCGTGGATGACGCCCGAGGAGATCCCGGTGAAGCCGGTCTACACGGAGGCGGACCGGTCCGGGCTGGCGGCCGTGGACACGCTGCCGGGGCTGCCGCCCTATCTGCGCGGCCCCTACCCCACCATGTATGTGAACCAGCCCTGGACGGTGCGCCAATACGCCGGTTTCTCGACGGCGGAGGACAGCAACGCCTTTTACCGCCGCAACCTCGCGGCCGGCCAGAAGGGCCTGTCGGTGGCGTTCGATCTCGCCACCCACCGCGGCTATGACTCCGACCATCCGCGCGTCAGCGGCGACGTCGGCATGGCGGGCGTGGCGATCGATTCCATTTACGACATGCGGACGCTGTTCTCGGGCATTCCGCTCGACCAGATGAGCGTGTCGATGACCATGAACGGCGCGGTGCTGCCCGTGCTCGCGCTGTTCATCGTGGCGGCCGAGGAGCAGGGCGTCCCGGCCGAGAAGCTGAGCGGGACCATTCAGAACGACATTCTGAAGGAGTTCATGGTCCGCAACACCTATATCTACCCGCCTGCGCCCTCGATGCGGATCATCTCGGACATCTTCGCCTACACGTCGCAGAAGATGCCGAAGTTCAACTCGATCTCGATCTCCGGCTACCACATGCAGGAGGCGGGCGCGACGCAGGACCTGGAGCTCGCCTACACGCTGGCGGACGGCGTCGAATATCTGCGCGCCGGCATCGGGGCCGGGCTCACGGTGGACCAATTCGCGCCGCGGCTGTCGTTCTTCTGGGCGATCGGCATGAACTTCTTCATGGAGGTCGCCAAGCTGCGCGCCGCGCGGCTGCTGTGGGCGGAGCTCGTGAAGCCGTTCGGGCCCAAGAGCGACAAGTCGCTGCCGCTGCGCACGCATTCGCAAACGTCCGGCTGGTCGCTCACCGCGCAGGACGTTTTCAACAACGTCGTCCGCACCCAGATCGAGGCCATGGCGGCCACGCAGGGGCACACGCAGTCGCTGCACACCAACGCGCTCGACGAGGCGCTGGCGCTGCCGACGGACTTCTCGGCCCGCATCGCCCGCAACACACAGCTCTTCCTCCAGCAGGAGAGCGGCACGACGCGCATCATCGACCCGTGGGGCGGCTCCTTCTACGTGGAGCGGCTCACGGCCGAGCTCGCCCAGAAGGCCTGGGAGCATATCCAGGAGGTTGAGCAGCTCGGCGGCATGGCCAAGGCCATCGAGGCCGGCATCCCGAAGCTGCGCATCGAGGAGGCGGCCGCCAAGACGCAGGCGCGCATCGACGGCGGCAAGCAGTCGGTGATCGGCGTGAACAAGTTCCGGCCCAACGACGACCGGCCCATCGACGTGCTGAAGGTCGAGAACGCCTCAGTGCGGGCGCAGCAGCTCGACAAGCTCGCGCGCCTGAAGGCCGAGCGCGATCCCGCGGCCGTGGAGGCGGCGCTGACGGCGCTCACCAACGGCGCGCAGGGGAACGCCAACCTGCTCGCGCTGGCCGTGGATGCGGCCCGCGCCAAGGCGACCGTGGGCGAGATCTCGATGGCGCTCGAAAAGGTGTTCGGGCGCCACCGGGCGGACATCCGCTCCATCTCGGGCGTTTACAAGCGGGAGGTGGGAGCCATGTCGGTCTCGCGCGTGCAGACCATGGTGGAAGACTTCGCCGAAGCCGACGGCCGGCGGCCGCGCATCCTCGTCGCCAAGATGGGCCAGGACGGTCACGACCGCGGCCAGAAGGTGATCGCGTCGGCCTTCGCGGATCTCGGCTTCGACGTCGACATCGGGCCGCTCTTTGCCACCCCGGCCGAGGCCGCCCGGCAGGCGGTGGAAAACGACGTCCACATCGTCGGCGTCTCGTCGCTGGCGGCCGGGCACCTGACGCTGGTGCCCGAACTCAAGGCCGCGCTTGCGGAGGCCGGCCGGCCGGACATCATGATCGTGGTGGGCGGCGTGATCCCGCCGGGCGATTTCGAGGCGCTGCGCCAGGCCGGCGCCTCCGCGATCTTCCCGCCCGGCACCGTGATCGCGGATGCGGCCGTGAGCCTGCTGGAGGAGCTCAACCGGCGGCTGGGCTACGCGCCGCGGCAGGCGGCCGAGTAGAGCCGCGCGCTGCCGCAACGGCGCGGCGCGTTAGTTGCATCTACAAATAGTACAACCAATGCGCGATTACATTCGTGACTGATCAAGATACTTGGTGTTAAGCCGCATGTTCTAGTCTGCCTGCATGGCGACTATCACCATCAACTATCTTCCCCAAGACGTTCTCGTCGCGTTGGCCCGCGGCGCGGCGGAGCACCACGATTCCATCGAGGACGAGGCGCGGCGCATCCTGATGCGTTTCTTCGCCGACTCGCGCGGCCAGGCCCAGCAGACCTGGGCGCGCCGGCAGGCGGACCTCTACCGCTACGGCAAGATGCTGTCCGTCACCAGCAACCCCGTATCGGTCCTGCGCAGCCAGCGCCTGGAGCGGGACGCCATGATCGGCGGCCCGGACCCGACGGAGATCGTCCGGTGAAGATGCTGATCGACGCCAGCGTGGCGCTGAGCTGGTTCGTGGTCTGCGAAGAGACCGAGGCCAGCCTCGCGCTGCTCGAGCGCCGCCGGCTGCGCGCGCCCGACATCCTGGCCGCCGAGGTGCGGGGCGCGCTCCGCACCCTCTCGGCGCGGGGCGAACTGCCTCAAAGGCAGCTCTCCGGCATGGAGCGGCGCCTGAGCCAGCTCGCCATCGAGATGTCGCCGTCGGACCCGCATCTGCGGGAGGCGTTCCGGCTGGCGCAGATCATAAGCGAGCCGATCTATTCCTGCATCTATCTCGCGCTCGCGCAGGCGCTCGACATGCCGGTGGTCACCGCCGACCGCCGCTTCTACGCGGCCGCGCGCCGCTCGCCCGCGACAGCGGGTCACGTCCGCTTCATCAGCGAGGCGGCCTGATCGGGCAAGGCGCGCCTTGGTTCCGCCTTCGTGGATCACCATTTGCTCCCCTCATGCTCGGGATCAAACGCGTGCTCCTCGGTTTCCTCGCCCTTTTCATTCTTCCGCTCGGACTTCACGCCGCCTGGTGGGCGGCGCAGGACAGGCCGCGCGACTGGTCGACCGCGAACTGGTCGAGCGCCGGCCTTTTGCCGCCGGCCACGCAGAAGCCCGAGGCCATGCTGCGGGTCTATGCCGGCCGGGTCGGCTGGTGGCGGGGCATCTTCGCGCATCACACCTGGATCGTGATCAAGGACCGCGGCGCCGCCCGCTACACCCGTTACGACGTGGTGGGCTGGGGCTCGCCGGTGCGCACCGACAACTGGGCCCCCGATGCGCGCTGGTTCGGGCAGGATCCCGAGCAGATCGCCTCCATCGAGGGGCCGACCGCCGAGGCCTTGATCCCGCGCGTGCGCGAGGCCGTGCGCCAATACCCCTTCTCCAAGGCCGGCGGCTACCGCGCCTGGCCGGGGCCGAACTCCAACACCTTCGTGAACTTCGTGCTCGCCGCCATCCCGGAGGCCGGCATCGCGCTGCCGCCCACCGCGCTCGGCAAGGACTACCGCGCCGACGGCTCGCTGTTCGGCTTCACGCCGAGCCGCACCGGCGTGCAGGTCGCGTTCGGCGGATTGCTGGGCGTAACGGTGGGGTGGATCGAGGGCCTGGAGGTCAACGTGCTCGGCCTCGTGGCCGGCGTCGACCTGCGCCGGCCGGCGCTGAAGCTCCCCGGCTTCGGCCGCATCGGCTGGCCATTCGAGCCCGTGATCGGCGACGCGGACCCGACGCCGACGCGAGGGTGAGACGGCGAGAGGCTGAGACGGCCAGGCCATCCTGTCGTCATTGCGAGCGGCAGCGAAGCAATCCAGCCTAACGCCGTGGCTTTAGGCTGGATTGCTTCGCCTCTGGCTCGCAATGACGGCGAGGGGGCTGAAACAGCCGCCCCACCCTCCCGTCATCCCCGGCGGCGCGCAGCGCCGGGAAGGGGATCCAGGGCCGCCGCGCTCACTCCTGGATCCCCTTCCCGACCTGCTGCGCAGGTCGCCGGGGATGACAACGAAGTAGTGGAAAGGCCTTGGCCACCCTGTCGTCATTGCGAGCGACAGCGAAGCAATCCAGTCTAACGCCGTGGCTTTAGGCTGGATTGCTTCGCCTTTGGCTCGCAACGACGGCGGGGGTGGCCCCGCTCAGAACGCCTTGAACGTGATTATCGTGTGCGTGTCGATGATGTCCGGGATCGGGTGCACCTTCTCGCCGATGAAGTGGCCGATATCGATGTCGTCATCGACGTGGAACTTGGCCAGGATGTCGAAATTCCCCGCCGTCGAGTAGATCTCCGACGCGATTTCGGCGTCCGCCAGCCGGCTCGCCACGTCGTAGGTCTTGCCCAGCTTGCACTTGATCTCGACGAAAAAGGTCTGCATCGCCCCGCCCTGGATTGGTGTCGCCGGACCATAGCGCCGTGGTCCGGCGGCGTCACGCCCTACGGCCGCCCCGCCGCCTCCGCCAGCGCTGCGAGGCGGCGCGTCATCGGGCTGCCGGGGTCGGCCAGCGGGGCGATCACGGTGAAATGGTTGGCGTCGTCCACGGCCTCGTAGCGCGTCTGCACGCCGGCCTTGCCCCAGGCATCCGCGATGGTGCGGCTCTGGCGCAGGTATTCGGCGCTTTCCGCGCCGCCCACCACGGCGTCCAGCGTGCGGCCGCGCGGCGGGTCCCAGAACAGGGGCGACAGCCGGCGCGCCTCGGCGGCGTCGAGGCCGAGCGCCGTGTTGACGCTGGTTCCCACCAGCGGCTCCAGTTCGAACAGGCCCGAAAGCGCATAGGCGGCCGGAACCAGCCCGGCCGGGAGCGCGGGATCGACCTCGCCCCAGTTGGTCGCCAGCATGCAGGCCGCCAGGTGCCCGCCGGCCGAGTGGCCGGCCACCACGACGGGCCGCTCGAACCTTCGCCATGCGAACGCGCAGGCCCGGCGCATCTGGTCCACGATGGCGCCCACCGTCACGGCCGGGCACAGGTCGTAGCTCGGCATCGCGACCGTGACGCCGCGCGACACGAGCCCGCGCGCGAGATGGCTGAAGGAGGCGCGGTCCAGGCCCTGCCAGTAGCCGCCATGGATGAACAGCACGACCGGCCCGCTTCCGTCGCCGAAGATGTCCAGCTTGGTGCGCTCGCTGTCCCCATAGGCGAGGCCCAGTTCACCGCCCGCGCTCTCCCGGTAGGCGGCCGCGTCGCGCGCCCATCCGGCGATGATGGCGGGGTGCTCGGGCACGCGCGCCCGGTTGTTGTACTCGGCCTCGTAGTCGATGCTCATGCGATGCTCCCGCTTCGCGCCGGAGAATGGGCCCAAGGCCGCCCCGCCCACAAGAGCCGCCCCGCTCACAACGGCCCGCCGACGCGGAGGCTCGGAGCGCCTGTGGGTTGCGGTGTCGGGCGGGCTTTGACACTCTCCGCGCCCGAGAGGGCGGCGCACCCCCGCCGCCCAGGAGAATGAGATGAACAACCCGGTACTGGTCGAGATCACGCGCGGCGCGGTGGTCGAATCGCGCCATCGCGGCGCGGTCGCCGTCGTGGATGCGAGCGGCGCGACCGTCTTCAGCGTGGGCGACGTCGCCCGCCCCGTGTTTCCCCGCTCGGCCGTAAAGGCCTTCCAGGCGCTGCCCCTGATCGAGAGCGGCGCGGCCGACCGCTACAACCTGTCGGCGTCGGAGCTGGCCCTCGCGGTGGCGTCCCACTCCGGCGAGCCGCGTCACGCTGATCTTGCGGCGGGCGTGCTCGCCAAGGCGGGACGGGACGTGAACTGCCTTGAATGCGGCTCGCATTGGCCGCTGAACGAGGAGGTGGCTCGCGATCTCGCGGCCTCGGGCGCGAGGCCCTCCGCCCTGCATAACAACTGCTCCGGCAAGCACGCCGCCTTCGTGTGCCTCGCCTGCCACCTCGGCGAGGACCCGGCCGGCTACGTGCAGGCCGAGCACCGCGTGCAACGCGAGGTGAAGGCCGCCCTGGAGAGCATGACCGGGACAACCCTGGGCGACGACGTGCGCGGCACGGACGGCTGCGCCATCCCCACCTACGCGATCCCGATCGCCGCGCTGGCGGCCGGCTTCGCGCGTTTCGGCGCCGGCGTCGGCATGGACCAGGATCGCGCCCGCGCGGCGAGCCGGATTCGCGACGCGGTCGCGGCCCAGCCCTGGGCGGTGGCGGGCAAGAACCGCCTCGACACCGTGCTGATGGAGCTGTTCGGCACGCGTGTCTTCATGAAGACGGGCGCTGAGGGCGTTTATTGCGCGGCGCTGCCCGAACTCGGGCTGGGGATCGCCCTCAAGGTCGACGACGGCGCCAAGCGGGCCGCCGAATGCATCATGGCGGCGCTGCTCGGGCGCTATCTGGAGCTTTCGGATGCCGAGCACGCCGGCCTCGAACCCCATGTCCGGCCCATCCAGCGCAACTGGAACGGCCTTGACGTCGGCGCGACCCGACCGGCCGGGGCCCTGGCCTGAACGGCGGCGGCAGGCGCCGGAGCTGCGTCGAAAACGCGCGCCTGGCGTGCGTTGAGTAGTCTACGACTACGCCCCGCTACCCAAGCCGTAACCGTTGATGCATCCTGCGCAAGCGCCCGACAAGAGGCGCACCAGGGAGGCATCGATGCCCAGCATGAAGACCATCGTGTGGTCTGCCGCCGTTGCGCTGCTCGCCACGTCAGCGTTGTCCACCGCCGCTTCCGCCCAGAACGCGCCCGGCAATCTCGAGAAGCTCGGCGCCTTCAAGACCACCGGGGCGACCCCGGAAATCCCGCTCGTTCCGCAGACGGGCCGCAAGGCCGACGCTATCAAGAAAAACCTCGCCAAGGTCAAGCTTCCGCCTGGCTTCAAGATCTCGCTCTATGCGCTGGTGCCGGATGCGCGCCACATCGCGGTGGGGCCGCAGGGCGTCGTCACCTTCGTGGGCACCCGCAAGAACAAGGTCTACGCGGTCACGGATCGCGGCAAGTCCGGCGTCGCCGACGAGGTGAAAGCCTTCGCGTCCACCATCGACATGGTGATCCCGAACGGCGTCTGCTTCTCCAAGGACGGCTTCCTGTTCGTCGCCGAGCAGAACCGCGTGCTGATGTTCCCGGCCGCCGAGTTCTTCTACGAGAGCCCGGACGTGGTGGCGGTGCCGATCGTCGCGCAGGGCGACCTCATCCCCAAGGAGGAGGAGAGCTACAACCACACCGCCCGCGTCTGCCGCATCGGGCCGGACGACAAGCTCTACGTCACGCTCGGCCAGCCCTTCAACGTGCCCGCGCCCGAGAAGGCGGAGCTCTACGGAAAGTGGGGCATCGGCGGCATCGTGCGCTTCGACCGCGAGGGCAAGAACCGCGAAGTGTTCGCCAACGGCATCCGCAACTCGGTCGGCATGGACTTCAACCCCAAGGACAAGTCGCTCTGGTTCACCGATAACCAGGTCGACGGCATGGGCGACAAGATCCCGCCGGGCGAGCTCAACCGCGCCAACCAGCCCGGCATGAACTTCGGCTTCCCTTGGTATGGCGGCGGCAAGGTCCGCACCGCCGAGTACAAGGACGCGACGCCGCCCGAGACCGCCGTGGCCCCGCAGGTCGAGATGGACGCGCACGCGGCCGACCTCGGCATGACCTTCTACGCCGGCAAGATGTTCCCCAAGAAGTACCAGGGCGCGATCTTCTCCGCCCAGCACGGCTCGTGGAACCGCACCGACCCGATCGGCGCCCGCGTGATGCTGACCACGCTCAAGGAAGACGGCACCGCCGACAAGACCGAAGTCTTCGCCGAAGGCTGGCTGACGCCAGACGGCGAGTATCTCGGCCGCCCGGTGGACGTCGCCGTGCTCAAGGACGGCTCGCTGCTCGTGTCGGACGATTTCGCCGGCGCGCTGTATCGGATCACCTACGAGGGACGTTAAGGGCCAGCACGCCGCGCCGGTTGATCCCGGCGCGGCGCCAATCCCGGAGTTGAGCGAGCCCGGAGTTTCGCCGTGAGACGCATCCCCCAAGCCGCCCGCAAGGCGGCGACCATGGCCGCTTGTGCGGCCCTCTTCGCCGTGGCGATCGCGCCCGCCCAGGCCGGCGACGTGAAGGCCGGCCGGCAGAAGGCCCTGCAGTGCCAGACCTGCCACGGGCTCGACGGTCGCTCCAAGCTGCCCGAGGCGCCCAACCTCTCGGGCCAGGTCGAGCCCTACCTCGTCAAGGCGCTGCAGGAGTACAAGACCGGCGCGCGCAAGAACGAGATGATGAGCGTGGTGGCGCCAAACCTCAGCGACGCCGACATCGCCGACCTCGCGGCTTATTACGCGGCCATCGAGATTGAGGTGGTCGGAAAGCCGTGACAGGCTGAGGGCGCCTCTTCGCAAGGCGCCCCTGAGCCGGAGTGAACGACGATGCGCGTGATGGTGATCGTGAAGGCCACGCAGGACAGCGAGCAGGGGATCATGCCCTCCGTCGAGCTGATGGAGGCCATGGGCCGCTTCAACGAGGAGCTCGCCAAGGCCGGGATCATGCGCTCGGGCGACGGCCTCAAGCCCTCCCGCCACGGCAAGCGCGTGGCGTTCGACGGCGACGGCCGCACGGTGATCGACGGGCCGTTCCCGCACACGAGCGAACTCGTGGCCGGCTTCTGGATGTGGGACGTCAAGGACATGGACGAGGCGGTCGCCTGGGTGAAGCGCTGCCCCAACCCGATGCCCGGCCCCAGCGAGATAGAGATCCGCCCGCTCTACGAGATGGAGGATTTCGGCGACGCCGTCACGCCCGAGTCCATCGCCGGCCACGAGAACGCCCGGCGCATCCTCGAAGGCGGCGGCTAAAGCGTCATCCCACCAAGAGGCTGCCGGTTGGTGGAAAAAGATGATGCTTAGACAGGAAGCTGAAGCAGCTGACCTGATGCAATCAGGTCGGCCGCTCTAGTCCAGCCCCATCAGCCCGGCGATCTCCTCGGCCGCCACCGTGGCCGAGAGCGCGCCGTCGGCGACGCCGGCCTCCAGCGCGGGCAGCCGGTCCCGCACGGCCGGATCGTTGCGGAGCCGGGCGAACAGCCGGTCCTCCACCATCGCCCACATCCACTTCACCTGCTGGGCGCGCCGCCGCGCGGCGAGCTCGCCCGTGGCGGTCAGCCGGGCGCGATGGTCCTCGATCTTCGCCCAGAGATCGTCCAGGCCGACATTGTCGAGCCCCGAGATGGTGATCACCGGCGGCGTCCAGGTCGGCGTCTTCGGCGCCAGAATGTGCAGCGCGGCGCGGTATTCCGCCGCCGCCGCGCGGGCGCGGGTCTTGCCCTCGCCCTCGGCCTTGTTCACCGCGATCATGTCGGCGATCTCGAGCACGCCCTTCTTGATGCCCTGCAGCTCGTCGCCCGCGCCGGGCAGCATCAGCACGAGAAAGAAATCCGTCATGTCCGCCACGGTGGTCTCGGACTGGCCGATCCCCACCGTCTCGACCAGGATCACGTCGAAGCCGGCCGCCTCGCACAGCAGCATCGTCTCGCGGGTCTTCGCCGCCACGCCGCCCAGCGTGCCGGAGGACGGCGAGGGGCGGATGAACGCCTGCGGGTCCACGGCCAACCGCTGCATCCGGGTCTTGTCGCCCAGGATCGAGCCGCCCGTGCGGGTGGAGGACGGATCCACGGCCAGCACCGCCACCTTGTGGCCCGCCGCCGTCAGGTTGGAGCCGAGCGTATCGATGGTGGTGGACTTGCCGACCCCTGGCACGCCCGTGATCCCCACCCGCAAAGCGCCGCCGCAGCGCGGCAGCAGCCGCTGCACCAGCGCGCGCGCGGCCGCCTGGTGGTCGGCCCGCCTGGATTCGATCAGCGTGATGCCCCGCGCCAGCGCGGCGCGCTCGCCCGCCGCGATACGGGTCGCGAGGTCGTCGACGTCTGGCGGAAGGGGAGCAGCGGCCATGGTTTAGCAGGCTTACGGCGCCGCCCGGGTGGGTTCAACCACCGCCGGCCGCGACGGCCTCAAGGCTGTGGAATCCGTCGCATTGCAACCCTGGCGACAGGCGAGTACCAATCTCCAGGATAGTCGACTTGCAACGAGCCCCTCATCCCCAGGAGCATCGCACCCGGCGATGCGTTTCGAAGGACGAGGGACTCCAGTCCGTGATCATTATCGAGCGCGCTGGACCCCTCGTCCTTCGAGACGCAGGCCCAAAGCGGGCCTGCTTTTGGGGATGAGGGCTTTGAGAGGTTGATCGGCTAGGCTCTGAGCAGCATATCTGGGGGCAGACCGTGGCGGGCGTTTCGCGTTGGATGGTGGCGGGCCTGTTGGCCGCGCTGCTCGGAGGCTGCGCCGGCGGTCCGCCCAAGGGCGTGCTCGAGCCCGTCGGGAACATCCCGCCCGGCGCCGCGCTGGTCGCCATCAATGTCGCCACCACCCGCGCGCGCCCGGCCGATGAGCCGCTGGCCATGTTCGACGGCGAGCGCGCCAAGGCGGTGGACCACGCCCGGCTGGTGATCTCCATCCCGCCCAGCCACGTTTCCGGCCTGGTTGAATGGCCCCGCAGCGCCAAGGGCGACCCGCGGCGCAACTTCGTGACCGCGTCGCGCGACTACGTGTCGGACGCCGCCTTCATCGACAACGTCCGCAAGGCGATGGCGAGCCGCCCGCCGGCTGATCGCACCATCCTGGTCTTCGTCCACGGCTACAACACGACATTCGAGGAATCAGTCTACCGCTTCGCCCAGATCGTCCACGATTCGGGCTTCAAGGGCGTTCCGGTGCTGTTCACCTGGCCGTCGCGCGGCCAGTTGCTGCAATACCCGTATGATCGCGAAAGCGCCGTCTACTCGCGCGACGATCTCGAGACCACCTTGCGGCTGCTCGCCACCCGCTCGGGCGCGGGCAAGATCGACATCCTGGCCCACAGCATGGGCAACATGCTCACCATGGAGACCATGCGGCAGGCCGCCATCCGGGGCGACGGCCGCTTCGGCGGCAAGCTCGGCCAGATCATGCTCGCCGCGCCCGACATCGATGTCGACGTCTTCCGCCGCCAGCTCGCCACCGTCGCGCCGCTCAAGCTGCCCATGACGGTGTTCGTCAGCGCCGACGACAAGGCGCTCTCGATCTCGAAATACGTCTGGGGCGGCACGGCCCGCGCCGGCGCCACCGTGGTCTCGGATCCGGAGGTCATCGCCCGCCTCGCGGCCAGCAACATCACGATCTACGATCTCTCGTCGATCCGGGTGGACGATTCCACCAACCACACGAAATTCGCCGAGTCGCCGCAGGTCGTGCAGCTCATCGGCCGGCGGCTCGCCACCGACAACGGCATCGAGACGCGCGGTCCCGGCCTCGGCGAGGGGCTCGTCGCGCTGGGCGCCACGCTCGGAACCACCGTCGGAACCGCCGCCAGCGTGGCGACCGCGGTGCCGACCGCCGTGCTCGGCGGCGCCGCCAACGCGGCCGGGAGCGTGCTCGAGCAGGCGGCCCAATAAACGAACGTGGCCGCCGCCAACTGTGTCCCGCAGGCCGCAGCCGGTCGGGAACAACACGCAGTCGCGCCTCCGGTCCCAATTGCGACACGTTGCGCCCTGATAGCGTTGCGGGAACCGCCGCTTGCGCGTCGTTAACGTGCGCTTAAGCCCGGCGGAGCGAACTGGGGCGAAGGCCGCCGCCTGGCGGGGCCGTTTCGCAAAGATCCGGAAGGGGTTGCCGTGCCGTCTTGCACGAAGGGTTCAGCCGTCGCGACGCAGCGGCGGGCGCTGCGCGGGGCCGCCGCGCTCATGCTGGCGCTCGCGGTGGCGGGCTGCGGCGCGAATGCGGGCGGCCTTGCTGGCGTGTCCGCCATGCTGGGCTCCGGCGCGTCCGAGCAGGGCCGCGTCACGCGGATTTTCGTGGCCTCCACACGCAAGCCCGAGAGCGGCGACTCATCCCGCATTCCGCGCTTCAACCTGTCGGCGATCAGCATCCCGCCCGGCCATCAGCCCGGCGTCATCGAGAAGCCGAGCTTCGGCTCGCCCAGCCCCAGCCGCCATTTCGTGATCGAGGGCGAGCGCAAGCTCGACGCCCAGCGCTTCCAGCAGGAGATCGCCACGCAGCTCTCCGGCCGCGTCGGCGTCAGCCGCGACGTGCTGGTCTTCGTGCACGGCTTCAACACCAATTACGACGAGGCCCGGCTCCGCCTCGCCCAGATCGTGGCCGATTCGGGCTTCAATGGCGTGCCCGTGCTGTTCACCTGGCCGTCGCGCGCCCAGATCCTGGCCTATGGCTCCGACAAGGAAAGCGCCACGGCCTCGCGCGATCACCTCGAGAAGCTCATCGAGGATCTCGGCCAGGCGCCCGGCGTCGGCCGTGTCCACATCCTGGCCCACTCCATGGGCACGTGGCTCGCCATGGAGGCCATGCGGCAAGCCGCCATCGGCGGCAAGGCCGATCTCGGCGGCCATCTCGGCGAGGTCATGCTCGCCGCGCCCGATATCGATCTCGATGTTTTCCGAGCCCAGATGAGCCGCCTCGGCTCCGTCGCGCGCGTGTCGGTTTTCGCCGCCGCGGACGACCGGGCCCTGTCGGTGTCGAGCACGCTCGCGGGCGACCGCATGCGCCTCGGCGCGCTGGACCTCAGCAATCCCGAGCACGTCGACGACCTCAAGGGCCTCAACGTTCGCGTCTACGACCTGTCGAAGACCAAGAGCTCCGACATGTTCCGCCACGTCACCTTCGCGGAAGCCCCCAGCGTCGTGCAGTCCATCGGCACGCAACTCGCCACGGTGCGGACCGAAGACAAGGGCATGGAAAACAAGCAGGCCCAGTCCTTCATCGACCCGCAGGCCGGCTCACCCACCCCCTACGCCGGCGACGGCGTCGCCCCCGCCATCCCGGCCCCCGTCAGCACCGCCCCACTCCTCGCCCCCGGAGCGGCACAGACCCCCTCGACCTCCATCCGCTAGCGCGCTTGGCCCCACCGCCTCGCCGTCATTGCGAGCCAGAGGCGAAGCAATCCAGCCTAAAGGCCCGGAGTTAGGCTGGATCGCTTCGCTGTCGCTCGCAATGACGCCAGGGTGGCCCCGGCCTCTCCACCGCCTCGCCGTCATCCCCGGCGACCTGCGCAGCAGGTCGGGAAGGGGATCCAGGAGTGAGCGCGGCGGCCCTGGATCCCCTTCCCGGCGCTGCGCGCCGCCGGGGATGACGGGAGGGTGGGGCGGCTGTTTCAGCCCCCTCGC
>NZ_JBFUKI010000021.1:0-26411 GCF_056400925.1 Alsobacter sp. P4_H11
TTGTGAGCTCGAAACGCGTTTCAAGCCGATCCATTCGACCCCTACAAAAACACCCTCTCGAGCATCTCTTCGGGATCCGCAAGGACACGGCCGTCCGCGTTTCTCTTTCTTCCATCCTGATTGTCAAAGAGCACGAAAACCATCCACCGCGCCGAAACGCAGACAAAGGTCTCCCCCGGATCAAGCAGGTCTCCCCGCCACAACCCGGTCCAGAGGAACGCCACACCGTGGGTTCTTGAAAAGCCGCAGAGCGCTTGGCCCGCGACCAGGCCTTCAAGGCGAACAATCCAGATCCAGGCCGAAACCCAAACCCCAGAAGCGCCGAAGGCCGTCGGCGAGAGCAGCTGGTGTGTCCCCGCCGCCGATGACCGCCTTATGCCAACACGCCGCCGGAAGGTCAAGCGACGATTTTCAGAAAAATCGCGCGCCATCCTCGGCCTGCTGCTTCCGGTTGCGGTTATCCACAGGGCAACCCCAACGTTTTCCTCGAAAACGGCCGCTCTGAAGCCATGCCGGACGACGACGTTCAAACCTCGATGCGCCCTCCCGGCGTGCCGCATGAGACTCTAGGCGTCGGTCTAATAGACAAGCCGCGGCCATACGCGCAAAATGCGGTGTAAGCCGTCATTCACAACTGTGGGCTTAGGTAGACCGGCTGGTTCCGCCGGTGGCTCGCCAAGAAAGGCGGGCCAGGTGATCGAGGTCGAAGATGACGCGTATTCTGATCGCCGACGACCATGGCCTTTATCGCAAAGGTTTGCGGTGCGTCCTGGACCTCGCGTTTCCGGGCGCCGACATTGTTGAAGCCGATGGTTTCGACAGCGCGATGGAGCGGCTCGAGGACAGCGGCGCCTTCGATGTGGCCCTGCTCGACCTCAACATGCCGGGGCTGGTGTTTCCCGACAGTCTGCGCGAGGTGCGCGCCTGCTACCCGCGCATACGATTCGCGATCCTTTCGGCGTCCGACACGCGGGCCGACATGCTCGCTAGCCTGGCGGCGGGCGCCAACGGCTTCATCTCCAAGCTGCAGACGGACGACGAGATCGTCGCCGCCATCCAGGATATCCTGGCCGGCAAGGTCTATGTCTCGCCCCTGATGGTGAACGGGCCGCAGCTTCACGCCTGGAACGACCCGCCGGCCCGGACGGTCGAGCAGGCCACGGACGTCGAATACGCCAAACTGACGCCGCGCCAGCGGGACGTGCTGCCGCTGGTCGCGCGCGGGCTTTCCAACAAGGAGATCGCCCGCGAACTCAAGATCGCCGAGGCGACCACCAAGATCCACATGGCCGCGCTCCTGCGCGTGCTCGGCGTCAGGAACAGGACCGAAGCGGCGGTCCGGGCGCAGATGCTGATCGGACGGCCGGACGGCGGACGCCAGGACGGCGATGGCTTCAAGTCGGCCTAGCTTTCGCGCGTCGAAGGCGCCTCCGCCGGATAGGGCGCTCGCATCACGTAGTGATAGCCGCTTTCCGTGAAGGCGCGCTCGGCCCGGCCGCCCATCAGCGACGTCCCGCTTTCGCCCAGCACCATGGAGCCGAACCCCTTGCGCAAGGGCCGCTTCGGCGACGGGCCGTTACGTTCGGTCCACGTGAAGACGAGTTCGTCCTCACCGTCCTCCCCTGGCTCCAAACGCCATGTCACGTCCAGCTTCCCGTCCGGTACGCTGAGCGCGCCGTGCTTCACCGCGTTGGTGGCCAGCTCGTGCACGATCATCGCGAAGCTTTGCGCCATGCCTCCGCGAAGGGTCAGGCAGGGCCCCGCGATGGTGATCTCGTGACGATCGCCGCCATCGAAGGGCGCAACCTCGATCCGCACGAGCTCATCAATGCCGGCGCTTTCGGATGCTCCCCGGGTCAGCAGGCGCTCGGCGGCCGCCAGCGCGCGAAGGCGCCGCTCCAGCGCGGTCCGGTAATCGCCGACGCTGCTCTGGCTCTGCGCGGTGAGTTTCACCATCGCGAGAATCACCGGGAACAGGTTGCGCAGCCGGTGGCCGAGTTCGCGCACGATCAACTCGCGGGTCTCGCTGCGCCGAACCTCGTTCTGCTGACGCCGGAGGTCGGTGATGTCCGCCATCACGCACAGCAGGCGACGCCGCCCCTCGACTTCGCTCCGCGATCCGCGCAGCGCGATGGCGCGGGATCTCTGATCCCCGTCGATGTGAAACACCACCTCAAGGCGCGGATCGTCCGTCAGGGCGCGCGCAATGGCGGCTTCCACCTTGCGGCGGTCCTGATCGCGGATGATGCCCAAGACCTGGTCCAGCGAGGCGACCCGCTCGCCCGAATCAGCCCAGCCGAGGATGCTCCAGCACAGCGCGCAGCCGATGAAACGTCCGCCCTCGTCGATCTCGCAAGCGCCCAGTTCGGCCGCCTTGAAATGTGACGCGTTCCCATCGCGGACATTGGATTCCGCGCCGCCGACACGGCTGGTTTTCGACATGGACACACACACCCTGGCCGGACGATCGGAGCGCCACTCCCGGCCCGCGAACACGCGGTTGCACAGATTACAGGCGCAAAGCTGCGCCTTGCTACGGCGCAGTCCTAGTTCTGTGGGACTAAGACACTCGCGGCGCCGGGCTCTAGCCGGCGGCGTCCGCGCGCGTGAACCGGCGGTATTCGTAGGGAGCGGCCGGCGCGCCCTCGCCCACGCCATCCGCGTCGGCCGCGGCCAGGATGCGATCATGATGCGGCGAGAGATGGCAAACTGGGTCCGTGTTCGCGGCGTCGCCCGTCAGCATCAGCGCCTGACAGCGGCAACCGCCGAAATCCACCTCGCGGCGAGCGCATGACAGGCAGGGCTCCTTCATCCAGCCGGTTCCGCGATAGGCCTGGAACGCCGGATTGGCGCGCCAGATGTCGCCCAGCGCGTGCTCGCGGACAGACCAGAATTCGAGGCCCGGGATGCTCTCGGACGCGTGGCAGGGCAGCACCTTGCCGGCCGGCGTGACATTCAGCGTACGACGTCCCCACCCGCCCATGCAGGCCTTCGGCACATTGGCGTGGTAGTCGGGCAGGACGTGGTCGATCGCGATGCGGCCCTGCAAGTCGATCTTCAGCGCTTCCACGGCCGCGATCGCGGTCAGGGCGTGGTCGCGTTGCGGCATCAGGAGCGCACGGTTCGGCAGCGCCCAGCCATAGTATTGCGTGTGGGCGATCTCGACCCGGCCCGCGCCCCACTCCAGCGAGAGCCTGACCATGTCGGGCGCACGCGCCACGTTGGCGCGATGGATCACCGCGTTGACGGTGAGCGGAACGCCCGCCTCGATGGTCCGACGTGCGATCTCACGCTTGGCCGCGAAGGCGCCCGTGAAGCCGCCGATGAGATCGGCCGAGGCCGGCTCGGAGTCCTGCACCGAAAGCTGCACATGGTCGAGCCCAGCCTCGGCGAGGCGCGCGATCAGGTCCGGACGATAGCCGACGCCGGATGTGATCAGATTGGTGTAGAGCCCCTCGCGAGCGCAGTGCTCCACCAGCTCGACGATGTCGCGGCGCAGGGCCGGCTCGCCGCCAGACAGGTGCACCTGCAGGACGCCCAGCGCGGCGGCTTCGGAGAACACGCGCTTCCACTCATTGGTGGCAAGTTCGCGGGAGCGCGCCTCCAGCTCCAGCGGATTGGAGCAATAGGGACAGCCGAGCGCGCAGCGATGCGTGAGCTCGGCAAGGAGCCCGAGCGGCGGCGCCGCCGGGACGGGCGGCGGGGGCGTCCTCTGGTTCATGCGACGATCATGCGCTTGGCGAGGAGGTCCGACAACAGAGCGCGGACGTCTGCGTCGATCCGCTCACGCGGGGCCTGGAACGCCGCCGCGAGATTGTCGACGATCTCCACCACGGTGCGGACCCCGTCGAGGCGTTGGAGGATCTCGGCCGCAACGGGGTTGGGCTGGATCACACGCTCGGGGGCCAGCAGCACCCATGCGCCGCGCACCTCGTCGCGCTTGAGCTTCACGCCGCGCGCCAGCTTCGGCCGTGCGTCATCCGCAAGACCAGCGGGTTCCGACGTCATCGCAAACCCTCGCGTCCATCAGGTCGCCAGGCGCCGGGCGGCAGGTGTCCTTCCACATAGGCGTGCCAGAGCGCGTCGAGCTGGACCCAGAGCACGTCCGTCTTGAACGTGAGAGCGGCGAGGCAGGCCTGCTGTCGTTCGGCCGTGCGGGCGTGCTCCAGCACATAAGCGAGCGCAAAGGCGGAATCCTGCGCGGCCTGGGGCGGACGCGCGGTGAAATACGCCATCGTGTCGGCGCTGACGAAATCATAATGCGCCAGCATGCCCGACAGCCGCTCGCCGATGATCTGGGGAGAAAACAGCTCGGTTAGAGACGATGCGATCGCCTCGAGCAGCGTCTTTTCGGCGCAGAACCTCACATAGGCGTCCACCGCGAAGCGCGTCGCCGGCAGGGCGCCGCGCATGGATTCGACATAGTTGCGATCCAGCCCGAGCCCCTCGGTCAGACGGAGCCAGCGCGCTATGCCGCCGTCGCCCGGAGCAGTTCCATCATGGTCGACGATGCGGCGGCGCCATTCGCGCCGCAGATCTGCGGTCGGCATGCGGGTGAGCACGGTCGCGTCCTTGATCGGGATGGCGGCCTGATAGCAGTAGCGGTTCAACCCCCAGGCGCGGACCTCGTCGCGCGTGCATTCACCGCCGTGGAGACGCCGGTGGAAAGGGTGGAGATTGTGGTAGCGCCTCGCCCCGATGTCGCGAAGGGCGGCTTCCAGCTCCTCGGGCGACAAGACCGCGTCGGAGGAATGGCTCTGGTTCATAGTTCGAACTCCATGCCGTCATGGGCGACAACCCAACCCGCGGCTTCAACCGCGGCGCGCTCCGGCGACGTGTCCACCAGCACCGGATTCGTGTTGTTGATGTGAACATAAACCCGCCGGCCGATCGCCACATCGGCGAGGAGCGCCATCGAGCCGTCCGGTCCCGACATGGGGGTGTGTCCCATGCGCCGCGCCGTCTTCGGCGACAGGCCGAGGCGCGGCATCTCGTCGTCCGTGAAAGTCGTGCCGTCGAAGAACACGAGCGGCGCGCCGGCGAGGCGGTCCCGCAGGGTGGCGGTGATCGCCGCGCAGCCGGGCGCATAAACAAAGCGGCTGCGACCGTCGTCGACCTCCAGGCCGATGACGCTCTCGGTTTCGGCCCCGACCTCGACCACCTCGGTTTCCATGTAGAGCGGCGTTTTCCCGGCGATCGCGAAGGCCCGCACGGTCAGTCCGCCACCCATGTCGACGGGTTGGTCGAGAACCAGCTCACGCTCGCTCACCACGGCGCGGTCGAGAACGCCGAAGACGCGGTCATGCCGGAGGATGTCGAAGGTCGCCCGCGTCGCATGCAGATCGAAAGGCTGCTTTTCGCGCAGGGTCAGGAGGCCGGCGACGTGGTCGACGTCGCCATTCGTCAGGAGCACGGACGCGATCGGGCTGTCACGTCCGTCGTGGCGCGGATGGAGGGCCGGGGTTGCGATGATCTGCTGGCGGATGTCCGGCGAAGCGTTCAGGAGAAGCCATCGCTCGCCATCGGCCGTCACCGCCAGGCTAGACTGGGTGCGGGGACGCAGCGCGGGATCGCCCGCCCAGGCGCGGCGGCAATTCGGGCAGCCGCAATTCCATTGCGGGAAGCCGCCCCCGGCGGCTGACCCCAGCACGATGATCCGCATCGGCAAACGTCGCCCCCGTCACAAAAAACGCCGCCGCTCATGGGCGGCGGCGTTGATCAGAAACGTCGCATTCGCGACGGCAGCTTAAAACTCGACGGGCTCGATATCAGCGGATTCGTAGCTCGTCACTTCCATGCCGACGCAGATTTCAGTGAGTTCCGGGGTGGTCCAAGCCATAGACTGCTCCTCCAAAAGGGGCGGCGCCTTTCGCGGCGTCTTCCCACAACTGAAGACGCTAGCAAAAGTTCGAGCGGCTGTCCCGACCCTCGTAGTCTAAGAGACGCATGCGTCGCGAGGCCGCAGACAGCGGCGGTTTGCGGGCATGCTTTTGCGGCGGACCTCGCGGGCAATCCGGCGAGGAACCATCCCGCACCCTCGTGATTTGCCGCTGAACCGCGCCCCAACGGCGCCGTCCATGCAATCCGGTTCGAGGAGACGGGGCGTGATCAACGACCTCTGGTACAAGAACGCCGTCATCTATTGTCTCTCGGTCGAGACGTTCATGGATGCGAACGGCGACGGCGTGGGGGACTTCCAGGGCCTGCTTCGACGCCTCGACTACCTGCACGGACTTGGCGTCACGGCGATCTGGCTGATGCCGTTCCAGCCCTCGCCTGGCAAGGACGACGGCTACGACGTCGCCGACTATTACGGCGTGGATCCGCGCTTCGGGACGCTGGGCGACTTCGTGGAATTCACGCACGGCGCGAAGCAGCGCGGCATCCGGGTGCTGATCGACCTCGTGGTGAACCACACGTCCGACCAGCATCCGTGGTTCCAGGAAGCGCGGAAGGATCCGAAGTCGCCTTACCGCGACTGGTATGTGTGGTCCAAGAAGAAGCCCGCGAACGCCAACGAGGGCATGGTGTTTCCCGGTGTTCAAAAGACCACCTGGACCCGCGACGAGGTCGCGGGCGAGTACTACTTCCACCGCTTCTACGAGTTCCAGCCGGACCTCAACACCGCCAACCCGCGCGTCCAGGCCGAGATCCTGAAGATCATGGGATTCTGGATCCAGCTCGGGGTATCGGGATTCCGGATGGACGCGCTGCCATTCGTGATCGGCACGAAGGGCGCCGACATCAAGAAGCCGGTCGAGCAATACGACATGCTGCGGACCTTCCGGGAGTTCCTGCAATGGCGGCAGGGCGACTCGGTGATCCTCGCCGAAGCCAACGTGCTGCCCGAGACCGACATGGACTATTTCGGCCATGACGGCGACCGCATGCAGATGATGTTCAATTTTCAGGTCAACCAGCATCTGTTCTACGCGCTGGCGGCGGCCGACACCGGGCCGCTCGTGAAGGCCATGGAGGCGACGAAGCCCCGGCCCGCCACCGCGCAATGGGGGCTCTTTCTGCGCAATCACGACGAGCTCGATCTAGGACGCCTGAGGCCCGAGCAGCGCGAGAAGGTGTTTGCGGAGTTCGGTCCCGACAAGAGCATGCAACTCTATGACCGCGGCATCCGGCGGCGCCTCGCCCCCATGCTGAACGGCGACAAGCGGCGGCTCGAGCTCGCCTACAGCCTGATGTTCACGCTGCCGGGGACGCCGGTGCTGCGCTACGGCGACGAGCTCGGCATGGGGGACGACCTCAACCTGCCGGAGCGCAACTGCGCGCGGACGCCGATGCAGTGGTCGACCGAGCCGCATGGCGGCTTCACGAAGAGCTCCAAGCCGGTGAGCCCGGTGATCAGCGGCGGCGCGTATGGCTTCGAACGCGTCAACGCGGCCGAGCAGCGGCGCGATCCGGAGTCGATGCTGAACTGGACCGAGCGCGTGATCCGCATGCGCAAGGAAATGCCCGAGATCGGCTGGGGCGATTTCACGGTGCTGGATACGGGCGACCCGGCCGTGCTGGCGCTGCGCTACGACTGGCGCAACAATTCCGTCGTGGTGATCCATAACCTCGACGGCAAGCCGCACGAAGTGACGTTCGGGCTCGGCCTCGACGACACGTCGCCGGCCCTGATCAACGTCCTGTCGGACGACCACAGCCAGCCGAACGACAAGGGCGAGCACTGCCTGCTGCTCGACGCCTACGCGTATCGCTGGTACCGCGTCGGAGGGCTCGACTACCTGCTCAAGCGTAGCGAGGCCTGAGTCTCACGCAGTCCTGGCCGCCACCGCGACGCCGGCGCCGATCAGCAATCCCCCGCCGATGCGGTTCACCGCCATGATCGCCCTCGGATTGCTGACCACCGTGCGCGCCCGGGAGGCGATCAGCGCGTAGCCGAACGCATTCGCGAAGGCGAGCGTCAGGAACGTAGCCTCGAAAATCGCCATCTGGGTCAGGAAGTCGGCCTTGGGGTCGAGGAACTGGGGCAGGAACGCGACGAAGAAGGTGATGCCCTTGGGGTTGAGCGCGGTCACCAGCCAGGCATGCGCGAGCATGCGCCAGACCGGCGCGGCGTCGGTGCGGGCGGAGACGTCCAGCCTGCCGCCGGCGCGCCAGAGCTTGAGGCCGAGATAAACCAGATAGCCTGCGCCGATCCATTTCAGCGCCGTGAAAACGGTAGCGCTCGCGGCCAGCACAGCCCCGAGGCCGAGCATCGACACCGTCATGGCGGTGAAGTCGCCGAGCGCGACGCCGATAGCCATCGGCAACGCCGTGCGCCAGCCCTGGCCGAGCGCGTAGGAGATCACCAGCAGGATGGTGGGGCCGGGAATGACGAGCAGCACCGCCGATGCGGCCGCGAAGGCCAGCCAGCTTTGGATCGTCATCCCCGCACCTCCGTTTCAGACAGGAAGCCATGGGAGGCGGTTCCTGTCGAGCCAGCCGGGCTCACGCGCGCCAGGCGCCACGATACTGCCGGCGCTCGCGGACCAGCGCGGCGAGCTGGGGCGTCGGGTCCTCGTCGCGCGGCAGCGCGGTCGCGCTCACCACGTCGGCGCGGTAGAGGCCGATGTCCTTCAGCTGCATGTCCGACATGGCGGCCAGCACCGCGAGATTGCGGCGGGCGCGCACGTAGCGCACGGGCCAGCCGACAAGCCAGAGCGCCGTGCGGCGGGCCGGAGCGAGCCAGCGGCTGAAGTCGGGAGCGGCGGCGCCGCGGCGGCTCGTAGGTCTCGTCATGATCAGGGCCATGGGACTTCTCCTTGGAGCGACGGTTCGTTGATCCATCGTTGTTTCCGATTGGATAAACATGGAGGAGGCCTATTGATCGGTCTAACGAATGGTTTTAATGTCTCTCATCGCGAAACGAGATCGCTGCCCCCCTCGGCGGTTTTGTTCCGCGGTTCCGTTTGAAAAGTTCGCCGTTGCAGGTCCGAGGAGCCCCCCGATGCTCGACACCGATCAATTGCGTTCATTCGTGGCCATCATCGACACAGGCAGCTTCACGCGCGCGGCCGAGCGGGTGAACAAGACCCAGTCGGCGGTGTCGATGCAGATCCGCCGCCTCGAAGAGGTGCTCGGCCGCCCCCTCTTCACCAAGCAGGGCCGCGGCGTTCGCCTGTCCGAGGACGGCGAGAAGCTCGTCGACTACGCCCGCCAGATGCTGCAACTCGAGGCGGCCGCATTTGCGTCCGTGTCCCACAAGGCGCTCGCCGGCCGGGTGCGGCTCGGGATCCCGGATGACTATGCGGATACGTTCCTGCCCGAGATCGTGACGCGCTTCATGCGCCGGCATCCTCTGGTGGAGATCTCGGTGGTCTGCGAAGGCTCGCAGTCTCTCGGCGAGCGCGTGGCGGTGCGCGACGTCGACATGGCGATCATCACGGATTGCGGCTCGCTGAAAGGCGCCGAGGCGCTGCGGGAGGAGCCGCTGCGCTGGATCGTCGGCGTCGCATCCTGCGCGCATGAGGCGCGGCCGCTGCCGCTCGCCCTTTCAGGCCCGACCTGCGCGTGGCGTCGCGCCGCCATCGAGGCGCTCGAAGAAGCCGGCATCGGCTGGCGCCAGTTGCTGGCTTCGTCGAGTCAGGCCGCGCTCGCGCCCGTGGTGCGGGCCGGACTCGCCGTTACGGTGTTTCCCGAGTGCGCGGTTGGCCCCGGGATGCGGCTCCTGGACGAGAGCGCCGGGTTGCCCACGCTGCCGACCAACCGCATCGGCCTGCTAGTCAGCCAGGGGCGCTCACCCGAAGCCGCCGCGCTCGCGGAGGAAATCCGCGCCACGCTGCGGGACGGCCCACGCCCGATCCGGGTCGAGCGCCCGGCCGATCTCGTGTTCTCGGGCGAAGGCGTAACCGGGCAGCGCGCCCGCAGCCGGGCCGCCGCGTAGCGAGCCCTCAGCGCCGCGTCAGCGTGCGCCCGACGGCGTCCTTCCAGCCGGCGATCATGCTCTCGCGCAGATCGCCGTCGAAATTTGGCGTAAACCGCCGATCGAGGCGCCAGAGATCGGCGAAGCGGTCGGGGTCCGGATAGACGCCGGCCGCCAGGCCGGCCAAGTAGGCGGCGCCGAGCGCCGTGGTTTCCTTGACGACGGGCCTGTCCACGGGCGCGCCGAGGATGTCGGCGAGGCGCTGCATGGTCCAGTCGGAGGCCGTCATGCCGCCGTCGACACGCAGCACCGTCTCGGCGCCGGCCGCGCCCGGCCAGTCGGCCCGCATCGCCTCCAGCAGGTCGTAGGTCTGGTAGCAGACGCTCTCCAGCGCCGCCCTGGCGATCTCCTTCGGGCCAGTGCCGCGCGTCAGGCCGTAGAGCGCGCCGCGGCATTCGGCGTCCCAATAGGGCGCGCCGAGCCCGACGAATGCCGGCACCAGGTAGACCGCCTGCGCGGGGTCGGCCTGCTCGGCCAAGGGCCCCGTCTCGCCAGCGGACTTCACGATGCCGAGCCCGTCCCGCAGCCACTGCACGGCCGCGCCGGCCACGAAGATCGAGCCTTCCAACGCGTAGGTGGTTACCCCGTTGAGCTGATACGCGACCGTGGTGAGAAGCTTGTTCTGCGACGCGACCGCCTGTCCGCCGGTGTTGAGCAGGGCGAAGCAGCCCGTCCCGTAGGTCGATTTCATCATGCCTGGGGTAAAGCACGCCTGCCCTACCGTGGCGGCCTGCTGGTCTCCCGCGATGCCGCAGATCGGGATGACGCCGCCAAAAAGCCCCGGGACGGTTTCGCCGAACCGTCCCGAGCAGTCGCGCACCTCGGGCAGCATGGAGCGCGGGATCCGCAGGATCGCGAGAAGCTCATCGTCCCAGTCGCCACGGTGGATGTCGTAGATCAGCGTCCGCGAGGCGTTGGTGGCGTCCGTGGCGTGCACGGCGCCCCCGGTCAGCCGCCACAGCAGGAAGCTGTCCACGGTGCCGAACGCCAGCTCGCGCCGCTCCGCGCGGGCGCGGGCGCCCGGCACGTTGTCGAGGATCCACGCCACCTTGGTGCCGGAAAAATAGGGATCCAGGATCAGGCCCGTGCGCGCCGAAAACAGCGGCTCGTGCCCCTCGGCCTTGAGCCGGCCGCACATCTCGGCGGTTCGGCGGTCCTGCCACACGATGGCGCGGTGAATGGCCTTGCCGCTTTGGCGGTCCCACACCAGCGTGGTTTCGCGCTGGTTGGTGATGCCGATGGCGGCGACGTCTCGGGCCGTCGCGCCGGCCTTTTCAAGCGCCTCGCGGCAGACCGCGACCGTGGAGGACCAGAGGTCCTCCGCCTCGTGCTCCACCCAGCCGGACGCCGGGAAATGCTGCGGGAACTCCTGCTGCCCAACCGCCGCGATGGTGGTGTCCTCGCGAAACAGGATGGCCCGCGACGACGTCGTGCCCTGATCGATCGCGAGAATGAACGGCATGGAAATCCTCCCCCGGCCTGTGCGCGCCTTGCGGCTTTGTGTTTCGCGCCGATTTAGCTATGGGGTGGCGCCGGGGGCAAGGCCAAGCCGCAGCGGCGCGTCGATCCCGCCGGGGCGCGCATGATCGAATTCGCCGGACTGTTCGCGGCCGCCTTTCTGAGCGCCACCTTGCTGCCGGGCTCGTCCGAGGCGGCGTTCCTGGCCGTTCTGGCGCATGGCGGCGCGCTCGCGCCGGCGATCACAGTCGCCACCGTCGGCAATACGCTGGGCTCCGGCGCCAACTGGGCGATCGGCCGGTGGGCCGCGCATTACCGGGATCACCCGCGCTTTCCGGTGAAGCCCGCGACCTTCGATCGCTACCAGCGCTGGTACGCCCGCTACGGGGTTTGGTCGCTGCTGCTGTCGTGGACGCCGATCATCGGCGACCCGCTGACCGTCATGGCCGGGATCGCCCGAACGCCGTTCTGGCTGTTCATGCTGGTCGTGAGCGTCGCCAAGCTCGCCCGCTACGCCGCTCTGGCAGGAGCATTCGCGCTGTTGTGGTGAATCAGCCGCCGTTCCGGCGCAGATGCTCGATGATCCCGGAAAAGTCCTTGCCGCCGAATCCCGCGGCCTCGAACGCCTCGTAGATCTGGGCCGCGTGCTGGCCGAGCGGCGTCGACGCGCCCGCCGACTGGGCGGCGTCCTGCGACAGGCGCAAATCCTTCAGCATCAGGGCAGCCGCGAAGCCGGGATTGTAGCCGTTGTTGGCCGGGCTCGTCGGCACCGGCCCGGGCACGGGGCAATAGGTCGTCAGTGACCAGCACTGGCCGGACGACGTGGACGCCACGTCGAACAGCGCCTGGTGCGACAAGCCAAGCTTCTCGCCCAGCGCGAACGCCTCGCAGACGCCGATCATCGAGATGCCGAGGATCATGTTGTTGCAGATCTTGGCCGCCTGCCCGGCGCCGGCGTCGCCGCAATGGACGATCTTCTTGCCCATCGCCTCCAGCACCGGCCGCGCCGTCGCGAAGGCGTCCGCCGCGCCGCCGCACATGAAGGTCAGCGTGCCGGCCTTGGCGCCGCCGGTGCCGCCCGACACGGGCGCGTCCACGGAGGCCATGCCGGCCTGAGCTGCCAGATCATGCGCCTGCCGGGCGCTGTCGACGTCGATCGTCGAGGAATCGATGAACAGCGCTCCACGCCGCGCATGCGTGAGCACGTCGGCCCACACCGCCAGCACGTGGCGGCCGGCCGGGAGCATGGTCACGACGACGTCAGCGTCCCGCACCGCATCCGCCGCAGTCGCGGCAATTGCGACGCCCTCTGCCTCGGCGGCGGCGGCGTTCGCGGGCAAGAGATCGTAGCCGATCACGCGATGGCCAGCCTTGACGAGGTTCGCCGCCATGGGCGCGCCCATGTTGCCGAGGCCAATGAAGCCGATGGTGCTCATGTGATCACTCCGAACGTTGCGCGGCTCACAGCCCGCTCCCCTGCCCGCGGCCGATCAGGCTGCGGGCGATGATGACGCGCATGATCTCGTTGGTGCCTTCGAGGATCTGATGCACGCGAAGGTCGCGCACGATCTTCTCGATTCCGTAGTCGGCCAGATAGCCGTAGCCGCCATGCAGTTGAAGCGCCTGGTTGGCGACCTCGAAACCCACGTCGGTGCCGAAGCGCTTGGCCATGGCGCAAAGGCGCGTGGCGTCCGGCGTCTTCGAGTCGAGTTCCGAAGCGGCCCGCCAGAGAAACGTGCGGGCGGCCTCGAGTTCGGTCGCCATGTCGGCGAGCCGGAACTGCAGCGCCTGAAACTCCTGGAGCTTGCGGCCGAAGGCCTTGCGATCGCCCAGGTAGGCAAGCGACTTGTCCAGCGCCGCCTGCGCGCCGCCGAGCGAACAGGCCGCAATATTGAGGCGGCCGCCGTCCAGCCCCGCCATCGCGATCTTGAAGCCGATGCCCTCCGGGCCGAGGCGATTCTCCACCGGCACGCGGCAGCCGTCGAAGATCACCTGCCGGGTGGGCTGGGCGTTCCAGCCCATCTTGCGCTCGTTGGCCCCGAAGCTGAGGCCGGGCGCATCCTTGGGGATCACCAGCGTGGAGATGCCGCCCGGCCCGTCGTCGCCGGTGCGCACCATGGTGACGTAAAGGTCCGAGACGCCCGCGCCCGAGATGAACTGCTTGGCGCCGTCGAGCACGTAATGGTCGCCGTCGCGCCGCGCCCGCGTCTTCAACGCGGCGGCGTCCGAGCCCGCGCCCGGCTCCGTGAGCGCGTAGCTGGCGATGTGCTCCATGGTGGCGAGCTTGGGCAGGAAGCGCTGGCGCTGCTCGTCCGAGCCGTAGGCGTCGATCATCCACGACGCCATGTTGTGGATGGAGATGAAGGCCGCCACGGTCGGGCAGCCTGTCGCCAACGCCTCGAAGATCAGCGTCGCGTCGAGGCGGCTCAGGCCCGACCCGCCGACATCCTCGCGCACATAGATGGCCCCCATGCCGAGCGCTGCGGCCTCGCGCATCTCGTCCACCGGGAAGTGCTTGCGCTCGTCCCATTCCACGGCCTTGGGGGCGAGCTTTTCGGCCGCAAACGCGCGCGCCATGTCGCGGATCGCGATGTGGTCCTCGGAGAGGGCGAAGAGCGACATGGGCTTGGACCGAAGTTCGACACCAAAAAGGATCGGGCGCGCCCCATGAGGCGCGCCCGGTTGATCAGCGCATTGTCGGGATCACGAACTCCGCGCCGTCCTTGATGCCGGACGGCCAGCGCGACGTGACCGTCTTGGTCTTGGTGTAGAACCGGAAAGCGTCCGAGCCGTGCTGGTTCAGGTCGCCGAAGCCGGAACGCTTCCAGCCGCCGAAGGTGTAATAGGCGATCGGAACCGGGATCGGCACGTTGATGCCCACCATGCCGACCTGCACCTTGGCGGCGAAGTCGCGGGCGGCGTCGCCGTCGCGGGTGAAGATCGCGACGCCGTTGCCGTATTCATGCTCGTTGGCGAGCGCGAGGCTCTCGGCGTAGTCCTTGGCGCGCACCACCGACAGCACCGGGCCGAAGATCTCTTCCTTGTAGATCCGCATGTCCTTGGTGACGTCGTCGAACAGGCAGCCGCCCATGTAGAAGCCGTTCTCGTAGCCCTGGAGCTTGAAGTTTCGGCCGTCGACCCGCAGCTTCGCGCCTTCCTGGACGCCGAGCTCGACATAGGACTTCACCTTGTCGAGGTGAGCCTGCGTGACGAGCGGACCGAAATCGGCCGACGAGTCCGTGGACGGGCCAACCTTCAGGCTCTCGATGCGCGGGATGAGCTTGTCGACGAGGCGGTCGGCGGTGTCCTTGCCGACCGGCACCGCCACCGAGATCGCCATGCAGCGCTCGCCGGCGGAGCCGTAACCGGCGCCGATCAGGGCGTCCACGGCCTGGTCCATGTCGGCGTCCGGCATGATGATCATGTGGTTCTTGGCGCCGCCGAAGCACTGCACCCGCTTACCGGCCGCGCAACCGCGCGTGTAGACGTATTCGGCGATCGACGTCGAGCCGACGAAGCCCACCGCCTTGATGTCCGGATCGTCCAGGATGGCGTCCACGGCTTCCTTGTCGCCGTTGACGACGTTAAAGATGCCGGCCGGCAGGCCCGCCTGGAGAAACAGCTCGGCGAGGCGCAGCGGCACGCCCGGGTCACGCTCGGACGGCTTCAGGATGAAGGCGTTGCCGGCCGCGATGGCGGGGCCGGCCTTCCACAGCGGGATCATGGCCGGGAAGTTGAACGGCGTGATGCCGGCGACGACGCCGAGCGGCTGGCGCATCGAGTAGATGTCGATGCCCGGGCCCGCGCCCTCGGTGTACTCGCCCTTCATGAGGTGCGGCGCGCCGATGCAGAACTCGACCACTTCGAGGCCGCGCTGGATGTCGCCCTTGGCGTCCGCCACGGTCTTACCGTGCTCGCGCGCGAGCAGCTCGGCCAGCGAGTCGTATTCGGCGTGCACGAGCTCGAGGAACTTCATCAGCACGCGGGCGCGCCGCTGCGGGTTGGTCGCGCCCCAGGCCGGCTGAGCCGCCTTGGCGTTTTCCACCACGGCGCGGACCTCGGCCTTGGTGGCCAGCGGCACCCGGGAGGCGATTTCGCCCGTCATGGGCCAGAAGGCGTCGGTAAAGCGGCCCGAGGTCCCCTTTACGTGCTTGCCCCCGACGAAGTGGGTGAGTTCGGCGACCATGGCGTCCTCCCTGGGTGATTTCGGTGATCCGAAGAGGGTCCGTTGGCGAGCCCTTGAGGATCTTGGAATGGGCCGCTTGGCCCGCTGCTGTTGCGACACGAGTATCATTGCGATCTGCGCACGGCTATGGGAGTTTTCACGTCCAATCCGTGCGCGTATCCCCATGTAGGGTTGCCGCCGGACCAAGCTCGAGGAAACACGCATGAGCCGTTTCGATTGGGATGACTTGCGCTTTTTCCTCGCGGTGGCAAGGGCCGGGCGGCTCACGGTCGCGGCGCGACGGCTGGGGGCCGACCACGCCACGGTCAGCCGGCGGATTACCTCGCTCGAAACGGCCCTAAAGGCCACGCTGTTCGAAAGGCGGCCGCAGGGCTACACGCTGACGGGCCATGGCGAGCGCCTCGTGATCGCCGCCGAGGCGATCGAGAGCGCCGCGCTGGCTGCCTCCAGCGACATCGGCGGCGCCGACCTCGCGCTGTCGGGCACCGTGCGGGTGGGCGCGCCGGACGGGTTCGGCACCAGCTTTCTCGCGCCCCGCACCGTGAAGCTGGCCGAAACTTATCCGGAGCTCGAATTCCAGCTCGTCGCCATGCCGCGGCTCCTGTCGTTGTCGAAACGCGAGGCCGACATCGCGATCTCGCTGTCGCCCCCCAAGGAAGGCAAGATCGTCGCCCGAAAGCTCACCGACTACCGGCTCGGGCTCTACGCCAGCCGCACCTACCTCGAAACCGCCGAGCCGATCGGGGCGCCGGACGACCTCTTTTCGCACCCGCTGGTCGGCTATATCGACGACCTCATCTTCATGCCGGAGCTCGACTACCTCGACGAGATCGCCAAGGGGCTGCGGCCGCGACTGCAATCCTCCAGCCTGGTCGCCCAGATGGAGGCCACGCTGGCGGGCGCGGGCGTTTGCGTGCTGCCCCACTTCATGGCGGCGCGCAGGGCCGAGCTCGCGCCGGTTCTGCCGCATATCCAGCTCACCCGCACGTTCTGGCTGATCGTGCACGCCGAGCTGAAAGACGTCGCGCGGGTGCGCGCCATGGTGGATTTCCTCGTTCGCGAGGTGAAGGCCGCGCGGGGGCTGTTCCTGCCCGAGGCCGCGCCCGCGCTTGCGCCGGAGCGGGCGCCCGCGGCGTGATTGCGCGTCGTTCGAGCCCGATCTAGGACAGGGGCGTCACCGCGCCCGAGGCCGCCATGCGTCCAGCTGTTGAACTCTCCTATACGGACATGCACACGGCCGGCGAGCCGGTGAGGATCGTCACGGGCGGCTACCCGAGCCTCCTTGGCGACAGCGTGCTGGCGCAACGGCGCGACGCGCGGGACAACCACGATCATCTGCGCCGCACGATGATGCTGGAGCCGCGCGGCCATGCGGGGATGTACGGGGTGATCCCGGTGCGGCCCTCGCACCCGGGCGCCGTGATGGGCGTGCTGTTCACCCACAACGAGGGCTATTCCACCATGTGCGGCCACGCCACCGTGGCGCTGGGCCGGTGGGTGGTGGACCAGGGCCTTGTCGCGAAGACCGAGCCCGAGACGCGCTTCGTGATCGAGGCGCCCTGCGGACCGCTGGCGCTCACCTGCACGGTGCGGGACGGCGAGATCACGCAAGTGCGTTTCGAGAGCGTGCCCGCCTACGCGCATGCGCTGGGCCTGAGCGTCGACGTGCCGGGCTTCGGCACGGTCGTCACCGACATCGGCTATGGCGGCGCGTTCTACGCCATCCTGCCGTCCTCGCGGTTCGGTCTCGACTTCTTCACGACGCCGCTCGACGAGTTGGTGGCCGCCGGCGGCGCGCTCACGGACGTCATCCGGCGCGATATGCGGATCGCGCATCCGACGGAGCCGGACCTCGGCTTCCTGTACGGGACCATCCTGACCGACGACGCCGGGGCCGCCGAGGAGAGCTGGAACCTGTGCGTGTTCGCCGAGCGCCAGGTGGACCGCAGCCCGACCGGCTCGGGCGTGACGGCCCGCATGGCGCTGGACTGCGCCAAGGGGCTGCTCGCGCCCGGCCAGACGCGCGTGTTCCGGGGGATCTCGGGCGGGCCGTTTACCGGCCGGGTGACACGGCCGGCCCCCGAGATCGAGGGCGCGGTGCGGGTCGAGGTCGGCGGCCAGGGCTACTACGCGGGCCGCGGGACCTTCCTGATCGAGGCCGACGACCCGCTCGGCGAAGGCTTCGCGCTGGCCCGCAGCTTCGGCGAGGCCCGGGGAGGCTGAGCCTTTCGCCCGGGCCGTCGTTTCTACTTCTTCTCGACCGGCGCGCCGGCGTTCACCAGGTCGTTGAAGCCGCCGACATTGATCACGTTGGTGTAGCCCATGTCCTGCAGCGTCTTGCCGGCGAGGGCGGCCCGGCCGCCGGCCGCGCAATGGATCAGGATCGGCCGGTCGAACTTGAAGGCCGGGTCATACATCGGGTTCTCGGGGTCCGCCTTGAACTCCAGGCTCCCGCGCGGCACGTGCAGCGACCCCGCGAGCTTGCCGGAGGCCTGCAGCTCGGCGCTGTCGCGAATGTCCAGCACCAGCACGTCCCCCTGGCCGATGCGCGACGCCGCCTCGGCGGGGGCGAGCTTCTGGACGCTGGCGTTGGCGTCGGCGAGCATATCCTTGGATGTTCTGGCCATAGGGGCCTCCCTGTTGTCGGTTGGTGCGAACAGGCTCGCAGGTTCGCGCCAGGTTGCCAACCCGGCGAGGCCGGATACCGCCAGGCAACAAAAACCCCCGCGTCCTTGCGAACGCGGGGGCTGAGCTCAACCGAGCCTCGTAGAGGGCAGAGGGGAGATCACTCCCCGGCGGCCGCCTCGGGCTGGTCCTTCTGCTTCTTCTCGAGGTCCTCGCCGGTGGCCTGGTCGACGACCTTCATCGAGAGCCGCACCTTGCCGCGCTCGTCAAAGCCGAGCAGCTTGACCTTGACCTTGTCGCCTTCCTTGATCACGTCAGTGACCTTGTTGACGCGGTTGGCGGCGAGCTGGCTGATGTGGACCAGGCCGTCCTTGGCGCCGAAGAAGTTCACGAAGGCGCCGAAGTCGGTGGTCTTCACCACGGTGCCGTCATAGATCACGCCGATCTCGGGCTCGCTGGCGATGGACTTGATCCAGTTCAGCGCGGCCGTGATGGAGGCGGCGTCCGAGGACGCGACCTTCACGGTGCCGTCGTCCTCGATGTTGACCTTGGCGCCGGTCTTCTCGACGATCTCGCGGATCACCTTGCCGCCCGAGCCGATCACTTCGCGGATCTTGTCGGTCGGGATTTTGATGGTCTCGATGCGCGGCGCGTACTGGCCGAGCTCCTGGCGAGCGCCGGCGAGGCCCTTGGCCATCTCGCCGAGGATGTGCAGGCGCCCACCCTTGGCCTGGTCGAGGGCGACCCGCATGATCTCCTCGGTGATGCCCGCGATCTTGATGTCCATCTGCAGCGACGTGATGCCGTTGTCGGTGCCGGCCACCTTGAAGTCCATGTCGCCGAGATGGTCCTCGTCGCCCAGGATGTCGGAGAGCACCGCGTAGCGCTCGCCTTCCAGGATGAGGCCCATCGCGATGCCGGCGACCGGCGAACGCAGCGGCACGCCGGCGTCCATCAGGGCCAGCGAGGAGCCGCAAACGGTCGCCATGGAGGACGAGCCGTTCGACTCGGTGATCTCCGAGACGAGGCGGATGGTGTACGGGAACTCGTGGTGCGGCGGCAGCATCGGGTGAACGGCGCGCCAGGCGAGCTTGCCGTGGCCGATCTCGCGACGGCCGGGCGAACCCATGCGGCCGGTCTCGCCGACGCTGTAGGGCGGGAAGTTGTAGTGAAGGAGGAACGTCTCCTTGTAGGTGCCTTCCAGCGAGTCGATGTACTGCTCGTCGTCCGAGGTGCCGAGGGTGGCCACGACGAGCGCCTGCGTCTCCCCGCGGGTGAACAGGGCGGAGCCGTGGGCGCGCGGCAGCAGGCCGGCGGCGGCCTCGATCGGACGGACGGTCTTCACGTCGCGGCCGTCGATGCGGACGCCCGTGTCGAGGATGTTGAAGCGCACGATCTTCGCCTCGGCGTCCTTGAACACCGTGTTGAAGAGCTGCTTGTCGATGGCGTTCTCGACGCCCTCGCCGCACAGCGCCGCAGCGGCCTTGGCCTTGGCGGCCGCCACCTTGTCCTGGCGCTCCTGCTTGATCGGGGTCGTGAAGGCGTCGCGCAGGTCGGCCTCGATCAGGTCGAGGATGCGCTTCTCGATCGCGGAGTTGTCCGGGGTGGAGAAGTCGCGCGGCTCCTTGGCGGCGCGCTCGGCCAGCTTGATGATGGCGTCGATCACGGGCTGGAAGCCCTTGTGGCCGTGCATCACCGCGCCGAGCATCACGTCTTCGGCGAGCTCCTTGGCCTCGGACTCGACCATCAGGACGGCGTCGGCGGTGCCGGCGACGACGAGGTCGAGGACCGAGTCCTTGAGCTCCGCGACGGTCGGGTTAAGGCGATACTGGCCGTTGATGTAGCCGACGCGCGCGCCGCCCACCGGGCCCATGAAGGGCACGCCCGAGAGCGTCAGGGCGGCGGAGGCCGCCACCATGGCGACGATGTCGGGATCATTCTCAAGGTCATGCGCCAGCACGGTGACGATGACCTGGGTGTCGTGCTTGTAGCCCTGCACGAACAGCGGGCGGATCGGACGGTCGATCAGGCGGGAGACCAGCGTCTCCTTTTCGGTCGGCCGGCCTTCGCGCTTGAAGTAGCCGCCCGGGATGCGGCCGGCCGCGAAGGCCTTTTCCTGGTAGTTCACGGTGAGCGGGAAGAAGTCCACGCCAGGCTTGGGTTCCTTGGCGGACACCACGGTGGCCAGCACGGTGGTCTCGCCGTAGGTGGCGAGGACGGCGCCGTCGGCCTGGCGGGCGATATGGCCGGTCTCGAGCACGAGCTTGCGCCCGGCCCAGGTCAATTCAACACGTTGCACATCGAACATCGGTCGGTCTCTTTCAGCCTGACGGCCGGAACCGACGCCATGAGCAAGACGGCGAGAGGCTTTCCCGTCGCCCCTCGGAACGGCGCTTGCGCGGCTCCCGGGCGGAAAAGCATCCGGCGATCCTGCCATGAACGTCAGAACGGGCCGGGTTGCGGCGGCGCCGGCGTCCTGCCTTCGCCTGCCGGCTACGTCGCGGGATCGGTCGCGACGCCTACACGGACAGTGCGGCGCGGTGGCGCCGCCTTACGGATACGGAAACGGGCGAACTGCGCCCCGGTCCCGGAGAACGTCGCGGCGGCTGAAACCGCCACGACGAAGGGCGCCCGCCGGCGAACCGGCGGGAGAAGGCTTAGCGGCGGATGCCGAGGCGCTCGATGAGAGAGCGATAGCGATCCTCGCTGCGGCTCTTCAGGTAGTCGAGCAGCGAGCGGCGCTGCGACACCAGCTTCAGGAGACCACGACGGGAGTGGTTGTCCTTCTTGTGGGTCTTGAAGTGCTCGGTGAGGTTGGTGATGCGCTCCGTCAGGATCGCGACTTGGACCTCGGGCGAGCCGGTGTCGCCGGCCTTCGTGGCGTGTTCGGTGATGAGCGCCTGCTTGCGCTCCGCAGTGATCGACATCGTCAGTCCTTTCTGGTGAGGGGTTTCGTCCCCGCGGGGACGGCGAGCGGGCCGTATCGCTTGCGCGCAAAGGGCCGTTTCGCTCCGCATGTCGGCCGGGCCGGGATGTCGTCCAGCACGGTCGCGCCAAGGCGGCTCGCGCCGGAATGGCCAGCGCGATGGCGGTCTCATGACACGAACAGAGCGTGAAATCCAGCGATAGTTGCCGGCGCGCCGCTGGCCGCCAGGCCCTCCGGACCGCGAGCCTCCGTTTACACGAGATACGGGTTCGACACGCGCTCCTGGCCGATCGTGCTCATCGGTCCGTGGCCGGGCAGGAACGCCACGTCGTCTCCCAGCGGCAGGATCTTGGTGCGGATCGACGCGATGAGCTGCTCGTGGCTGCCGCCCGGCAGGTCGGTGCGGCCCACTGAGCCGCGGAACAGCACGTCGCCCATCAGGCAGAAGCCTTGCGCATCATCATCGGCAGGCGCCTCGGCGGCGCGCCGCCAAACGAACACGACGCTGCCGGGTGAATGGCCGGGGCAATGCAGCACGTCGAAACTGAGCGCGCCCACGGTGACGACGTCGCCGTCATCCAGCCAGCGGCCAGGCGTCACGGCGCGCGCGCCCGTGATGCCGAAGCGCATCCCGCTTTGGGGCAAGTTGGCGAGGATCTGCTCCTCGGCCCGGTGCGGGCCCTCGATCGCGACGCCCAGCTGGTCCGCGAGGTCGGCAGCGCCGCCCGCATGGTCGATGTGGCCATGCGTCAGCAGGATTTTCTCGACCGTCGCGCCCGTTTGGGCCACCGCGGCGCGGATCTGGTCGAGATCGCCGCCCGGGTCCACGACGGCGGCCTTGTTGGTGCTCGCGCACACGAGCACGGAACAATTCTGCCCAAACGGCGTGACCGGGACGACGAGAAGCTTGAAGGGGGGCATGGCGGCTCCGGCGATGCAGGCGCTTGAGCGCGCAGTGCTAGCGCGCCTTCACGCCTCTGGCCAGCGCCGGCGTTCGCGACGGCCGGTAAGCCCTCAGTTGGCGGGCCACTCCATGCGCCGGTTGACGTCCGACGCCCACAGCAGCTCCGGCGGCACGCGCTGGCCGGGGAACGTGACGACGATGACCTGAAGGCCGCGCTGGCGCGCATGCTCGAAGGCCGGCGCGAGCCCGGGATCGCCCGTTACCCAGATCAGCCGCTCGGCGGCGCGCTGGCTCACGATGTCGGCGATGTCGAGTCCGATGCGCAGGTCGAGCCCGCGCTGCTCGAAATCCGGTCGGAAATCGTCGTCGGTCAGGCCCGGAGCCAGCGGCAGGGCGCGGGGCTTGAAGCCGCGGAACTTCAGCGTGCCGAGGCGCACCATCATGTAGTCACGCTCGGACAGGTCGTAGAGCCAGCGGTCGGTGCCGGCGAAGTCGCGTTCCACGCCGGTCACCGGCAGCCGCACAACGCCGTTGAAGGGCACGCAGTCGTAATACTGGATCCGGATGAGGGCTTCGGCGCGGTCGACGCAGCCCAGGCCCACGGCCTCGATCAGGTCGGCGTCATAGATCAGACCGGCTTGGCGCGCGAGAACGCGCAAGTGTCCGCCGTCGATCAGCACAATCGTCTTCATCGCAATGCCTTTGGGTCTAAAAAACTGTGCCGGGAACGCGCCGGCCCGCTGTCATCACCCGCCTCAAATATGCGGGCAAGTTGCTCGGAACTGCAGGCTAACCCTGCTCAGAACGGCAGGTTGAAGACCCTGCTCGGAATGAATTCGCCTTTCTCCACCATGCCGACCGCGATCACGACGCCGCCGCACGCCGCATAGAGCGGGCCACCCTCGGCCGGGGCGTCGCGTCCCCGCAGGATCACGGATTGCCCCCGCCGGAGGCGAGCCGCGCCGTCACGCGACAGCACCACGCACTCCAACTCGGTAAGACCACCTTCAACAGGAAGCAAGGCTTCACTTGCGGCCTTGGGGTCGTCGGCCATCTCGGCCCAGGGAGTAGCATCCGCGAGCGTGAAGGGCCCGACGCGTGTCCGGCGAAGGGCGGTGACGTGGCCCAGGCAACCGAGGGCGCGTCCCATGTCGCGCGCAATCGCGCGCACATAGGTGCCCTTGCCGCATTCGGCCTCGAACGTGGCCGAGTTCTCGTCCGCGGCGACGATTCGCAGAGCATGGATGTGAACGTCGCGGGCGACCATCTCGACCTGCTCGCCGTCGCGCGCGAGGTCGTAGGCTCTTTCGCCGTCGATCTTGATGGCCGAGTAGCGCGGCGGCACCTGCGACACCACGCCGATGAAGCGGGGCAGCACGGCTTCGATCTCGGCCAGGGTGGGACGCTGGTCGGAGGTCGCGACAGCGCGGCCTTCCGTGTCGTCCGTATCGGTTTCAACGCCCCACGCCACCGTAAACGTATAGGCCTTCTCGCCATCCACCACATACGGAACGGTCTTGGTGGCCTCCCCGAAGGCGAGCGGCAGGATTCCGGAGGCCAGCGGGTCCAGCGTGCCGGCGTGACCGGCCTTCTTGGCGTTCAGCAACCGGCGCATGGCCGCGACGGCGTGCGTCGACGTCATGCCGACCGGCTTGTCGAGCACGATCCAGCCGTGCACGTCGACACGGTTCTTGCGGGGCGCGTTCATGCGCTTACTCGTCGTCCTGGTCTGCGGCGGGGCGGTCGAGATCGCGCCGGACCTCGGGCGAGCGCAGCAGGGCGTCGATCTTGGCGGCCTCGTCGAGGCGGTCGTCGAGCCGGAAGCGCACGTCGGGGGCGAATTTCAGGTTCACCTTGCGGGCCACGTCGGTGCGGATGATCTTGCGGTTGTTCTCGAAGGCCTTGAGCACGGCCTTGCCGAGCTTCTCGTTGTGCAGCGTCACGTACACGGTCGCGAGCTTGAGGTCCGGGCTCATGCGGACCTCCGGGATCGTCACGAAAGCCTGCGTGAAGACCTGCTCGGGCAGTTCGCCCCGGGACAGGATCTCGGTGACGGCGTGGCGGATGAGTTCGCCCACGCGCAGCATGCGCTGGGACGGGCCTGCCGGCTTGGAATCGGAATCGCGTTTCATCATGGGTCTCCCGCCCGGGATCGGACCGGCGCGAGGTTGAAAACCCCCTCTCCCCGGGACGGGGAGAGGGCTGGGGTGAGGGGTCTTCCAACGTCGACAACGCCGACAGCCGTCCCCTCATCCGGCGCTTCGCGCCACCTTCTCCCCGTTCCGGTGAGAAGGGACGGAGCGGAGCCCGCTTACAGCGAGCGGCGGACTTCCTCGACGCGGTAGCACTCGATGACGTCGCCAGTGCGCATGTCCTGGTAGTTCTCGAAGGCCATGCCGCATTCCTGGCCCGAGGGGACTTCCTTGACCTCGTCCTTGAAGCGCTTGAGCGTCGAGAGCTTGCCCTCGTGGATGACGACGTTGTCGCGGATGAGGCGCACGCTGGCGCCGCGCTCCACGCGGCCGTCCTGCACGAGGCAGCCCGCCACCTTGCCGATCTTGGACACCGCGAACACCTGCAGGATGCGGGCCTCGCCGAGACGCTCTTCGCGGAGCGTCGGCGGAAGCAGGCCCGACATGGCCTTTTTGATGTCGTCCACGAGGTCGTAGATGATGTTGTAGTAGCGGATCTCGACGCCCGAACGCTCGGCGGCCTCGCGGGCCTCCTTGTTGGCGCGGACGTTGAAGCCGAGCACCACCGCGCCGGAGGCTTCCGCCAGCGTGATGTCGCTCTCGTTGATGCCGCCGGCGCCGAGATGGATCAGGCGGGCCGCGACTTCGTCGTTGCCGACCTTCTCCAACGCTCCGGCGATGGCCTCGACCGAACCCTGCACGTCACCCTTGATGATGAGCGGGAATTCCTTGCGGCCGGCCGCGGTCTTCAGGTTGCTCATCATGTCGGCGAGCGAACCACGGGCGTTGCCGGCCCGGGCCGCCGCGCGCTCACGACGCTGACGCTGACGATACTCGGTGATCTCGCGGGCGCGGGCCTCGCTGTCGACAACCGCAACGCGGTCGCCGGCCTCGGGAGCGCCGTTGAAGCCAAGGATCTCAACCGGGACGGACGGGCCGGCCGAAGCGACCTGCGCGCCCTGGTCCGACACGAGGGCGCGGACGCGGCCCCATTCCGAACCCGCCACCACGATGTCGCCGGTCTTGAGCGTGCCGCGCTGCACCAGCACGGTCGCGACGGGACCACGACCGCGGTCGAGCTTGGCCTCGATCACCGAGCCCTCGGCCGGACGGTCCGCGTTGGCGCGGACGTCGAGCACTTCGGACTGCAGGGCGATCGCCTCGAGCAGCTTGTCGAGATTGATCTTCTTGGTCGCCGACACCTCGACCTCGAGCGTGTCGCCGCCCATGGATTCGACCTGCACCTCGTACTGGAGCAGCTCGGACCTGACGCGCTCGGGCTTGGCGTCCGGCTTGTCGATCTTGTTGATCGCCACGATCATCGGGACCTTGGCGGCCTTGGCGTGGTTGATGGCCTCGATCGTCTGCGGCATGACGCCATCATCCGCCGCCACCACCAGCACGACGATGTCGGTCACCTTGGCGCCGCGGGCGCGCATCGCCGTGAAGGCGGCGTGGCCGGGCGTGTCGATGAACGTGATCTTGCTGCCCAGCGGCGACACAACCTGGTACGCGCCGATGTGCTGCGTGATGCCGCCGGCTTCGCCGCTCACCACGTTGGCGTGGCGGATGCTGTCGAGCAGCGACGTCTTGCCGTGGTCGACGTGGCCCATGATGGTCACGACCGGCGGACGGGTCTCGAGCGTGTCGTCGGCGTCGGCAACGTCGAAGAGGCCCTCCTCGACGTCGGACTCGGCGACGCGCTTCACCGTGTGGCCGAACTCCTCGGCGATCAGCTGGGCGGTGTCCGCGTCGATCACGTCGGTGATCTTGTGGAGCTGGCCTTGCTTCATCAGGTAGCGGATCACGTCCACGCCGCGTTCCGTCATGCGGTTCGCGAGTTCCTGGATGGTGATCGTCTCGGGGATCGTCACCTCGCGGGCGATCTTTTCCTTCGGCTCGTTGGACTGGCCGCCCTTGAGGCGCTGCACGCGACGGCGGAACGCCGCCACCGAGCGGGTGCGCTCGTCCTCGCCGCTGGTTGCGCCCGACACGGTCAGGCGGCCACGACGCTTCTCGTCCGCGGTCTTGGCCCGGTCGGGCTTCGGCGGAACGATGATCTTGGTGGGCATGCCCGGACGGCGGATGATCCGCTTGGTCTCTTCCTCCTCGGACTGCACGCGGCGCGCGGCGCCGGGAGCCGACGGGGTCGGGCCGAGGGGGCGACGAACCGCGGGAGCGCCGGCCGAGGCCGGGGC
>NZ_JBFUKI010000022.1:0-18422 GCF_056400925.1 Alsobacter sp. P4_H11
ACCAAGGAGGAGGGCGGTCGCCACACCCCGTTCTTCACCAACTACCGGCCGCAGTTCTACTTCCGCACCACGGACGTGACCGGCATGGTGAAGCTGCCCGAGGGCACCGAGATGGTGATGCCGGGCGACAACGTCACCATGGAAGTCGAGCTGATCGCGCCCATCGCCATGGAGGAGAAGCTGCGCTTCGCCATCCGTGAAGGCGGCCGCACCGTCGGCGCCGGCGTGGTGGCCACCATCATCGCGTAAGCTGAAGGTCTTGAATCGAACCGGAAGGGGCGTCGGGCGTACCGGCGCCCCTTCTGCGTTTCCGGCGCGTGGAAAAACGTGGGGCGCCCTCTTGCATCCGGAGCGAGGATTTGGCATCTACGCCGCGTGGACGCCTCGCGCGGCCGCATAGGGGCTTAGCTCAGCTGGTTAGAGCGGCGGTCTCCAAAACCGCAGGTCGAGAGTTCGAGTCCCTCAGCCCCTGCCATCTTCGAAAGCCCTCGGCCGCCGACGCGTCCGGGGGCTTTCTCGTTGGTCGCTCATCTCAGTCGACGTCGGAATCTGGTCTCGCCTTGGGGATTGAGGCAGGCGCCATGATGGAGGTTTCGGCGATTTCCGCTTCTTGCGTTCGCGGGGCGCTGAACGAGGGATGGCGGCTGTGATGCTTGACCCTTCCGGCGCTTTGCCCTAATGCCTCAATCCTTCCCAGGATCGTATCGGTGAGTCAGGCCGCGAGGCCTCCGGACGCTTGGTCGAAAGAACGGGGCGATCCGCATCGCCTCGCGTTTTGCGGTGGTGATGATGGCCAAGACGAGCCCCTTCGAGTTCATCCAGCAGGTCCGCTCCGAGGCCGCGAAGGTTACGTGGCCGACGCGCAAGGAGACCTTGGTGACCACCGGCATGGTGTTCCTCATGGTCGTGGTCGCGAGCGTGTTCTTTCTGCTGTCAGACACTGTGATCCGCTGGGTCGTCGGGCTCGTGCTCGGCGTGGGACGTTAAGAACGACACTGCCGGCGCGCGGCCTTCGCCGCCCGGTACGCCATTTGGAGAGACGCGCGCCATGGCTATGCGCTGGTACATCGTCCACGCCTACTCGAACTTCGAGAACAAGGTCGCGCAGTCCATCAGGGACCAGGCGGCGCAGCGTCATCTCGACGAGAAGTTCGAAGAGGTGATGGTCCCGACCGAGAAGGTCGTGGAGGTCCGTCGCGGTCGCAAGATCGACACCGAGCGCAAGTTTTTTCCCGGCTACGTGCTGGTGAAGTGCGACATGACCGATGAGGTCTACCACCTCATCAAGAACACTCCGAAGGTGACCGGCTTCCTGGGCACCGACAAGAAGCCGATGCCGATCCCGGACCGCGAGGCCGAACGGATCAAGGGCCAGGTGGCCGACGGCGTCGAGCGTCCGAAGCCCTCCGTGGCCTTCGAGGTCGGCGAGCAGGTGCGCGTGTCGGACGGCCCCTTCGCGTCGTTCAACGGCGTCGTCGAGGAAGTGGACGAGACCCGCGCCCGCCTCAAGGTGGCGGTGTCGATCTTCGGACGCGCCACGCCGGTCGAGCTCGAATACGCGCAGGTCGAGAAGGTCTGAGGCGTTCTCGCGCGCTTGAAGATTTCCCCGGCTTCGGCTAGGGAGACGCAGCCCCGGCCTTCGCGCCGGGGCTTTCCACTGCGGGAGGCATGCCCGGTCGCCACCGGGAGTTCATGCCGCACCGCAATCTGCAAACCCGGCGCGGAAGGGCGATAGGCCCGCCGCGCCAGCCGGCGTTTCCCGAACAGGGCCGCCGGTCTTCCGAGGAGCAGCCATCATGGCGAAGAAGATCACGGGCTACGTGAAGCTTCAGGTGCCGGCCGGCGCGGCGAATCCGTCGCCCCCGATCGGTCCTGCGCTGGGTCAGCGCGGCCTGAACATCATGGAATTCTGCAAGGCGTTCAATGCGCGCACCGCGCAGATGGACAAGGGCACCCCGATCCCGGTGATCATCACCGCATATCAGGACCGCTCCTTCACGTTCGAGATGAAGCAGCCGCCGGTCACCTTCTTCCTGAAGAAGGCCGCCAACCTGAAGATCGGCAAGAAGCCGGCTTCCGGCCACCGCACGCCGGGCCGCGGCTTCATCGGCCAGGTCTCGAAGGACCAGATCCGCGAGATCGCCGAGAAGAAGATGCCGGACCTCAATTGCGACACGGTCGAGTCGGCCATGGCGATGATCGAGGGTTCCGCCCGTTCCATGGGCCTCGAGGTGGTGGGTTAATCATGCCGAAGATCGCCAAGCGCATTCGCGCCACCCGTGAGGGCATCGACCGGGTCAAGCTGTACCCGATCGCCGACGCCGTGAAGATGCTCAAGGAGCGCGCCACGGCCAAGTTCGACGAGACGATCGAGGTCGCGATGAACCTCGGCGTCGATCCGCGCCACGCCGACCAGATGGTCCGCGGCGTCTGCAACCTGCCGAACGGCTCGGGCCGCGACGTCCGCGTCGCCGTGTTCGCGCGCGGCAACAAGGCCGATGAGGCCAAGGCTGCGGGAGCCGACATCGTCGGCGCCGAGGATCTCGTCGAGATCATCAACTCGGGCAAGATCGACTTCGATCGCTGCATCGCGACCCCGGACATGATGCCGCTCGTCGGCCGCCTCGGTAAGGTCCTGGGCCCGCGCGGCCTGATGCCGAACCCGAAGGTCGGCACCGTGACCCCCGACGTCGCCGGCGCGGTGAAAGCCGCCAAGGGCGGAGCCGTGGAGTTCCGCGTCGAGAAGGCCGGCATCGTGCATGCCGGCGTGGGCAAGGCCTCGTTCGACGCCGACAAGCTCGTCGAGAACATCAAGGCTTTCGCCGACGCCGTGTCGCGCGCCAAGCCGGCGGGCGCCAAGGGCACCTATGTCCAGCGCATCGCGATCTCGTCGACCATGGGCCCGGGCGTCAAGATCGAGCCCTCGACCGTGATCAGCAGCGGCGCCCAGGCGAACGCCTGAGATCGCTCTGCACACCGAACCGGGAAGGCCTCGCTTCGGCGGGGCCTTTCTTTTTCGGGCCGGGCGCCAAACTTCTCCAGCATCCCATTCAGAAAGGACCGCGCCATGGCGAAGAAGAGCAAGAAGACCGCTGAGTCCGAGTTCGTGCTGTTCAACGTCCTTTACGAGGACGGCTCCCGCAGCTCCAACCGCCGGATCCCGCGCGAGATGGTGGCGAGCCTCGACGCCGATCGCGACATCCGGGCCGCCATCGAGGCGCAGGATCGCGAGATCGCCGAGAAGTCCGGCCGCCCCCGCGGACCGGTGAAGAAGATCGAGCGGGTCTGATCTATGGCGTCGGAACGCCGTCCCTGATCCGGGCCGAGAACCCCGGATCGTCGGCCGGGCCCTTCGCGCGCGGCGCGATGTGGGCGGCGGCCACGAGCTGCTCCAGCGAGACTTTCCGGCTGAGAAAGTCGTGCTCGTAGAGGTAGCCCGGCAGGTAGCCTGACAGGAGGACGCGCCAGTCCATCGGGATGCCGGGATCCATGACGCGCGCCATGCCGAAGATCACGGTCGTGCAGTTGGTCGTGAACGTGTTGTACCATTCGGGCTCGGCATAGGCCCGGTTCGCGGCCGCGAGATAGCGCTCTATCAGCGTTCGCGCGGTCGCCCTCTGAATGTCGAGCCGGTAGAGGCGCACGTCCTCGCCGCGGCTCGTGGCGCGGACCTTCACGACGTCCTGTTCGTCGGCCGCGATGAACGCGAGCTCGTAGCTTTTGAAAAATCCCGCGATCGCCGAGTAGTCCTCGCCGCGTTCCTTGCGGATCTCGATCGAGAAGGCGAGGGGAGGGGCGTCCGTGAACTGGAAGCTCACGATGGCGTGCGCGATGGCTTCCCCGGCCCAGTAGGACAGAAACAGGTCGGCTCCCTCGAGCTTTCCAAGGTCAAACGACCGCGTGTCCCAGGCTTGGTCGAAATCCGTATCGCTTCGCCAGCGGAAGTTGCGGACGTCGTGGACGGTAAGCCGGTCGCCCACGATCTCGCCATGCGCTGTTCGCGCCACGTCGGGCGTCCAGTCGCGGGTGTTGGAAGGGCGGATGGTCAACCACCAGCCGACGAGGCCGACCGCACATACGGCGAATGCGACGACGGCGCGCTTGCGCCGGGTTGTAAAGAGGCCGGCCAGAATGGCGAGCAACGCCGCCGACCACAGGACAGCCAGCGCTCCGCGAACCAGATCGGGGCCGGGAACGCGGAACCAGAGGGCCAAAGCCCCCCAGCCGCCGACACCCAGCACAGCGAGAGCGAGCAGGAGCAAAAGCGCGAGGCGGCCCGTACGACGAAGCACGTGATTATCCGTGTTGGCGCCGATCGGTAGAATCACGAAGGCGCGCGGCCAGACTGCTTGCCTATATAACGGAAGCTCGGCGCCGAGGCCCTACCCATCATGGCCCAGTGGTGTCAGACCTGCGGCGCCCTGCCGCGGGCCGGCTGTGGAACGCGAACAGTTTTTCGCCTTTCGGGCTTGGCAAGAGAGAATTAAGCGTCTATTGGAACCTCATGAGTTCCAGACATCTCGCGCGGATCATGCCCTTGGGCAAGTTTCGCGCGTTCGTGTTTCCAGCCGGGTGACCGGTTGGAACGGCCGGCGGGCCTAGGGGCAACCCTCAGGCCTCAGCCGGCTATGTCCTGTCCGAGACTGCAGGCGCTCGCCTCGGCGAGCTTAATACGTGCCCGAGCCTGCACAGACGGGGAAGACCAGTTGAGGGGCCGCAAGGCCCAGAGTTGGTTCGAACCTTCACACCGGGTAGGGGCCGCCGCAAGGCTGTCCAGATCCGGGGACAGGCACGTCGGAAGCGCCGCGCTTCGGGTTCGCCCGGGACGCGGCATTCAGCAACCGGCGGGACTTCTGTCCCCGCCAACCGGAGAGAGCCCCGTGGAAAAAGCGGCTAAGCGTGAGCTCGTCGGCACGCTCAATACGGTCTTCAACGAGACCAGCGTCGTCGTCGTCGCCCACTACGCCGGCCTCACGGTCGCCGACATGCAGAAGCTGCGCGCGCAGATGAAGCAGGCCGGCGCGTCCGTGAAGGTCGCGAAGAACCGCCTCGCCAAGATTGCTCTCGAAGGCACGGACGTCGCTTCGATCGGGAACCTGTTGAAGGGCCCGACGCTGCTGGCTTACAGCAGTGACCCCGTAGCGGCTGCCAAGGTCGCCGTCGATTTCTCCAAGACCAACGACAAGCTCGTTATTCTTGGTGGAGCGATGGGTAAGACCGCTCTGAACACGGATGGCGTCAAGGCCCTGGCCACGATGCCTTCCCTGGACGAACTGCGCGCCAAGCTCGTCGGCCTCATCCAGGCCCCGGCGACCAAGATTGCTCAGCTCTCCACCGCGCCGGCGGCCAAGCTCGCCCGCGTGTTCGGAGCCTATGCCAAGAGAGACGCGGCGTAAGGCCGTTCCGTCCCAACCCGCACCAGCTTCTGGTTCGAAAACCAACTTCAAGGAAAGACTACTATGGCTGATCTGTCCAAGCTCGTTGACGAGCTCTCGTCCCTGACCGTTCTCGAGGCCGCCGAGCTCGCGAAGCTCCTCGAAGAGAAGTGGGGCGTCTCCGCCGCCGCCGCGGTTGCGGTTGCGGCTCCGGCTGGTGGCGGCGCCGCCGCTCCGGCCGCCGAAGAGCAGACCGAGTTCACGGTCGTCCTGGCCGCCGCTGGCGACAAAAAGATCGAGGTCATCAAGGAGGTCCGCGCGATCACCGGCCTCGGCCTCAAGGAAGCCAAGGACCTGGTCGAAGGCGCTCCGAAGCCCGTCAAGGAGGCCGTCTCGAAGGAGGAGGCCGCCAAGCTCAAGGAGCAGCTCGAGAAGGCCGGCGCCAAGGTCGAGCTCAAGTGATTTTCGCGTCGCCTCGGCGACGCGGACGTCTCGTCGCAGCCTGAGGCTGCGATCTGGTCCCGGGGCCTATCGCCCCGGGGCCTTCTTGCCGTCGAGGCGACCATGGCTTTCAGCCATAGCGGCGCCGACGGACCGAATTGAGGGCCGGAAGGCCGATTTTGCGGATGGCGGCGCCGTTCGGCATGGGACCCCTCGGGCCATGCCGGGATGAGCGGGCGGCCGATCCGAAGGAGTGAGGAACGAGATGGCTCAGACGTTCACCGGCCGGAAGCGTGTGCGCAAGTTCTTCGGACATATCCGCGAGGTCGCGGAGATGCCGAACCTCATCGAGGTTCAGAAGGCGTCGTACGACCAGTTCCTCCAGGTCGAGGAACCCGCGGGTGGGCGTCCCGACGAAGGGTTGCAGTCTGTCTTCAAGTCCGTGTTCCCGATCTCCGATTTCTCGGGCGCGTCGCTGCTGGAATTCGTGAAGTTCACGTTCGAACCCCCGAAATATGACGTCGACGAGTGCCGCCAGCGCGGCATGACGTTCGCCGCGCCCCTGAAGGTGACGCTGCGGCTGATCGTGTTCGATGTGGATCCGGACACCGGCGCCAAGTCCGTGAAGGACATCAAGGAGCAGGACGTCTACATGGGCGACATGCCGCTCATGACGATGAACGGCACCTTCATCGTGAACGGCACCGAGCGCGTGATCGTCTCGCAGATGCACCGTTCACCTGGCGTGTTCTTCGACCACGACAAGGGCAAGACCCACTCGTCGGGCAAGCTGCTGTTCGCCGCCCGCATCATTCCGTATCGCGGCTCCTGGCTCGACATCGAGTTCGACGCCAAGGACATCGTGTACGCCCGCATCGACCGTCGCCGTAAGATCCCGGTGACGTCGCTGCTGTTCGCGCTCGGCATGGACGGCGAGGAGATCCTCTCGACGTTCTACAAGCGCGTCGCGTTCACGCGCGAAAAGAACGGCTGGCGCGTGCCGTTCGACACCGAGCGCATGAAGGGCATGAAGGTCGTCAACGACCTCGTCGACGCCGACACCGGCGAGATGGTGCTCGAGGCCGGCAAGAAGCTGACGCCGCGCTCCGCGCGCCTGATAGCCGAGAAGGGCGTCAAGGCCCTGCGGGCTACGGACGAGGACCTGTACGGCCAGTACATCGCCGAAGACCTCGTGAACCCGTCGACCGGCGAGATCTTCGCCGAGGCCGGCGAGGAGATCTCCGAGAAGTCCCTGAAGGCGTTGATCGACGCCGGCTTCGACGAGGTGCCGGTTCTCGACATCGACCACGTCAATATCGGCCCGTACATCCGCAACACGCTCACGGTGGACAAGAACTCGGCCCGCGAGGAAGCCCTGTTCGACATCTACCGCGTGATGCGCCCCGGCGAGCCGCCGACGGTCGATACCGCCGAGGCGATGTTCCACTCGCTGTTCTTCGATGCGGAGCGCTACGACCTCTCGGCCGTGGGCCGCGTGAAGATGAACATGCGCCTGGACCTCGACGCCGAGGACACGGTGCGCATCCTGCGCAAGGCCGACATCGTCGCGGTGGTCCGCGCGCTGGTCGAGCTGCGCGACGGCAAGGGCGAGGTGGACGACATTGACCATCTCGGCAACCGCCGCGTGCGCTCCGTGGGCGAGCTCATGGAGAACCAGTACCGCGTCGGCCTGCTGCGCATGGAGCGCGCCATCAAGGAGCGCATGTCGTCCGTCGACATCGACACCGTGATGCCGCAAGACCTGATCAACGCCAAGCCGGCGGCCGCGGCCGTGCGCGAGTTCTTCGGATCCTCGCAGCTGTCGCAGTTCATGGACCAGACGAACCCGCTGTCGGAGATCACCCACAAGCGTCGCCTCTCGGCGCTTGGACCGGGCGGCCTGACGCGCGAGCGCGCCGGCTTCGAAGTGCGCGACGTGCACCCGACGCATTACGGCCGCATCTGCCCGATCGAGACGCCGGAAGGCCCGAACATCGGCCTGATCAACTCGCTGGCGACGTTCGCGCGCGTTAACAAGTACGGCTTCATTGAGAGCCCCTACCGCAAGGTCAAGGACGGCGAGCTCACCTCCGAGGTGGTCTACATGTCCGCCATGGAGGAGGGTAAGCACTACGTCGCGCAGGCGAACGTGGCGGTGGACGCGGAAGGCAAGCTGACCGAGGACCTCGTGGTCGTGCGTCACGCCGGCGACGTCATCGTCGTGCCGGTCGACCGCGTGGACTACATGGACGTGTCGCCGAAGCAGCTCGTTTCGGTGGCGGCGGCTCTCATCCCGTTCCTCGAGAACGACGACGCGAACCGCGCCCTCATGGGCTCGAACATGCAGCGCCAGGCCGTGCCGCTGGTCCGCGCCGACGCGCCCTTCGTGGGCACCGGCATGGAATCCATCGTGGCGCGCGACTCGGGCGCTGCGATCGCGGCCCGCCGGGCCGGCGTCATCGACCAGGTGGACGCGACGCGTATCGTCGTGCGCGCCACGGACGACCTCGATCCTTCGAAGTCGGGCGTGGACATCTATCGGCTGATGAAGTTTCAGCGTTCCAACCAGAACACCTGCATCAACCAGAAGCCGCTGGTGTCGGTCGGCGACATCGTCCGCAAGGGCGACATCATCGCGGACGGTCCCTCGACGGAGCTGGGCGAGCTGGCTCTCGGCCGCAACGTGCTCGTCGCGTTCATGCCGTGGAACGGCTACAACTTCGAGGACTCGATCCTGCTGTCCGAGCGGATCGCCAAGGAAGACGTGTTCACTTCCATCCACATCGAAGAGTTCGAGGTGATGGCCCGTGACACGAAGCTCGGTCCCGAGGAAATCACGCGCGACATTCCGAACGTGTCGGAAGAGGCGCTGAAGAACCTCGACGAAGCCGGCATCGTCTATATCGGCGCGGAAGTGAATGCGGGCGACATCCTCGTAGGCAAGATCACCCCGAAGGGCGAGAGCCCGATGACGCCGGAAGAGAAGCTGCTGCGCGCCATCTTCGGCGAGAAAGCTTCGGACGTCCGCGACACCTCGCTCCGCGTGCCCCCGGGCGTGCAGGGCACGATCGTGGAAGTGCGCGTGTTCAACCGTCACGGCGTGGACAAGGACGAGCGCGCCCAGGCGATCGAGCGCGAGGAAATCGAGCGGCTCGCCAAGGATCGTGACGACGAGCTCGCGATCCTGGACCGCAACGTCTACGCGCGTCTTGGCGACACGCTGGTCGGCCAGTTCGGCATCGCGGGTCCCAAGGGCTTCAAGAAGGAGTCCGAGATCACCCGCGAGGCGCTGGACCAGTCTCCCCGGTCCCAGTGGTGGACGTTCGCGGTGTCGGACGACAGCGTGATGTCCGACCTCGAGGCCATGCGCAAGCAGTACGACGAGGCGAAGAAGGGTCTCGAGCAGCGGTTCCTCGACAAGGTCGAGAAGCTGCAGCGCGGCGACGAGCTTCCCCCCGGCGTCATGAAGATGGTCAAGGTCTTCGTCGCCGTGAAGCGCAAGATCCAGCCGGGCGACAAGATGGCCGGCCGCCATGGCAACAAGGGCGTCGTGTCGCGCATCGTGCCGATCGAGGACATGCCGTTCCTGGAGGACGGCACCCACGTCGACATCGTGCTCAACCCGCTGGGCGTGCCGTCGCGCATGAATGTCGGTCAGATTCTCGAGACGCACATGGGCTGGGCCTGTGCGGGTCTCGGCAAGAAGATCGGCGACGCGGTGGACGCCTATCGGCGCGCACATGGCATCGGGCAGCTCAAGGAGACGCTGAACGACGTCTACGGCGACCACGAGACGATCCGGGCGCTGGACGACGACGGTCTCGTGACCCTGGGCGAAAACCTGCGCCGCGGCGTTCCGATCGCGACGCCGGTGTTCGACGGCGCCAAGGAGCACGACATCGAGCAGATGCTGGAGATGGCCGGTCTCGACCGGTCGGGCCAGGTGACGCTCTATGACGGCCGTTCGGGCGAGACCTTCGACCGCAAGGTCACGGTCGGCTACATCTACATGCTGAAGCTGCATCACCTCGTGGACGACAAGATCCACGCCCGGTCGATCGGCCCGTACTCGCTCGTCACCCAGCAGCCGCTGGGCGGAAAGGCGCAGTTCGGCGGCCAGCGCTTCGGTGAAATGGAGGTGTGGGCGCTCGAGGCTTACGGCGCGGCGTACACCCTGCAGGAGATGCTCACCGTCAAGTCGGACGACGTGGCGGGCCGCACCAAGGTGTACGAGGCGATCGTGCGCGGCGACGACACCTTCGAGGCCGGCATTCCGGAGAGCTTCAACGTGCTCGTCAAGGAAATGCGCTCGCTGGGTCTCAACGTCGAGCTCACCAACTCCAAGAAGGCGGCGAACGAACTGCCGCCGTCCGAGGCCGCCGAGTAAGCGTCCTCTCAGGGCGCGCCCTTCGGGGCGCGCCGCACCGCCCGGCGAACGGTCGCCCGGCGTCCTATGATTTTTTCCGGCATAGTCCCGCGGAGGCCGCTGGGATTGGCCGCAGAGCCAGGAGACGGCGATGAATCAAGAGGTCATGAATCTCTTCAACCCCGTGGCTCAGCCTCAGACCTTCGATCAGATCAAGATCTCGATCTCGAGCCCCGAGAAGATCCTGTCGTGGTCCTTCGGCGAGATCAAGAAGCCCGAGACCATCAACTACCGGACGTTCAAGCCCGAGCGTGACGGCTTGTTCTGCGCGCGCATCTTCGGTCCGATCAAGGACTACGAGTGCCTGTGCGGCAAGTACAAGCGTATGAAGTACAAGGGCGTCATCTGCGAGAAGTGCGGCGTCGAGGTCACGCTGTCGCGCGTGCGCCGCGAGCGCATGGGCCACATCGAGCTCGCCGCTCCGGTGGCGCATATCTGGTTCCTGAAGTCGCTGCCGTCGCGCATCGGCCTGCTGCTGGACATGCCGCTCAAGGATCTCGAGCGCATCCTTTACTTCGAGAATTACGTCGTCATCGAGCCCGGCCTCACCCCGCTCAAGGAGCACCAGCTCCTGAACGAGGAAGAGTACCTGCGCGCCCAGGACGAGTATGGCGAGGATTCGTTCACGGCCCTGATCGGCGCCGAGGCGATCCGCGAGATCCTGCGTTCGCTGGACCTCGAGAAGACCGCCGCCGACCTGCGCGTCGAGATTGCGGCCTCCAAGACCGAGCTGAAGCCCAAGAAGCTCGCCAAGCGCCTGAAGATCATCGAAGCGTTCATCGACTCCGGCAACAAGCCCGAGTGGATGATCCTGACCGTCGTTCCGGTGATCCCGCCGGACCTGCGCCCGCTCGTCCCGCTAGACGGGGGCCGTTTCGCGACGTCCGATCTCAACGATCTCTATCGCCGCGTCATCAACCGCAACAACCGCCTCAAGCGGCTGATTGAGCTGCGCGCTCCGGACATCATCATCCGGAACGAGAAGCGCATGCTGCAGGAAGCCGTCGACGCGCTGTTCGACAACGGCCGCCGCGGCCGCGTCATCACTGGCGCCAACAAGCGTCCGCTGAAGTCGCTCGCCGACATGCTGAAGGGCAAGCAGGGCCGCTTCCGCCAGAACCTGCTCGGCAAGCGCGTCGACTACTCCGGCCGTTCGGTGATCGTGGTCGGTCCCGAGCTGAAGCTGCACCAGTGCGGCCTGCCGAAGAAGATGGCGCTGGAGCTGTTCAAGCCGTTCATCTACTCGCGCCTCGATGCGAAGGGCCTCTCGGCCACGGTGAAGCAGGCCAAGAAGCTGGTCGAGAAGGAGAAGCCGGAAGTCTGGGACATCCTGGACGAGGTCATCCGCGAGCACCCGGTGATGCTGAACCGCGCGCCGACGCTGCATCGTCTCGGCATCCAGGCGTTCGAGCCCACCCTGATCGAGGGCAAGGCGATCCAGCTGCATCCGCTGGTCTGCGCCGCGTTCAACGCCGACTTCGACGGCGATCAGATGGCCGTGCACGTGCCGCTGTCGCTCGAGGCGCAGCTGGAAGCGCGCGTCCTCATGATGTCGACCAACAACATCCTGCACCCGGCGAACGGCCAGCCGATCATCGTGCCGTCGCAGGACATCGTGCTCGGCCTCTATTACCTCTCGCTGATCTCCGACAAGGAGCCGGGCGAGGGCATGATGTTCGCCGAGATGGGCGAGATCGAGCACGCCATCGCGGCCAAGGCCGTGACCGTGCACGCCAAGATCAAGTACCGCTACTCGTCGGTCGACGATGAGGGCAAGCCCTACTCCAAGATCTATGACACCACGCCCGGCCGCGCCATGCTGGGGCAGCTCCTGCCCAAGCACGGCAAGGTGACCTTCGACGTCGTGAACAAGCTCATGACCAAGAAGGAAATCTCGAACATGATCGACACCGTCTACCGCAACTGCGGGCAGAAGGAGACGGTCATATTCTGTGATCGCACCATGCAGCTCGGGTTCACGAACGCGTTCAAGGCCGGCATCTCGTTCGGCAAGGACGACATGGTGGTGCCTGAGAACAAGTGGGAGATCGTCGACGAGACCCGCACGCTCGCCAAGGACTACGAGCAGCAGTTCAACGACGGCCTGATCACCCAGGGCGAGAAGTACAACAAGGTCGTGGACGCCTGGGCCAAGTGCTCGGACCGTCTCGCGCAGGAGATGATGGGCCGCATCTCGGCCGTGCAGAAGGACGAGAACGGCCGCACCAAGCCGATCAACTCCATCTACATGATGTCGCACTCTGGCGCGCGTGGCTCGCCCGCGCAGATGAAGCAGCTCGCGGCGATGCGCGGCCTCATGGCGAAGCCCTCGGGCGAGATCATCGAGACGCCGATCATCTCGAACTTCAAGGAAGGCCTGGACGTGCTCGAGTACTTCAACTCGACGCACGGAGCCCGCAAGGGCCTCGCCGACACGGCCTTGAAGACCGCGAACTCGGGCTACCTCACCCGTCGTCTCGTCGACGTGGCGCAGGACTCGATCATCACCGAGCGGGATTGCGGCTCCGACAACGGCATCCGCATGCGCGCCATCATCGACGCCGGCCAGGTGGTCGCGTCGCTGGCGACCCGCATCCTGGGCCGCACCGCGGCCGAGGACTTGGTTGATCGCGCCGGCGAGGTCATCGTCCCCAAGGGCACGATGATCGAGGAGTGGCACATCGACGGCATCAACGCCGCCGGCATCCAAGAGGTGAAGATCCGTTCGGTTCTCACCTGCGAGACGGCCAACGGCGTGTGCGGCACCTGCTACGGCCGTGACCTGGCGCGCGGAACGCCCGTCAACATGGGCGAGGCGGTCGGCGTCATCGCGGCGCAGTCGATCGGCGAGCCGGGCACCCAGCTCACCATGCGCACCTTCCACATCGGCGGTGCAGCGCAGATTGCGGATCAGTCCTTCATCGAGTCCAACTTCGAGGGCACGGTGCGGATGCGCAATCGCAACGTGGCGCGGAACTCGGAAGGCGAGCTGATTGCGATCGCCCGCAACATCGCGGTCGTGATCGTCGGCGCGGACGGGACCGAGCGTGCGGTGCACCGCATCCAGTACGGCGCCCGCCTCAAGATCGACGAGGGCGACTCCATCAAGCGTGGCCAGCGCATCGCCGAGTGGGATCCCTACACCCGGCCGATCGTGACCGAGGTGGACGGCGTCATCGCGTACGAGGATCTGGTGGAAGGCGCCTCCGTGATGGAGACCGCCGACGAGTCGACGGGCATCACCAAGCGCGTCGTCACCGACTGGCGGACCAACACCCGCTCGGCAGATCTTCGTCCGGCGATTACGCTGCAGGATGGCAAGGGCAAGGTGCTGAAGCTCCCGCGCGGCGGCGAGGCGCGCTACCTGCTGCCGGTCGACGCGATCATCGCGGCCGATCCGGGCCAGACCATCAAGGCGGGCGACATCGTGGCCCGTATCTCGATGGAGAGCGCCAAGACCCGCGACATCACGGGCGGTCTGCCGCGCGTGGCGGAGCTGTTCGAGGCGCGTCGTCCGAAGGAAGCCGCGATCATCGCCGAGAAGTCGGGGACGATCATGTTCGGCCGCGACTACAAGAACAAGCGGCGGATCTCGCTCACCCCGTCAGACGGCTCCGAGGCGGTCGAGTATCTCGTCCCCAAGGGCAAGCACATCTACCTTCAGGACGGCGACGTCGTCGAGAAGGGCGATTACATCGTCGACGGCAACCCGGCCCCGCACGACATTCTTGCGGTGAAGGGCGTCGAGGAGCTTGCGGCTTACCTGGTCAACGAGATCCAGGAGGTTTACCGGCTGCAGGGCGTGAACATCAACGACAAGCACATCGAGGTGATCGTTCGCCAGATGCTGCAGAAGGTTGAGATCGACGATCCGGGCGAGTCGGAGTACCTGGCCAACGAGCAGGTCGACAAGGTCGAGATGGACGAGGTCAACGTGAAGCTCGTGGCCGACGGCAAGCGCCCGGCCACCGGCCACCCGGTGCTCCTCGGCATCACCAAGGCGAGCCTGCAGACGCGGTCCTTCATCTCGGCTGCGTCGTTCCAGGAGACCACCCGCGTCCTCACGGAGGCTGCTGTCAACGGCAAGACCGACGACCTCGCCGGCCTCAAGGAGAACGTCATCGTGGGCCGCCTGATCCCGGCGGGCACTGGCGCCATGATGAGCCGACTCAAGGAAGTCGCGACTCGCCGCGACGAGATGATCCTGGCCCAGCAGGCGACGGAATCGCAGACCCCTGCGCCTGCGAACGTGCCGGCTCTGGAAGGCCCGCAGGCGGCCGAGTAAGGCTCGTCAGCAACAAAGATGCGAAAAGGCCGCCTCCGGGCGGCCTTTTTGTTCGCAGCGGGGCAGGGCAGGGCGCGAGCTCGGCTCCAAACGACGGAAAGTCTAAGCGCCGTCTCAAATTGAGTCACCGCGGGGTTGACGGCGCACGACTCTCCGCGTAGAACCCGCGGACTTGCTGAGCAGCCGGTCAATCCCGTTGTTCCAGCGCGTCTCGCGCGGAACCCAAGGGATCGATACCCTGCTCGACCATCACCGACTGAAAAGTCGCTTTGGTTCATGATCGCGGCGCAAGCCGTGGTCCTCTGGAAAGCAACGCGCCCCCGGCGAACTCGCCGAAGGCGCGGATTCGTTTTGCGCGGTCACTCGCGCATCGCGAAGGAATTCAACCGAGCGCAAGCTCATATCTTGGCCTGGACTGGCCTAGCCTGGACTGGAACGAGCAAACGATGCCGACCATTAGCCAGCTCATCCGCAAGCCGCGGAGCCCCGTGAAGGCCCGGAACACGGTTCCGGCCCTCGAGGCGAGCCCGCAAAAGCGTGGTGTGTGCACGCGCGTCTATACGACGACGCCGAAGAAGCCGAACTCCGCGCTCCGCAAGGTCGCGAAGGTCCGTCTCACGAATGGCTTCGAAGTCATCGGTTACATCCCCGGCGAAGGCCATAACCTGCAGGAGCATTCCGTCGTCGCCATCCGTGGCGGCCGCGTGAAGGACTTGCCGGGCGTGCGCTACCACATTATCCGCGGCGTGCTGGATACCCAGGGCGTCAAGAACCGCAAGCAGCGCCGTTCGAAGTACGGCGCGAAGCGGCCGAAGTAATCCGACGGAGACCCGGACATGTCGCGTCGTCACCGCGCTGAAAAGCGTGAAATCATCCCTGATCCCAAGTTCGGCGATCTGGTCGTCACCAAGTTCATGAATTCGATCATGTACGACGGCAAGAAGTCGGTCGCCGAGCAGATCGTCTATGGCGCTCTCGAGATCGTCGAGACCAAGCTGAAGACCGATCCGCTCGCCGCCTTCAAGCAGGCGCTCGAGAACGTCGCCCCGGCGATTGAAGTTCGGTCCCGCCGCGTCGGCGGCGCCACCTACCAGGTTCCGGTCGAGGTTCGCATGGAGCGCCGTCAGGCTCTCGCGATCCGCTGGCTCATCCAGGCCGCCCGGTCCCGCAACGACAAGACGATGGTTGATCGCCTCTCTTCGGAGCTGATCGACGCCTCGAACAACCGTGGCAACGCCGTCAAGAAGCGCGAAGACACACACCGGATGGCGGAAGCCAACCGCGCCTTCTCGCACTATCGCTGGTAACGGCGACCTTTCGGCAAGATACCAGGACACACGACAATGCCGCGCATTCACGCCATCGAGGACTATCGTAATTTCGGCATCATGGCCCACATTGATGCCGGGAAGACGACCACGACTGAGCGGATCCTCTACTACTCCGGCAAGTCCCATAAGATCGGCGAGGTGCACGAAGGCGCCGCGACGATGGACTGGATGGAGCAGGAGCAGGAGCGCGGCATCACCATTACGTCGGCGGCCACGACGACGTTCTGGAACGGCAAGCGCCTGAACATCATCGACACCCCCGGGCACGTCGACTTCACCATCGAGGTGGAGCGTTCGCTGCGCGTGCTGGACGGCGCGGTTTGCGTGCTGGACGGCAACCAGGGCGTCGAGCCGCAGACCGAGACGGTCTGGCGTCAGGCCGACAAGTACAACGTGCCGCGCATCGTGTTCGTCAACAAGATGGATAAGATCGGCGCGGACTTCTACAACTGCGTCGACGAGATCGTCACCCGCGTGGCCGGCAAGCCGGTCTGCATCCAGCTGCCGATCGGCTCCGAGAACAACTTCAAGGGCATCATCGACCTGGTGCGCATGAAGGCTGTGGTCTGGGAAGACGAGGGCCTGGGCGCGAAGTTCCACGACGAAGAGATCCCGGCCGACCTCGCCGACAAGGCGAAGGAATACCGCTTCAAGCTGGTGGAAGCCGCCGTCGAGCTCGACGACGACGCCATGGCGGCCTATCTGGACGGCCAGGAGCCGGACGAGGCGACCCTGAAGTCGCTGATCCGCAAGGCCGTCGTCGGCCGCGTGTGGAACCCGGTGCTGTGCGGCTCGGCCTTCAAGAACAAGGGCGTTCAGCCCCTGCTCGACGCAGTGGTCGACTACCTGCCTTCGCCGCTCGATCGCGAAGCCATCAAGGGCATCGATTTCAAGACGGAAGAAGAGACAGTCCGCACCGCGTCTGACGACGAGCCCTTCTCGCTGCTCGCCTTCAAGATCATGGACGACCCCTTCGTCGGCACCATCACGTTCTGCCGCATCTACTCCGGCAAGATCGAGTCCGGCACGACCGTGCTGAACTCGACCAAGGACAAGAAGGAGCGGATCGGCCGCATGCTTCTGATGCATGCGAACAACCGCGAAGACATCAAGGAGGCTTACGCCGGCGACATCGTCGCGATGGCGGGCCTCAAGGATACCCGCACGGGCGACACGCTCTGCGACATGAACAAGGCCGTGATCCTCGAGCGCATGGAATTCCCCGCGCCCGTGATCGAGATGGCGATCGAGCCGAAGTCCAAGGCTGACCAGGAGAAGCTGGGCGTCGCCCTGGCCAAGCTCGTCGCCGAGGACCCGTCGTTCCGCGTGTCCACGGACTTTGAGTCCGGCCAGACCATCCTCAAGGGGATGGGCGAGCTGCATCTCGACATCAAGGTCGACATCCTGCGCCGCACCTACAAGGTCGACGCGAATGTGGGCGCCCCCCAGGTGGCGTATCGCGAGACGCTCTCGAAGAAGTACGAGATCGACTACACCCACAAGAAGCAGACCGGCGGCACGGGCCAGTTCGCCCGCGTGAAGTTCGTCGTTCAGCCCAACGAAGTCGGCAAGGGCTTCGAGTTCGTCTCGAAGATCGTCGGCGGCGCGGTGCCGAAGGAGTATCTCCCCGGCGTCGAGAAGGGCCTGGACAGCGTGATGAACTCGGGGCCGCTCGCCGGCTTCCCGGTGGTTGACGTGAAGGTGGAGCTGGTCGACGGCGCCTACCACGACGTCGACTCGTCGGCTCTCGCCTTCGAAATCGCGTCCCGCGCGGCGTTCCGTGAGGCCCTCCAGAAGGGCGGACCGGTGCTGCTCGAGCCGATCATGAAGGTCGAGGTCGTGACGCCGGAAGACTACACCGGCTCGGTCATCGGCGATCTCACCGGTCGTCGCGGGCAGATCCAGGGCCAGGACATGCGCGGCAACGCCGTCGTGATCAACGCCATGGTGCCGCTCGCCAACATGTTCCAGTACGTGAACACGCTTCGCTCGATGAGCCAGGGGCGCGCCTCGTACACGATGCAATTCGATCACTACGAGCAGGTTCCCTCGGCCATCGCCGCCGAGGTCCAGGCCAAGTACGCCTAACCGCATACCCCTGAACAGCTCGCCCATCTCTTCTCTTCGGATCCACGGAGCACGGCCATGGCCAAGGAAAAATTCGCGCGGACGAAGCCGCACTGCAACATCGGCACGATTGGTCACGTCGACCACGGCAAGACGTCGCTGACGGCGGCGATCACCAAGGTTCTGGCGGAGACGGGCGGCGCCACTTTCACGGCGTATGACCAGATCGACAAGGCGCCGGAGGAGAAGGCGCGCGGCATCACGATCTCGACCGCGCATGTCGAGTACGAGACCACGGCGCGCCACTACGCGCATGTGGATTGCCCCGGCCACGCCGACTACGTGAAGAACATGATCACGGGCGCGGCGCAGATGGACGGCGCGATCCTGGTGGTTTCGGCCGCCGACGGCCCGATGCCGCAGACGCGCGAGCACATCCTGCTCGCCCGCCAGGTCGGCGTGCCGGCGCTGGTGGTGTTCATGAACAAGGTCGACCT
>NZ_JBFUKI010000023.1:5000-6525 GCF_056400925.1 Alsobacter sp. P4_H11
TTGGGCTCCTACTGTTTGTAGGCATCCGGTTTCAGGTGCTGTTTCACTCCCCTCGTCGGGGTGCTTTTCACCTTTCCCTCACGGTACTGGTTCGCTATCGGTCGCTGAGGAGTACTTAGGCTTGGAGGGTGGTCCCCCCACGTTCAGACAGGATTTCACGTGTCCCGCCCTACTCATGTCTTCATGATCTCAACACCCGTACGGGGCTATCACCCGCTAAGGCCCGACTTTCCAGACGGTTCCGGTTCGATCACACAAAGCACTGGCCTGGTCCGCGTTCGCTCGCCACTACTAACGGAGTCTCGTTGATGTCCTTTCCTCCGGGTACTTAGATGTTTCAGTTCCCCGGGTTCGCCTTTGTTCCCTATGGATTCAGGAACAAATACCTCCATTGACCACGCTCAATCCAACCCAGACGATCGCTCGACTGGGTCACAATGAGAGTGGTCGAAGGTGGGTTTCCCCATTCGGAAATCCTCGGATCAAAGCTCGTTCGCAGCTCCCCAAGGCTTATCGCAGCGTACCACGTCCTTCATCGCCTCTCAGCGCCAAGGCATCCACCGAATGCCCTTATGACACTTGATCGTTCTCATGAACAATGCTCGTTTGGCGATCGCTTGCGCGATCGCTCCCGGCCCACGTGTCATGGTGGTCGGGTTGTCTCAAGGTCATTCCGCTCGGCGCGGATGGCAAGACCACAAGGCCCTGCCCAGACCCTTCGAACGCATTGCTCGAAAAGACCAGTTTGCTTCGATCATGTCCGGCGTCCGTGCGGTCAGGCGACGGCGCTGGCAGCCAACGCATCCAGTGTAGTGGATGCGAAGTCCGGACATGATCCCTCTTCACGATGTCAAAGATCGGTCATCGTCGGGCAAGGCCCAACGAGAAGCTCTGTTTTCTCTCAACGGATGAGTTGTTGGGGCGTGATCGCGACGATCAAACCGCCTGGTGGAGCCAGACGGGATCGAACCGACGACCTCATGCTTGCAAAGCACGCGCTCTCCCAACTGAGCTATGGCCCCACTCGCCGCAGGCGAGTGATGAGGACTTAAAACTCAATGCTGGAAGACCCGATGCCGAAGGCTTCGGACTAGGCCGACCGGCCGCCGCGTCCTTCGACGCGTCAACCAGCTCGCAAAGCGAGCGCACTAAAGATGGTGGGCCTGGGAAGACTCGAACTTCCGACCTCACGCTTATCAAGCGCGCGCTCTAACCAACTGAGCTACAAGCCCAAGATCTCCCTGGCTTGATCGATCAACCTTGCGGCCAATCGCCCAAACCCTGGGCTCATCCGGAAAGAAAGAGAAACGAGGACGGCTATGTCCCGCAAGTGAGCTCTGACTGAGCTCGTTTGTTCCAAGTGCTTCGATAGGTCTGGCGAACAAGTCCGCCGCGCTCTGAAGAAGCATCCTTAGAAAGGAGGTGATCCAGCCGCAGGTTCCCCTACGGCTACCTTGTTACGACTTCACCCCAGTCGCTGACCCTACCGTGGTCGTCTGCCTCCTTGCGGTTAGCGAAACGCCTT
>NZ_JBFUKI010000024.1:0-4605 GCF_056400925.1 Alsobacter sp. P4_H11
CCAGTTCCCCGTGCCCCGCCCGTGCCCGGCCACGAACTTCTCAACGACATCTTTCAAATTCTGGGAAGAGCTATCCATCGGGCGATCTCGGTTTCGATAGACAACCGTTAAACACAAGCCGGACATTATCACTGGTACGACGTAACCGTCCAACTTGGTCGAATTGACGTCGTACCAATTCGAACAAACGTACTCGGGTGTCTGGCTTCGGGCCATGAGGACATGGCCAAAGCCCTGCTAACCCTTTGCAGTCGTCAGGCTCGGTTGTAGCCCGGACATCGTGCCTTAAGCCATGCTGGGGACAACCCCGACCGATAGGTCTGGCCAGTCACCGGAGCTGGCCGGCTCGGGGTTCCACAGTCCTGCGCATTTCGCAAATCTCTGGGCGGTCTGCCGGCTCGGCTAGGCACACACCAATCGTCACCGTGCTTTCGTATGCACCGTTGTCAACTGATCGGACTGCGCCGCGTCAAAAAGACCACGCCTCACGGCCTAGTTCCGGCCGAAACTGTTTTCGCTCACTTCAAGACACGCCCAGTGATGGCAAACTGTTTCGGTGGCAAATGCCTTTCAGATGGGAGGTTCGAATGCGAGCACACCTTTTGTGCGCCATATGCGCCGCTTTGCCGATCTCCATTGCCTTGAGCCAAGGCGCCCAGGCTCAGAACGAGATTACGGTCACGCGGCCCTATCCTTCATCGAATTCGCAAGGCTGGCCGGCCGTTCATGCCGACACGCTCCGCACTGTCGGCATCCACTATACGGAGCCGAGCGGTATTCGCGTTGGAAGGGGAAGTTCGATCCCGACTTGGGTCGACTCCTCTCACTTCCAGAATATCAATGTGCCGGGGCTCAGCTCTCGTGGCTACTACGAATACTACATCTCACCCGACGACAAAGTCGTTGTATTCACGCATGGCGAGCGGCGAGTTGCTCGTGTATTCCGATAACTGTAAATGATCCCTACGAATTGGATGGAGGCAATCATGGCAACTAATCCATTGCTGTTCGCTTCGTTTCTCGCTGCAGGGACGATGGCCTCGACCTTGGCGTTTGCAGAGATGCGGGGCATGGTCTACGCCCCTGCGGGCACCCCGACGACCTTGCCTGCGGCGGCTCCGCCGCTGGCAGCTCCGGTCGCGGTTCCCGTCGCGGCTCCTACCTACGACCCATACTCTTACCAGGCTGGCAGATACGGGGATTACGGTAGCTACGGCTATGGGCACGGAAGCTACTACGGAGTGACTCACCGCCGGGCTCGCGTGGCGACGAGGCGTGCGGTGCGGCGCGGTGTTCTGTGACACCTCGTGGCAAGGCAGGACAGAGCTGCTAGAGCTTTTGTGAAACGCTCCTGCTGGGCGAGCTTTCAACATTCGCCCAGCTTGCATAGTCCGCTTGATGGTTGTCTGGTCAAATAGCACCTAGTACTCGCGGATGCGAACGCGGCTCGGGGCGAGGTGCTTGTTGCACGGCAGAGAGCCCTTATCCTCGACCTTGAGTCGAGACGGCCAAAGGTGAAGTAGCAACCCAACTGCGGAGTTGGCCCAAGCCGCCCATGTTGCTCATGCCCACAGACTTCGTACGGATCTGAATGCCGGCGCGGATGCATGGCGGAACCTCAGTCTGATGGGCAGGCAAAATTGATCATGCCCTGACAATCCCCGCAGCAAGCCCCGCTGCGAGGATTCTTTTTTGGCGCAGGCCCCTGTCCGACAGATCGTTCACTTAAGCGCCGGCTAGAGGGTACGAGCCCTTTCGCTTCAAAACGATGCCCTCCAGACCCATTGCTCAGGCATGCCGGAACAGGTCCGGCAACCGGCGAGGCCAACAAATCGGTCAGCTCGGCGCGGCGCTCCACCAGCGGCCACGAGCGAAGGTCCTCGCCATCGATCTCCAGCAAATCGTAGGCTATCAGCACGGCTCGGCCGGCGCCTGCGCGCGACCGCAAGGGCGTGGAAGTCGTCCGGACCATCCGGCATCTGCACCACCGCCTCGCCATCGAGCACGCATGAGCCGCAGGGAAGGCTCAGGAGGCCGGCGGTTATGCGCGGCAGTCGATCGGTCCAGACCAGCCCGTTGCGGCTGTAGAGGCGCACCCCCTGCCCTGTCCGGTGTCCCTGCATGCGATAGCCGTCATGCTTCACTTGATAGAGCCAGCCTGGCGCGATCGGGATCACGTCTGTGAGCGTCGCCAGCATCGGCGGAATGAAGCTGGGCGGATGCGCACGCTGGTCGCCCGCAAGTGGTGGAGATCGCCAAGCCATCATCAGCAGAGCCAACCTGAGCAATCGAGCTTTGGCAGAATAGAGCCCTCACGTTCGCTTTAGCTGGCCATCCTTGTAGATCCGCCAGTGCGCAGCGACGGCGCTGAACCCTGCTTGCCCTCTTGGCGAGTGCGGGTCCGATAAGTTCGTCGCGGCTACTGGCCTTCCTCAACGAGCGGTCCGGAAACCGCTCGATATCTGTAAAGCTTGATCACGAGGTTCATGAAGCTGTCGGGGTCGATGTCTTGATGGCTCGCTAGGTAGTTTGCAGCCATAGCCCCAAACTCGTCCTCCGGCAGGTCAACGTGTTCAGCGACGAAATTTTCGGCGCGATTGACCAAGCTCTGGAGAGAATCAGCCATGAACGAATCCGGTGTTTGATGATGTCGCCGCGCCTGAGATTTTGATTGCTGGCCTAAGGTATGCAAGGGCGGAATAACAATTTGTCCCGCAGATAACTGATTCCGCACAGAGAGCTATCGGGATGCTTAGCAGTAGCCTTCCTCTCGCGAAATGCGCGAAATCAGATTTTGATCTTTTTTAAATTCACAAAAGAACCCCCGCAGCGGGGCTCGTTTCTAGACCCCGTCCTCCGCACAGATGCGCTCGCCAACCTCGAGTAGATCCAGCAGCGCCGAGGCCAGGTCGGACAGCGCTGAGTTGTCGTTCGATTCGTAGTCGGACGCCCTCTGCCCTCTCCGACGGCCCTGCATGTGATAACCGTCGTGCTTGACCTGGTAGAGCCAGCCTGGCGCGATCGGGATCGCAGCGGTGAGCGTCGCCAGCATGGGCTGGGCAAAGCCCGCCGGCGGGAAGCGGGCTTTGCGCTTCAGGGCTCTAGGGCGCCAAGCCATGGCTCCTCGATACAAGTTCCCTGCAAGGGCAATGCTGCGGGGCTGATTGATGTAGGTCGTGGCTAGAAGCCAAACACATTCGGCATCGGGCACCGGAGTTCTTGGCTGAGGCATTGACGGCGCACGGCTCAATCAGAGGCGCGGCGCAATTGTTGTAATGCGGTTTAATAAACGCATGCATTCAACACGATTTTAGCCCAGCGGATCTATTGAACATGACCAATTGAAGCGCGACAATCACCCGATCCCCTTGAGCCTTCAACAGCAAGGTAGCGCAATGTCCATGGAGTGCGACCCAAGACGGGAAATGATCGAAGGGGTTTTGCGAAACGTTCTCGCCAGCGAAGACTTTCAACGTTCAAAGCGGCTTAGCCGATTCCTGTCCTATATCGTCCATGAGTGCCTGGAAGGAAGACAGGATCGGATCAAAGCCTATGCCATTGGGTTGTCGGTTTTTGACAGGCCGGCGCACTTCGACCCAAACTCTGATCCTCTGGTACGTATTGAGGCTGGTCGGCTCCGCCGCGCGCTGGAACGGTACAACTACAGCTCACATGACCCGATCCAGATCGATATCCCTAAGGGAGCCTACGTCCCGGTCTTCAAAACCTGCGTCGCCATAGTGCAATCCCCGGACTCCGGGGATGCTGTCCAGCCACGGCTATCCTTTATTGAGGGTGCACGCTCAGCGATCTCGTCAACGAAATGGGGAGTTCGGGTCACCTTTGCCGCTTCTCTCGTAGCTGCCGCCGCTGCCCTGATTTCCTCGGGATACTGGATGAGGGCGGCCACCTCCGAAAAGCCCCTTTTTGCGGTTCTTCCCTTCACGGCGATTGGGGCCAATCGCGCCCAACAGATCGCCAGCGGTGTTTCGGAGGAGGTGATCAGTGTTCTCGCCGAACAAGGGGAGATCGCAACCCTAAGCCGTTTTGCGACCGAAATGCACGGCACGAACACGGCCACCCAGGGGCACTACAACATTCGGTACTTCGTCGAGGGCAGTGTGTTTACGTCCGAAACAAAGGGAGTTGTCGCCGCTCAGCTTGTGGATGCAAGAGGCGGACAGGTTCTCTGGTCCGCCCAATACAACATCCCGTCCGATGGCGATCTCGTCACCCTGCAGTCGGATTTGGGTCGCGGCATCGCGCAACAAATCGTTGGCCCGAACGGGGTGATTGAACGCCTGCCGCAACCGAAAGGCGCAGTCCCGCGAACTCTGGTGCAGTCAGAGCCCTAGCGGCGCGTGTTACTGTCGTCCAGTGACGACGGTGCGGGATTTGCAATCTGTGTAGATCTTGATGGCCAGTTCCATGAAGGAATCGGGATCAACGTTCAGGTTCCTTGAAAGGTAGTCGGAGACGCTGGCTCCAAACTCTTCGTCAGCCAGTTCCCCGTGCCCCGCCACGAACTTCTCAACGACATCTTTCAAATTCTGGGAAGAGCTATCCATCGGGCGATCTCGGTTTCGATAGACAACCGTTAAACAC
>NZ_JBFUKI010000025.1:0-2444 GCF_056400925.1 Alsobacter sp. P4_H11
AAATAAATACGCTTTCATTGTTCGTATACTGTAGCTATACAACCAAAGGTTGTACTTAAGTTGCGGAAGTTACGCTTTCAGCGCGTCGCGAGAAAACAGCCAAAGACAGAAAAAAACCACGCTCAAATCAGGAAATACGACGCAAAGCACGGCCGCGCAGCCTTACTCGTCATACAAGTGCGCGTCAGGGTAGGGTCACGTCAGCGCCTGGCGGCGCCGTAGCGCCGTAGTCACGCCCTGGTGCTGGAAGGCCAGAACGCGAGGCCGTCGGCATCTCGGCGGCGCTCGGCAAGAGAAGAGCAACGCCCCACGCACAGCCGTCTGTTCTTAAACAGGTGGTGCGGAGCCGAACGCTCGATCAACGGCGCGACCGGGGCCAACTCGGTCGCGATCCCTCGGTATCGTGGCGGAAGCGGCGCGAATAGCCGCCGCCCGGCGTCGGAAAGGCGCAGGGCGGCGAACTTGCTGGCGTGAGAGCCCGGCGCTCATTTCTGAGCGATGGGCCGCAGGTCGGCGAAGAACCAGACGTCCTCCGCCAGGATCTCCTTGCCGTCGACGACGGCCTTGGAGATGAGCCGGTGCTTGCCGTCCGTGGTCCATTGAGCCCGCACGTCGATGGCGCTCACACGCCACTCCCGCACGGATTTCAACTCGCCCGGCTGAACCTTGCCGTCGCCGTTGTCCACCCACAGCGCGAGCCCGTCGAGCTCGTCGCCGTCCAGCACGCCGTCGCCATTGCGGTCGAGCTTGGCCAGCTTGGCGAAGCCGTCGTGATGCTCCCGGTCGTTGCCGAACAGGCGCCGGCCGGACATGTCGTCCGCCGCTCGGCCGTCGCGGTCGTCCACCAGGAAGCCCTGGCCCTTGGGCAAGAGCCATTCGGTGCGCACCGGAACGCCCACGCCGTGGAGATCGAACGAGACCTCAGTGGCTTCCCGCTCGGACGTCGGAACCATCGCGGACGTCGCAATGGAGCCAAGACCCGGCAGGTCGAGCACGATGGGACTTCTCAGGCTCTTGAGCTTGCAGGTCAGCGGCTGCTGGTAGACGCCCTCGATCCAATTGTAGACCCAGACGAGCTTGTATCCGTCGTCCACCTTGCTTCGGGTGGAGCTGAAGAAATCGTGATTTCCGCTTTGCTTGCTGGCCCACCAGAGCCAACCGTAAAGCTTCCAGACCTCGACTTGTTTCTCCACCGAGCGGCCGTCGACCTTCACCTTGGTACTGATCTTCTTGCTATTGGAGACGTAGTTGGCCGCGCGCGGCAGATCGCTTTCCGACGTGTCCTTCCACTCCGGCTCGGCGATGTCCGACCAGGTGTCCCTGAATTTCCACGTGCTGTCGCTGATCACGTCTTTCCAGTCGTCGTCGATCGCGTCGCACGAACCGCCGCCGCCACCGCCGCCACCGCCACCGCCGCCGCCGCCGCCGCCTCCACCGCCACCGCCACCGCCACCGCCTCCACCGGTACCGCCGCCGCCGCCACCGCCACCGGTACCGCCACCGCCACCTCCGGTACCGCCGCCGCCGCCACCGGTACCGCCACCGCCACCTCCGGTACCGCCGCCGCCACCACCGGTACCGCCGCCGCCGCACGATCCACCTAGCGGCGCATCCGGCGTCGCGGCTGCGGCCAGTGTCGCGCCGCTCGAGTCCACGGAACCTTGATCAGCGCGATCCGTCGCGGTTGTCGGGTTGTCGAGTTCGTAACTGACGTCCGCCTTGAACTGCCCGTCGACCAACGAGACGTGCACCACGGGCTTGAGATAGGCGCTCAAGCCGCCGCTTATCTGGGCCGTGGCTTTGAATGCGGCGACACCCGCGGCTTCCGAGTCCGGACCGATGGCGACCTGCGCGGCCGCGGTCGCCTGGGGCGTCCAGCCACTTGTCGAGGAGACGCCATATCGCTGCTTCAGCAGAAGACGCGCCATGTTGACCGACGCCAAGGAGGCCGCGTGAGCCGCAGTGTCCGCGCGCGACCCTGCTGTCGTGTGGCGAACATAATAGAGACCGGCCCCGGCCCCGATGGCTAAGGGCACGGCTCCAACCGCGAACATGACGATCGACGCGCCGCTCTGGTCTCGCAGGAAGTCGCGGCCCTTCTTGATGACGCTGGACATTGGAACTTCCCTGTTTGTATTCGATTGAGAACACCATAGCCGTCTCGGCTTAATCCGCGGTGAATCGATGTATTACCCGCGTAAATACGCTTTCATTGTTCGTATACTGTAGCTATACAACCAAAGGTTGTACTTAAGTTGCGGAAGTTACGCTTTCAGCGCGTCGCGAGAAAACAGCCAAAGACAGAAAAAAACCACGCTCAAATCAGGAAATACGACGCAAAGCACGGCCGCGCAGCCTTACTCGTCATACAAGTGCGCGTCAGGGTAGGGTCACGTCAGCGCCTGGCGGCGCCGTAGCGCCGTAGTCACGCCCTGGTGCTGGAA
>NZ_JBFUKI010000026.1:0-2159 GCF_056400925.1 Alsobacter sp. P4_H11
GAACAAAAACCTGGCTCGCGGCGCCCCTGTTCGGAGTTGTGGTTGCGCAGTTCTTCGACGCGCGGACCTGCGACGTTGCATCGTCCGCAAACAGGCCGTCAGCCGACGCTGAATTTGATTGCACTGCGCAATCTTTGGCCGTGATTTTCGAGCCCTTCAGCATCGCAATCGCTTTGTTCTCTTTGGCTTCTAGTGCCAAAACGCACAACGGCGATGCGCCCATCAGGCGAGCAACCGACTGGACGGTGACCGTGGTCGGCGCGGCCTCAAAATACCGCAGCACGTAGGTCGAGACGCGTCGCGTGAGAGTAGTGCTGAGCGTGCGCTTGTCGAAATCCACGGCTGCCGTCACCGTAATTGGCCCGGATGAGGTCTCAACCGTCCGCACCTCCGACTGCAGCCCACGCGGTTGTCCGGCAGGCGCTGACGTCTCAGCGGGAACAGGTCCAGCCTGTCCGTTCATCGCAGCGGCAACGTATGTCGCGGCCAAGCTCGCAAGCCGCCGGGAGTCAGCGTTGGCCAGCCGCAACTCGCTTGCAGCCGCTAGGCTGGAACTGTCGGCCGCATTTTGTAGGGCCGTACGGGTTCTATAGACACTGCCGTAGTCGACCGCGGCAACACCCAAGCCAAGGGTGAGGGGGGCGGCCACGCTGAACAGCACGGCGACCGATCCGGACGTGCAGCTCAAAGATCGCAGGAGCGTAGTGATGAAGCGCATCAGGCGAGCATCGCCTGAAAACTTCGGTAGAACGCTAAAACAGCTCGCGCCGGTACTCGCAAAACGTCGCTGGGGTGAACAGTCAGTCTACCGGTTGATGAACACACACAGATTTAGAGCGCTATGACGCAGATCGCCTGCTAAGCCGTCTTCCAAGCTTTTCGAGAAAAACCGCTCTCACATGGCTTCCATGTGGATGACCATGTTTGGAGGTCCATGGATGACGCTCAGAAAAGCGAATGGCTGAACTAGACAATTGCAAAGACCCTGGCGCGCTGCCCGCATCCCTGGTGGCTTCCTCGTTTCCGACGCGACAGACTGCCGGCTGATCTACTGCTATGCCGACGTTAAGGGCTGCAGCTCCGTCATGGGCCAGTTGGACTCCGCGACGGCCGAGCGGGTCGCTGAGGAGATCGCCAAGCTGCCGGCAACTCTGAAGGGGGAGGTAGCCGAGCTGGGCGATATACCAGCTGGCCCTTGGACCGTGCAGGACAGCGACGGCATGTTCCGGGTGAACTCGCCGGGGTCCGCCTTGGGCTGCGTCTACTATAACGACCCAAGAGCAGGGGATATCGCCTGGGACGAGGCGCGGCGAATTGCGGCCGGCGTGGTTAGACTGCCAATCCTGTGCCAAACGAGACTATGACCTTTCTTGCCTACGCTGGAGCGGCGCTCGCTGAAACCGCCGGCTGCTTCGCCTTCTGTGGCTGCGCCTCGATCGCTCCCCTTACTGGCTGCTGCCCGGGATGATGTCGCTGGCGCTCTTCGCCTACCTGCTGAGGCTGGTGGAGAGTGGAGCTGCAGGACGTGCGTTCGCGGCCTGTGGCGGGATCTACATCGTCGCGGCAATCCTTTTGGTCTAGGGCGTTGAGGATCATCGTCCAGATAGATGGGACCTCGCTGGAGGAGCAATTTGCCTCGCAGGAAGCTGGCCGATCTTGTTCGGCCCGCGTCATCGAGCGGACGCCACGTCCCGCTAAGGTAAAGCCAAGTTAACGCCAGGAGAGATTTAATTGCCCAGGCAGAACGACCGCTGCAACCGCCAAGCATGCAGCCAGCTATTCGGCCGATTTGGCCCGGCCTCATTCTTGCTCGGGGCTGACCGTAAACAGCAGCGCCGTTTGCGTGGATACGAGTTGCCCTCAGAGGTCCGCTACTCGAAGCTCAGCGAGGGACAGCAGACACTCACCGGGTGGCTGCCGTGCCCTCATAGGCCGAGAACGCCTTGGTGATGGCGTCATGAAGTTTGTGCACCCAGTCGTTTGCGCTCTGGAGGCGACACTCGGCTTCAGCTACCCGGTTATCTGCCGCCTTGATGCGGACCTCGGCTTCCGCGACCTGCTGTTCAAGTTGGCGAACTTTATCTCGGGTGCGCGTTAACTCCTCGGTGAGAGCAGCAATCTCCGCTGCGGCATTGCTCTCGATGGTTCGAATCCGTCGG
>NZ_JBFUKI010000027.1:0-1178 GCF_056400925.1 Alsobacter sp. P4_H11
AAGGCGTTTCGCTAACCGCAAGGAGGCAGACGACCACGGTAGGGTCAGCGACTGGGGTGAAGTCGTAACAAGGTAGCCGTAGGGGAACCTGCGGCTGGATCACCTCCTTTCTAAGGATGCTTCTTCAGAGCGCGGCGGACTTGTTCGCCAGACCTATCGAAGCACTTGGAACAAACGAGCTCAGTCAGAGCTCACTTGCGGGACATAGCCGTCCTCGTTTCTCTTTCTTTCCGGATGAGCCCAGGGTTTCGGCGTCGCTTCGCGACGCTGGAACTCGGGAGATCTTGGGCTTGTAGCTCAGTTGGTTAGAGCGCGCGCTTGATAAGCGTGAGGTCGGAAGTTCGAGTCTTCCCAGGCCCACCATCTTGTTGAGGCGCCTCAAGCGCCGGCGGCGGCATTCGCCGCCTTGGCTGACGCGCAAAAGTGCGCGGCGGCCGTTCGGCCTGGTCGAAGCCTTCGGCTTCGAACGCCCAGCTTCGAGTTTACCTGCCTCTTCGGCCCGAAGGGCCGCAAGCGCGACTGCGCGCCGCGTCTGATGGCGCGTCAGCCAAGGTCGCGGATGCGACCGCCGGCGCTTGAGGCAAGCCAAAAACACAAGCCGCTTGCGGCTTGGGGGCCATAGCTCAGTTGGGAGAGCGCGTGCTTTGCAAGCATGAGGTCGTCGGTTCGATCCCGTCTGGCTCCACCAGGCGGTTTGATCGTGGCGATCACGCCCCAACAACTCATCCGTTGAGAGAAAACAGAGCTTCTCGTTGGGCCTTGCCCGACGATGACCGATCTTTGACATCGTGAAGAGGGATCATGTCCGGACTTCGCATCCACTACACTGGATGCGTTGGCTGCCAGCGCCGTCGCCTGACCGCACGGACGCCGGACGTGATCGAAGCAAACTGGTCTTTTCGAGCAATGTGTTCGAAGGGTCCGGATGGGGATTTGCGTCTCCATCATCCGCGCCGAGCGGAGGACCTGGGACTGGCTTCACCACCATGACACGTGGATGAAGCGACGAGCATTGTTCATGAGAACGATCAAGTGTCATAAGGGCATTCGGTGGATGCCTTGGCGCTGAGAGGCGATGAAGGACGTGGTACGCTGCGATAAGCCTTGGGGAGCTGCGAACGAGCTTTGATCCGAGGATTTCCGAATGGGGAAACCCACCTTCGACCACTCTCATTGTG
>NZ_JBFUKI010000028.1:0-714 GCF_056400925.1 Alsobacter sp. P4_H11
GTCGAGCTTGGCCAGCTTGGCGAAGCCGTCGTGATGCTCCCGGTCGTTGCCGAACAGGCGCCGGCCGGACATGTCGTCCGCCGCTCGGCCGTCGCGGTCGTCCACCAGGAAGCCCTGGCCCTTGGGCAAGAGCCATTCGGTGCGCACCGGAACGCCCACGCCGTGGAGATCGAACGAGACCTCAGTGGCTTCCCGCTCGGACGTCGGAACCATCGCGGACGTCGCAATGGAGCCGAGACCCGGCAGGTCGAGCACGATGGGACTCCGCAGGCTCTTCAGCTTGCAGGTCGATGGCTGCTGATACACGCCCTCGATCCAATTATAGACCCAGACGAGCTTGTATCCATCATCCACCTTGTTACGGGTGCTGCTGAAGAAATCGTGATTTCCACTCTGCTTGCTGGCCCACCAAAGCCAACCATAAAGCTTCCAGACCTCGACTTGTTTTTCGACGGTGCCTCCGGCGATCTTCACCTTCGTTTTAATCTTCTTATGATTCGAAACGTAGTTGGCCGCGCGCGGCAGATCGCTTTCCGACGTGTCCTTCCACTCCGGCTCACGAATGTCCGACCACGTATCCCGGAACTTCCAGGTGCTGTCGTCGATGACGTCCTTCCATTTGTCGTCGATCGGCTCGCACGATCCGCCGCCGCCGCCGCCACCACCGCCGCCACCGCCGCCGCCGCCGCCGCCGCCGCCGCCACCGCCACCACC
>NZ_JBFUKI010000029.1:0-705 GCF_056400925.1 Alsobacter sp. P4_H11
CCCTGCCGCGCCCCGCGCCGAACCGCCGCGCGCGCCGGAGCCTGCCGCGCCCCGCGCCGCTCCTCGTCCGGAGCCCACCCCTCCCCGGGCCGCGCCCGAGCGCGTACCGAACGTGCGTCCGGGCGCGCCCGCTGAAGCGCCACGCGCTGCGCCGCCCGCCCCGCGGGCCGAACCGCAGCCGCCCCGGCCGGAGCCGACCGCCCCCAGGGCCGAGCCGCCGCGCCCCGGCGCGATCCCGCCGACCCCCTCGGCCCAGCCGCGCACGCCGCCGCCGCCCGCGCCGGGCGCCATCCCGCAGGCTCCCCGCCCGACCCCGGGCGCCGAGGCGCCCGCACCAGGCGCCCGCCCGGCGACCCCTCCTCCGCCGCCGCCCGCATCGGCGACGCCCGGAACGCCGCCCGCGCCGCGGCAGGCCGAACCGCCTCGTCAGCCAGGCGTTCCGCCTCTCCCACCCGGGCTGCGGCAGCCCGCTCCCGCCGCGGGCCAACCCGTGCCGCCCGCCGCGGGCCAACCTGTGCCGCCGGCCGGCCAGGTCGCGCCTCCGGCCGCGCAGCCCGGCGTTCCGCCCGCGCCGCAGGGCTTGCGCCCTACGGCTCCGGCTCCGGGCGCCGCGCCCTCCACGGCTGCTCCCACTACGCCTCAACCCGGCGCGCCGCGTCCGCCCGGCGCGCAGGCCCCGGCAGGGCAGCCGCCCCAGCCGCTCGC